>CAIMWF010000153.1 GCA_903845055.1 uncultured Bacteroidales bacterium | reverse complement strand
TCCCAGTTTTTACACAATCCTGCCCCCAATCAGCGGTAATTTCACAGTGGGTGGAACAGGAGCAACATACCCGACACTTACCGGTGCCGGGGGCTTTTTCGCGGATATCAACAACAAGATCGTAACGGGCAACCTGACCATTACCATCACCGGCGACCTGACCGAACCGGGAACCTACCTGTTGAACCAGGTCATCTATGATAATCCCAGCCCATATACCATTAAAATTGTTCCCAATGCTGCAACCGAACGGCTGATATTAAATACGGCGGACGTTCCCATGATAGTATTCAATGGCGCCGACCAGATCACCATTGACGGCAGGTTTAACGGAACCGGGAGATACCTGCGCTTCAGGAGCACCAGCACCCAGAATTCGAGCCTTGTGTTGCAGAATGACGCCATGTACGACACGATCAGGTACTGCATCTTTGAAACCTCCTGTGCCGGTACGTCGGGTGCCGTGCTGATCAGTACTACCACCGGAACACAGGGTAACAGTTACAATGTTTTCATGAATAATCTTTTCCGCGACCGGACGGATGTTGTCGGGTATGCCCTTTATAATGTTTCAAGCATGGGCACTGCCGGTAGTTTAAACAGCAACAATGTGTTTGACGGAAATGAATTCATCAACTTTAAAACTTCCGGAATTTTTGTAGGCGGGGTTGGTAATGGTGACAACTGGCGGATTACCAACAACAGTTTTTATATGACGGCAGGGATCACCACCATGGGCCATATGTATCCCCTCTATTTTAATGGAAGCACCACTTCGAACGGCAATACCATTTCCGGCAATTTCATCGGCGGTACGGCCCCCCAGTGCGGTGGGTCACCGTTTGTAGATCCTGCGGTAAATTATGGTATTTACGGGATCTACGCGTTTGCCGGGACAGGAATACCAACCGAAATACAGGGAAATACGATCAAAAACATCACCATGACAGGAACCGGGACCGGGACAGGTTCATCGTTCTATGGCATCCGTGCTTCATCGGGATCATTCAATATCGGTACAACCGTTGGGAATATGGTGGGAGATACGGCAGTTTCAAACAGCATAACAATGGCCGGGGCCGGAACAACAGTCGGTATCTATGCCCTGGGCGCAGATAATGTTTCAAACAACATCGTTGCCAATATAACCACCAGCAATCCCACGAGTCTTAATTTATTGAACGGTATCAGGCTTGACGGCAATTTCCCGCTAATCTGCGAACGCAACAAGATCATCAATATCGGGCCGGCAACTGGGGCAGCAAATCCAACTACCAATTATCCTGTTACAGGTATCTACATGAATGGAGCTGCTGCAATGACAAACTCGTACCTGGTTGACAATAACCTTATCTCCCTCGGCGGCAACGGCGGAATCCACAACATAGAGATGGATGGAATTCTGGTGTTCCGCAACACCGGGACCTACTACATTTATGACAATTCCATCAACATCACGGGAACCGCTGCTGCATCAAATACACGCGGATCGGCCGGGATTTATAAAACCGATGCATCGGTGGTTATCACCAGCGACAACATCATTTCAAATCTCCGGGTAAACGGCAATGGAGGCACAGGCAAACACTATTCAATAGCCGCCGTGAATACTGCCGGACTGACATCCGACTATAACGATGTGTATTCATCCATTTCTACCACCACATGTCTTTACGGAGCCACTGATTGCGATTTCGCAACATGGAAAAGCCTTTCAGGAAACGACATTCATGCTGTCTCGGTGAATCCCAATTTCATCTCCAATACCAACCTTCATACTGTCAGAGCCGAACTGCATGATGCCGGTATTGCCATTCCAGGCATCGTTACCGATTATGCAGGCGTCACGCGTGGAAATCCCCCGGATATCGGTGCCTATGAATTCCCCATGGCCCCGACGGTCATTACCAACCCGGCAACAAACCTTACCGCATCCTCGGCTACGATGAACGGCAGCGTGAATGCCAATAACCTTGCTACCACCATCACTTTTGAATACGGACTCACCACCGCCTACGGAACGACGGTCAATGCTGTTCCGTCAACATCGGCGGGAGTTACTGCCATCCTGGTATATGCCAATCTTTCCGGTTTGCCGATCAACACCATCTATCATTTCAGGGTCAAGGCGGTCAATGCCACCGGGACCTCCTACGGCGCCGACCTGACTTTTTCAACCGCCTGCCCGTTGCCGGTAGCAGCCGGAACGATATCAGGGCAGAATACAATTTGCCAGGGCTCAACCGGGATTGTTTATTCCATTGCCCCGCTTACCTGGGCAACCGGTTATTCATGGACGCTTCCTGCAGGGGCAACGATCACTTCAGGTTCAGGCACCAACAGCATCATTGTCAGTTATTCTTCTACCGCCTCCTCCGGGAATGTTTCGGTAATGGGTACAAGCGTTTGCGGTACAGGTACTCCATCATCGATCGCTGTAACGGTTAATTTAACCCCGGTACCGACCATTACGGGAAATGCAACGGCCTGCGTGAGCAGTACAAACAATTCCTTCTCAACGGAAACAGGCAAAACAGGTTATGCCTGGACCGTTTCACCGGGAGGAACGATCACCTCGGGACAGGGGACCAGCGCCATCGCGGTAACCTGGGTAACTGCGGGATCACAAACAATTACAGTAATCTACACAAACCCCAATGGT
>CAIMWF010000152.1 GCA_903845055.1 uncultured Bacteroidales bacterium | reverse complement strand
ATAGGGGGAATAGTGGGAAGTCCATAGGTTAGATAACCTGAGAACCACCGACAGTCGTAACGAATGACCTTTGATTGGGTCATAATTTTGTACCTTTGGACTTTGTCTACTTGCACCCCCAATGGAAACCTTATCCGTTACGGTGGAGTAGGTTCTCCCCTTTTTCACACGCCTATTTTAGGATTATTTTTACCGCATGGCATTCCAGCCCTGTCGTAACCGTCAGGATACAGAAGCCTGTTGTAACCGCGGTCCGGTCCAGGACGATATGCGTCGTGCCCGTCCCGATTTCCCTTTCGCACAGGGCCATGTGCATCCCCCTGCGTCATAAAAGAAAAATGGCCGTGATGGAAATCCCTCTCCGTCACGGCCATAAGGATTTTCCATCCTGCGTTTAAAGGTTACAGCCGTGAAGCAATGGCGCTCCAGTCGACCAGTTTCCAGAAATCGGAGATATAGTCGGGGCGTACATTCTGCTTGTCGAGGTAGTAGGCATGTTCCCACACATCGCAGGTAAGCAGCGGCGTGGCACCATTCTTCAAAGGATTCCCGGCGTTGCTCTCCTGGACGATCTCCAGCGTTCCATCCTCCTTTTTTATCAGCCAGGCCCAGCCTGAACCGAACAGCGTGGCGGCGGCCGTCGAGAATTTTTCCCTGAATTCACCGAACGAACCGAAATTCTTCAGCAGCGCATCGGCAAGGGGGCCTGTTGGTTCGCCACCCCCCTGGGGTTTCAGGCAATTCCAGTAAAAGGTATGGTTCCATACCTGGGCACCGTTGTTGAAGATCCCGCCACCGGCGGTGCGAACGATCTCCTCGAGCGAGGCATTCTCAAAACCGGTACCGGCGATCAGCTTGTTCAGGTTGTTCACATAGGCCTGGTGATGCTTACCGTAGTGAAACTCGATCGTGCGTTTTGAAATATAGGGTTCCAGTGCATCCTGGGCATAGGGTAATTTAGGCAATTCGTGGATCATGGTTGTAAAGATTAATGGTTAATAAAAAAGACATTAGGCAATAGGCAACAGGCAATAGTAACATTCAATATTTGATATTCAATATTCGATTTTCGATATTCAAATATACAACATTATTTAGAAAGTTCTATAAGCGCCCTCGCAAAAGCGGGGTCGATGGTGTTCAGCACGGGATAGAAGCCATTGTTGTCGAGCAGGTTCCTCCCGATGTAAGCCTTCAGCATGGTGCGAACATAGAGGTCGGATTTCCGGTTATCCTTTGCGTTGCGCTTCACCCCTTTCAAGGCTGTATATTTCACGAATTCTCCGAAAAGTTCATCGCTGACATCATATTCCTTTTCGAACTGGCCGGCGGTTTTGAAGCGCATCAACTGCAGGCGGGTCCTGTCGGTGTAATCGAAGGCGAACTGGTATACCAGCCCCTTGTTGATGCATAGGTTGTACCAGCCTAAGGTTGAATCCTTTTCGATGGGGACATAGATGTCGGGCATGATCCCGCCGCCGCCATAGACCACCTTTCCTTTCGGGGTTTTAAACTTCAGCGAGTCGGGGAACTTGATCGAATCGGGATGTTCGAGCTCGCCGCTCATAAACCGGTGGTAGTAATCACCATTATAGACCTCCAGACCGTCCTTGTACGACTTCTGGATGCATCTCCCCGTCGGTGTATAATAACGCGACACGGTGAGCCGCAGGGCGCTTCCATCCTTGAAATCGAGTTGCTCCTGTACGAGCCCCTTTCCAAAGGAACGCCGCCCGACGATCGTCCCGCGGTCGTGGTCCTGGATGGCCCCCGAAACGATCTCGGCGGCCGACGCGGTGCCTTCGTCAACCATCACCACAAGGTCGCCCGTTTCGAAAAGTCCGCTGGAGGTAGCATAGGCCACCTCCTTTTCGTGGTGCATTCCCCGGGTATAAACCACCAGGTCGCCCTTGCGCAGGAATTCATCAGCCACGTCTATGGCCGCCTGCAGGTATCCCCCGCCATTCCCGCGCAGGTCGAGGATCAGTTTTTTCATTCCCGATTTCAGGAGGGTGCCCAGCGCCTTGTGAACCTCTTCGTGCGTGCTTTTCGAAAAATTGCTCAGGCGGATGTAACCGATCCCCGGCCTGGGCATGTAGGAGATATCGACGCTGTAGGTGGGGATCTCATCGCGCGTGATGGTGAAATCGGTGAGGCTGGCGGTTCCCCGGCGGAAGATGGAGACGGTCACCTTTGTCCCCTTCGGACCTTTCAGTTTGCGCATGACATCGTTGTTGTTGATCTTGATGCCCGCAATATTTTTCCCGTCAACCTTCACGATGCGGTCTCCTGCCCTGATCCCTAGTTTTTCGGAGGGACCGCCCGAAACCGGGTTGATCACGGCAACCGTATCGCTCTCAATGCGGAACTGCACGCCGATGCCTTCAAAGCTGCCAAGCAGCGGGTCGTTGGCTGCGTGAAAATCTTCGCTGGAAATATAAACCGAATGCGGGTCGAGCTTTTCGAGCAGCCCGTTGATCGCCTTTTCCTCGATCACCTTCCGGCTCATCGTATCCACGTAATTGTCGTGAACATAATCGACCACCTCCTTCAATTTGTCGTGGTTCGGGCTGAAGGGGTTGAGGCTGCCTGCGCGGTTCCCCAGGAAAATGCCCAGAGCGACACCCCCGGCCAGCAACAGGGCAAACCAGAGGGGTAAGTATGGATTGTTTTTCTGCATCTTGTATCGTTAACCGGAAGAAAACGTAAAATTTACGGAATTGGTATTTGCCGGCAGGGAGTTCCGGAAATTCCGGCAAATTTACATACTTTTGCAACCAATCATTTCAAATATGCTCCTCCACCGGTCTTTAACGGCCCTCCTCCTCCCCTTCCTCCTGGTGCTGCCGGGCACCCCGCACGCCGGGAACCCGGGCAAACCCTTTCGCGAAAGCCATTTTGCCACGATAGACTCGGTGACCATCCATTACCGTCTCTGGCCGGCCAGGGGATTGCATCACCGGGGAAAGGTCCTGCTGATCCACGGCTTCTGCGGATCAACGTTCTGCTGGCGTTACAATTGGGATACCCTTGCCGCCAGCGGTTACACCGTGGTGGCGGTCGACCTGCCGGGTTTCGGTTACAGCGAGCGGTCGGATTCCCTCAACCAGTCGCAGAGCAACCGCGGAAGGCAGCTATGGAAACTGTTAGGCAACATCGACGGGGCCGATACGACCCCCTGGAATATCGTCGGGCACTCCATGGGCGGCGGGGCCGCGGAGGCTGCGGCGCTGATGAACCTGCACCGCACGAAAAGCCTCACCATCCTCGACGGCATGATCTTCATCACCAACGACGACCTGAACCGTCCTTTCGTGGGGGTTGTCAACCACCCCGTGTATAAAAAAATGCTGGTGGCCTATTACAAGCACTATTATCTCACCTACAACAACTTCAGGCATGAGCTGAAGAGCACCTACGGTTTCCTGCCCGACACCGCTACCACCAATGGATACTGGAAGACGCTGCAGATCGAGGGAACAGCCGAAACAGTGGTGAACCTGCTGGCCAATTCGCGGGAGATCATCAAACTCGACGCACATGATTTGAAAGAGACCCCCGTGCTGATCATCTGGGGTAAAAACGATAAGACGATCGGGCTTAGCACCGGCAAAAAACTGAAAGGGGAGGTTCCATCGGCCGAACTCCGGGTCATCCCCGGGGCGCGTCACATGGCGATGGAGACACACCCATTCCAGTTCAACGCCATCCTTTTGGAGTTTTTAAACCGGCACAATTAACTGCTTTTCTTCTCCTTTTCCAGGTTGGTTCCGGGTACCGGCGACATCCTGATCTGCTCTTTGGGATTTTCCTTTTTATCCCCCTGCAGGGCAAACCTGATGGGAAGCACGAAATTCGTCGCCACGTGTTTTCTCTTCAGTTCGCCGGGTTTCCAGTGCGGCATGAGTTTCACGACCCGTGCTGCCTCCTCATCGCAACCTGAACCGATCCCCCGGATGATCTTAACGTTGTTGATAGACCCATCCTTTTCCACACCGAATGAGACGAACACCTTCCCATGTACATTGTTTTTAATGGCAGTTTCAGGATATTTGATATTCCCGGCAAGGAAATTCATCATGGCTTCGTGGCCGCCCGGGTATTCGGGCTGTTTGTCGGGCACCATCCGCTTCTCACCGCTGTCGGGGGCGGCAATGAAGACATCCATGTTTTTAGGTTGAACACTGTTCTGTTTCCCCGCAAGCGCTGAAACAGGGGAACTCCCCGAAAACAGCAAGCCGAGGATCATGATCACGGGCAGTGCCAGCGCGATCTTGCCGGCGGCCCAGTTGCCCGAACGCTTTTGTGTCATCATAACAATTCGTTTTTTAAGTTGTGAAATATTGAAATTATGGACCAGGCCGTTCATGCGGACCCCCATGGTTTCATCCAGGATCATCTGCTGGTATTCGGCCGGTTTCATAAATTTCCTGATCACGAAATCGTCGGCGAGGTATTCGTGGATGTTCTTCAGTTCGCGGGCAGTGAACCAGGCAAAGGGGTTGAACCACTGCACGATGACCAGCAAACCGGATAGGAGCAGATCGAGGGTGTGGGCCTGCCGGATGTGGACCCGCTCGTGCTCCAGGATCGCCTCCATACCGGATGGGGTCGTCCTCTCTTCATTGATGAAGACGATGTTGAAAAAGGAAAACGGTGCATACCTGCTGTCGACGGCAACCACGCGCAGGCTCCCGGCTCTGCGCACCTCCGACCGCGCCAGCAGGCGCGTCATCTGGCACAACTGGAAGAGGAACCGGGCCAGGAAGATCGCCACTCCGGTGAGGTAGGACACCATCAGGATTCCCGGCCACGGCAGGATTCCCGCTACCGGTTGGAGGTTGCCGGCTGGGGTGATCAGCACCGGGCTGAGAAGGATGGCCAGCGATGCTGCCGGCTCGCTGAAAAGCAGGTGAAAAGGGATGAACGGCATGAGCGCCGAGAAGACCCCCGAAAAGAGAAGGAATGCCCGGTTGATACGGAAGAAAGTGTCGCGCTGCAAAAAAAGCCAGTAAACGGCGTACAATGTGCCCAGGCACACCGACGACTGCACGAGGTAAATCATCAGGGGGTTCATGGATTCGGGTTTTTCTGTTTTTCAATTTCACCGGCGATCAACTGTTGTATACCATAAACCAGGCCCCCCAGCATATGAAACAAATCGAAATGCTTTCAGAAAACACCCATTACAGCGTTGTCAACCCGGGCATGCCATACATGAACCTCTCTCACCGTCCTGGGGCAAACAAATATTTCTGCAGGGATAAACCGGCAAATCGTTAACTTTGACAGGTAATACCCAACGACGCATGATCAACCGTTCCCGGCACAACCCGGTTTTTTTTCTGCTCCTGGCGGGCTGCATTTCCCTGCTGGCCGGCTGCAGCAAGAATACCTGCATACAGCACGAGGTCGGCCGCCTGACCTTTACAGCGGGGGATCAGGCCATTTGTCCCTATACCGGGAAGGATACCCTGACCTTTAAGAACCTTACCGGGGACTCGGTCATCTTTAAAAAAAGCCTGATGCAATCAGGTTTTAACAGGGCATACCAGTACTCTGCTTCGGAGGCATTGGATTTCAACGGTTGCCAGGGCGATTACCTGTCATCCGAATACCGCGCCAGGAATTACATTTGCGGGAACATCAAGGGAAAACTGGATGTCATCCTGAAAAACAATGCCACTTTTTATCACAGGGAATCTGTCAAGAACATACAGCTGTCTTTTTTCCCGGGCGATTCCACCGGGCTTGGATTCTATGCCAGCATGAAATTCAGCGGCGATACGCTGATGAACTTTCCGGACAAATTCGATTCCATCATCGCTTTTCATGATTCGGTCAGCCTGGGCACCCGGAAATTCTACCAGGTGTATGAACTTTTCATCCACAATGAGGCCCCGCCGCTGGATGACTGGGGCGAATTCGCCTATTATTCGTTGATTGACGGGATCGTCGGTTTCCGAAGCAACCTTGGCAAAACATGGTATTTATACCGAAGGAAATAATGTTGTTCATTGCCTGGCAGGCCCGCAAACACCATCCTCCCACGTTTCACAAAACCCGTCAGGCCCACCTCGGACTGAAACATCATCGATCAATTCATAGAACCACAGCCATGAACAAACCCAGGAAAGACCATGAACCCCCGGCGGCGACCGGTGAATGGGGCTGGCGTTTTCATCACATCGGCATCCCGACCCGGCAACCGATCCTCGGCGAAACCTACCTGCCGGCATTCAGACTGGGGGTGGGCGGTTTCGACACCAGCCCCTTCGGGATCGAATGGATGCGTTATGAGGAGGATTCCCCGGTAGATGAACTCATTCAAACCGTCCCGCACATCGCTTTTGAAGTCGACGACCTCGACCTTGAACTGGAACGTCATTCCTTTCACATCCTGACACCTCCCAACGCACCCAGCAGCGGGGTGCGGGTTGCCATGATCGAACACAACGGGGCGCCGGTTGAACTGATCGAATTTGCCGGGAACAAACACAAATAAAATCTCCATGAAAACGACCCATACCCGGTTCGTTTGAATATGCCGGTAACAGGCTGGCTCCCACCACGGGTTACGTTTCAAGGGTAATATATGGTACAAGATGACCAGTGAAACATTCGCATACAATGAAAGCGGGAATTTCAGACAGTATGAAACGATCCAGGGGGACTTCCGGGAACTTCCGGGCGATTCCCGGCCCTTCCCGGTGAAACCTGAATCCGGGAATAACGGAAAGAACCTGCGGAGATGACCATCAAAGAAACATTCGTTATAAAACAACCTTATGGAAATCCTAGAAACAGAAAAAGGCGCAATCACCCTTTTTAACGACGACAAAATCGTTATCCGGAATGCAGGCAGTTTCCTCGACCTGCTCTTTTCGACCGAAAGCGATACCATTGCCCTCAGCCGGGAAAACTTCGACCCCTCCTTTTATGACCTTAAAACAGGGCTGGCCGGCGATATCCTGCAGAAACTCTCCCTTTACAAGAAGAGGCTGATCATCCTGGGCGATTTTGAACAGGTAACAAGCAGGAGTCTTCATGACCTGATTGTTGAATGCAATCGTACCGGACAGGCAATCTTTACCGGCGAACTCGAAAAAGCCATCAGCCTTTTAAAGAAAACCTACTGAATAAATGGAGATCCCGGCTTACTGCAAACGGCACAAAACCCGAAGCAGCAAAACTGGCTGATATCCGCTGCACCCCCGTAATTATTAATTTTTAATTGATTTACTCCATGACGTGCGGGCAATCAAACGCCACGCCAATCCGTTCGCCCTCTTTGATAAGATCGTCGACAATCGGTTTGATGAGGGGAACGCCGTGGATCTCGTTGAATTCGGCATATTCAAACTCCTTTTCACCGGCAACGAGGATCTCGTCGCGACCCACCGCTAGGGGCGATTGTTTGAGCAGGGTGATCATGTCGTCCATCTGTTTTTTAAAATCGAAGATGGGTCTGAAGGCTTCGATGTTGATGGCCATGAAGAAATGGGAGACGCCGGTGGGTTCGGGTTTGCCCGGGCCGCCGACATTGGTCAGAAAATTGCCGCCCGAGAGGGCCGAACAGAGGATCTCGACCAGCAGGGCCAGCCCGTAGCCCTTGTAGCCTGCGGTGATGTCCATGCCCCCCAGGGGAAGCAGGGCCCCGTGTCCTCCCGGCTTGATGAGGGAGGGGTCGTTGGTGGCCAGTCCCTGTTCGTCGATCCCCCAGCCGATAGGGATGTGTTCGTGTTTCTTTTCATACACCTGGATCTTCCCGTAGGCCACGGCGCTGGTGGCCATGTCGAGCAGGTAGGGATATGCCTTTTCGGATGGGGCAGCCATGGCGATCGGGTTGGTGCCAAGTACGGCGGTCCGGCCAAAGGTGGGGGCCACCAGCGGCTGGGAGTTGGTGAGCGAAATCCCGATCATGTCGTGTTTCAGGGCCATCATGGCATAGTAGCCCGCAATGCCGTAATGGTTGCTGTTGCGTATGGTGACCGCTGCGATGCCCGAGGCTTTGGCCTTGTCGATGGTCATCTGCATGGCCTTGTGCGACACCACCTGCCCGCACCCGTTGCCCCCGTCGATCAGTGCCGTGGAGGGTGTTTCGCTGAGGATCTTAAAGGGGGTGAGCGGATCAATCCAGCCTTTGCTGATGCGGCTGCCGTAATAGGATCCCAGGCGGTGCAGCCCGTGGGATTCAACCCCGCGGATGTCGGCACAGATGAGCACCTCGCCCACGATTTTTGCATCTTCGGCCGGAACGCCGAGTTTGGTCATATAGCGTACCACAAAGTCCATCAGGTCTTCGTGTTTGAACCGGTATGTTGTTTCCATGATGTTTGAATTTGAGAATTTGGGGATGTGAAGATTTGGGAATTTGGGGATGTGAAGATTTGGGGATGAAATCCCCTAGTTCATAAAATCCCGGTTACTCCAACATTTTAATCAGCACAAGTTTTGAAATTTGAATTACAGTTTTGATTTTTGAGTTTTGAATGTTAAGCTTTCTCCACATAATTGTCAACCACCCATTTCGCGAAGGGGAAGCTGCAGGTAAAAGCAGGAGAAACGGCGTTGAGCACATGCACGGTGGTGTCATCGCCTTCAACCACGAAATCCATCACCAGCTCCAGGGTGTCTGTATTGAGCAGCTGGGCGCGGATGCCCGGTTTGCTCCATTCTGTAAATCCCGATTTATCGATGGAATGGACCATGCTGGTGGCCAGGTCGACAAAATAGGATTTATTGTATTTTTTCATCTCATCGAAAGCCAGCCCCCGGAAGCCAAACGCGTTTGAAAGGAAGAGCCTGCTCTCCCAGCCCAGGATGTTCCCCAGCTCGCCGGCTTTGAAATTATCCATCCCTTTGTAGTTCTCGCGCCAGAAGGCGGGAATGGAGGTGGGGCCGATCTTGATGGTCCCGTCGACGGTGATCGTGTAATGAACGCCGAGGAAGGGGTTTTTAAGGTTTGGAACCGGGTAGATGTTGGTTTTGATGGGCTTGTCCTTTTTGGTGTATTTGAGATAGATCCCTTTGAAGGGGATGATGGTGTAATGCCGCGAATAGCCAAAATCGCGGGCGATCTTGTCGGCGTAGAGCCCGGCCGTATTGATCAGCTTCTTTGCTGTAAAGGTTAGCCCGCCGGTTGTTTCCACGGTCTTTCCATCGATCTTCCGCTTGTATCCCTGGTTGAAGACGATCTTCACCCCCGAGGCGAGCAGCTCGTCGCGTACGGCCTTGTTCAGTTCGGTGGGGTCGACCGTGGCTGTATTGGGCGAATAGAGGGCGAACTTGAAGGTGCGCGCGTTGGGATCAATCTCCTTCAGTTCACCTTCGGTGATGATCTTCACATCCACACCGTTGCGCTTGCCCCGGCGGTCGAGCTCGTAGAGTGGCTCCAGTTCCGACTCGTCTTTTGCCACAACGACCTTCTGGCATTCGTTCAGTTTGAGCCCCTTTTCGCGGCAAAAGTCCTTCATGGCGAAGTTGCCGTCGCGGGTGAATTTTGCCTTCAGCGAATCGGCCGAATAGTAAAAGCCGGCATGCAGCACCCCGCTGTTGCGGCCGCTGGAATGGTAGGCAACATCAGGCTCCTTTTCGAGGATGGTGATGGAGGCCTGGGAATAACGCGACCGGAGTTCACGGGCGATGGCCAGCCCGATGATGCCGGCACCTATGATGAGGTAATCGGATTGTTCAGTCATATGAATGGATTAAAACCAAAGAACAGGTTGTAAAATGGCAAAACTGTGAAAAAGAAAAAGTATTTCCTGCGCGACGCGATTATTTTGCCGGCTCAACCAGGTCGTCGACCAGGTATTTTGTTTCGCCGCGCCAGGGAAGGGTGCCGTTTTTTTGCTTGTAATGCACCACGACCCGCTGCCCTTCAAGTTTCAGCAGGCGGTCGGCCAGTTCCTTGTCGGGAACGGAAAAATAAAATTTCTCCGAGGCGAGGGAGACATCCTGGCTGCTCTGGATGCTGCTCATGACAAGTTCGCCCTCATAGGTCTTGAACATGTTGCCCTTGTAAGAGAATTTCTGCAGGATACCCGCCCGGTTCCCTTCGCTGTATGTGAAACTGTATTTCCAGTAGCAAAGGATGGCGATCACCACAACCGCGATGGCCAGGGTCCAGTATAAGACTTTTTTCATTTTCGTCAGATTTGATTTGTTCTGCAAACATAATTGAACTTTCGCAAAAATCAAATTACTTTTGCAGCTTTGTGACGAGTGACGAGTGACGAGTGACCAATGACGAGTGACGAATGAGGGGTTAATGAACAACAAGGAAATGAACATGGAGGAAAATTTTAGCGGGAGAACCGGGCCCCGGGTTTTGCTTACGGGTGGTTCGGGGTTTCTCGGGAGGGCGATCGTTAAGGAATTGCTGGACCCGGGTTCGCCGCTGCGCCCGTCGGTGCTGCGCATTTTCGACCTGGCGGCCTACGCAGGTCCTCCCGACGACCGGATCAGCATGGTGCGGGGTGATATCCGCGATGCGCAGGCTGTATCGGAAGCCTGTCGTGATATTGACCTGGTCATCCATTCGGCTGCCATGGTCGACTGGGGAACATTGCCCGAAAAAGAGGTGCTTGCGATTAACTACGGCGGCACCCAGCATGTGATGCGCGGCTGCCGGGAACACGGCGTGAAATGCCTCGTCTACACCAGTTCGCTCGATGCGGTGTTCGGCGGCAGTTCCCTGGTGAACATCGACGAATCGGTTCCCTACCCCGAAAAACATCCCAACATGTATTGCCGCAGCAAGTTTCTCTCGGAATTGCTGGTGCTTGGACTCAACGGAAACGACCCGGAATTTTCGCCCGGCGGAATGACCACTTGTGTACTGCGGCCCGCCGATATTTACGGCGGTGGCGACCCCTTCCATGTGGGCTCGCTCATGGAGATGGCAAAGGGAGGATTTTATGTGAAGCTGGGTGACGGGAGCTCGAAGTCGCAGCATGTCTATGTTGGAAACATGGCCTGGGCGCATGTAATGGCGGCAAAGGCGCTGCTGGACGGCAACCCTGCCGTCGACCGGAACGCCTATTTCATCACAGACGGACCTCCGGAGAACTTTTTTACATTTTTCGACCGCATCATCGAGGGTGCGGGATACACCATCCGTCCGAAGAACTTCAGGATACCGGGGAACATCGCCTATGTCATGGGAATGATCGCCGAGGGGATCGCCCTCGCGGCACGGCCGTTCAAGACCTATGCACCGAAATTCAGCCGTTTCGCGGTCATCTATACCTGTAACGATTTTACATTCACCTCGGCAAAGGCGCTGAAGGATTTCGGTTTTGAACCCAAGTACGGCCGTGAGGAGGCCTACCGGCTCACCGTGGAACACTACCACGGAAAAGGAAACTGAATCGCGCATATTTTTCAATGAAAATTATTCATTCACAGGAATTTTTCGGAACTTAGCAGGTGTCAAAATACCCTGTGTCATGCAAGCATCCTCTGCCGGTCTGATCACTCTTTTTGAATCTGCGATCCGCAATAACCGGGACCTCCCCGCCCTTTCCGATTACGGAGGGGAATCTTTCACCTATGGGAACGTCGGGGAGCGGATTGATAAAATTCACGATATTTTCCGCGCAACCGGCATCCGAAAGGGCGACCACATCGCCTTGCTGGGAAAGAATTCGGCACACTGGGGAATGATTTACCTGGCCACCGTCACTTACGGCGCCGTCATTGTTCCCATCCTCCCCGAATTCAAGGCTGCCGACATCCAGTCCATCGTCGCACACTCCGACTCCACCGTTCTTTACGTGGAGGAATCCATGTTCAGGGACCTTGACCCGGAAACCATGCCCATGCTCAGGCACATCCGGAAGATTATGGACGATTCGATATTGTTCACCCGCGAACCGGGTGCAGGAGAGGTACCGATGACCGCGGAGCCGGTCGGTCATCCGTTCGCGGTTTCCCATCCCGACGATATCGCGGTGATCAGCTACACCTCCGGCACCACAGGGTTTTCGAAAGGGGTGGTGCTGCAGCACAAAAGCATCCTGGGGAACATCCTCTACGCCCACCGGAACATGCCGCTGAACCCGCGCGACAAGATCCTGTCGTTCCTGCCTCTGGCCCACACCTATGGCTGCGCTTTCGAATTCCTCTTCCCTTTCAGCCTGGGTTGCGACATCACCTTCCTTACGCGCACCCCATCGCCCAAGATCATCATGCAGGCATTCCAGGAGATCCGCCCTGCCCTGATCCTTTCGGTGCCCCTCATCATCGAGAAGATCTACAAGGCACAGATCCTGCCTGCGCTGCGCAAGCCCACGGTGAAGCTTATGATCCGCATACCATTGCTGAACAGGCTGGTCTATAAGAAGATAAAGGCAAAGATGACGGATGTTTTCGGCGGCAACTTCCGCGAACTTGTCATCGGGGGGGCTCCATTCAATGCCCAGGCGGAACGATTTTTCAAACAGCTTGATTTTCCCTTCACCGTGGGTTACGGCATGACCGAATGCGGCCCGCTGATCAGCTATGCCTCCTGGAAGACGACCCGGCCCGGCGCCTCCGGGCGCGTGGTGGATGAACTGGAGGTAAAGATCGACTCCGACAACCCGTCGCACGTTTCGGGGGAGATCCTGCTCCGCGGCAACCATGTGATGCTGGGCTACTACAAAAACCCGGAGGCCACGCGCGAGGTGATCGATGCCGAAGGTTGGCTCCACACCGGCGACCTGGGGGTGATCGACCGGCAAGGCAACATCTACATCAGGGGGCGAAGCAAAAGTATGATCCTGGGCCCGTCGGGTAAGAACATCTACCCCGAAGAGATCGAGGCCAGGCTGAACAACCGTTTTTTGGTAATGGAATCGCTGGTGATTGAACAGGACCGTAAACTTATCGCCCTGATCTATCCTGACCCCGATGCCATGGAAAGTGCCGGCTGCACGCCCGATCACCTCCCGCAGGTCTTCAGGGAATATGTCCATGACCTAAACCACCACCTGCCGAAACACATCCGCATCTCCGACTTCAGGATTACGCAGGCCGAATTCGAAAAGACCCCCAAAAAAAGCATCAAACGTTTCCTTTACCAGTAAATCTGACCAAATCCACCGAACCAACTCCAGAACCCCGAAACCCTTAAACAAGAACCATGAAACAGATCTTCTCCCGCTTTACCCTTTTATTTGCCCTGGTCATTTTAGCATCCACCCGGATCGTTGCCCAACAATATAACCTGAAACAACTGCCCCCGCTCGACCCACAGGTAAGATCGGGCTTGCTCGCGAACGGAATGCACTATTTTATCCGGGCCAACCGCACCCAGGAAAAGCGGGCTGAATTTTATATCGTGCACAACGTGGGAGCCATCCTCGAGGATGACAACCAGAACGGGCTGGCCCATTTCACCGAGCACATGGCCTTTAACGGAACACAGAACTTCCCTAAAAAGGGGATTCTCGATTACCTGGCCACGATCGGCGTTAAATTCGGAACCAATGTGAATGCCTCCACCGGCCTCGAACGCACGGTGTACAACATGTCGAACGTGCCCCTGCTGCGCGATGGGGTGATTGATACCGCACTGCTGATTCTCCACGACTGGTCGAACTATATCTCCTTCGAACCCGAAGAGGTCGACCTGGAACGCGGCGTCATCCGGGAGGAGTGGCGCATGTATGGTTCGGCGGGCGAACGCATGAGCAACCAGCTTGCCCCGATCATCTACAAGGGTTCCAAGTATGCCATCCGTAACGTAATCGGCGATACGGCGGTGATCAATCATTTCGCCTATGAAACCATTAAAAATTTCTACAGGAAATGGTATCGCACTGATCTCCAGGCGATCGTAGTGGTGGGCGACTTTGACGCCGATGCCATGGAGGCGAAGATTAAAAAACTCTTCAGTACCATCCCGAAGGTCGAGAATCCCACACCAAAGGAAGAATACGGGTTGCCCGACAACGTAGAACCCCTCATCGGCACCGCAACCGACAAGGAGGCGACCGGGACCGTTGTGAATGTTGCCTACAAGCACGATGCCATCCGTGACAGCGACAAGAATATCGGTTACATGCGGCTGCAGCTCATCCGTAATTTCATCAGCACCATGTTCGGGCAACGAATGAGCGAACTGGCCAACCGCGAGAATCCCCCATTCCTTTTCGCAAGGTCCTATTATGGCCAGTATACACGCAGCAAGGATGCCTTTACCGGCATGGCACAGGCCGCCAACAACAAATCGCTGGCAGCCCTCTCCGCACTCCTTACGGAAATGGAGCGGATGAACAGGTTCGGATTTACACAGGGTGAGTTCGACCGGGCGAAGGCTGATATCATGCGGGGCTACGAATCGCGCTATATCGACCGCGACAAGCGTAAAAACCGCGAACTCGTTTCGCAGAACATCGGTTATTTCCTGAGCAACAACCCGAACCCCGGCATTGAATTCGAGTACAAATTCGCCCAGGCGATGTTCCCCGGCATCACTGTCGACGAGGTGAACCTGGAGAACAAAAAATATGTCAGCGACAAAAACCAGGTGATCACCATTACCGGCCCCGACAAGCCTGGCATCACCCTGCCGACGGAAACCGAGATCAGGAATGTGCTGGAGGCTTACCGGAAATCAGAGATCAAACCCTATGTCGACCTGATGGCTGGCAAAAAACTCATGGAGAAGGAGCCGGTCCCGGGCAAAGTGGTTACGACCTCGGCAAATGCAACCTTCGGTACCACGGAGTGGGTGCTGTCGAACGGAATGCGGATCATTTTCAAGCCTACCGATATCAAGGAAGATGAGCTGATGGTCCGGGGGTTTTCAGAGGGAGGCACCTCCCTGTTGGCCGACGACCTGATGCATTCGTCGGAACTCTTTACCGACGCGGTGACCCAGATGGGCATCGCCGGTTTCTCGCGCACCGACCTGAATAAGATGATGGCCGGAAAACGGGTGAATGTTTCCATCGGTCTCACCAGCGACCAGGAGGTGGTGATGGCGCGTACCTCGCCGAAGGACCTCGAGACGACGCTGCAGATGATCAACCTCTATTTTACAAACCCGAGATGGGATGCTACCGACTTTAAAACCTGGATGGATAAGGAAAAGTCGAACTACATCAATGCCGCATCGGATCCGCGCACCGCGCTGGCAGATACAATCGCCGTAATGATGAGCGACCATAATCCGCGTGCGCTGCCGCTTACCTACGAGGGGCTCGGCGGTGTAACCCTTGAAAAAATTCGCACGATATACAAACAGCGGTTTGCCGACCCGGGGAATTTCACCTTCATCTTTGTCGGCAAGACCGATCCCGCCCAGGTTCAACCCCTTTTCGAAAAGTACATGGCTTCGATCCCGACCGTCAAACGCAAGGAGAGCATCAAGGACGACGGCATCAGGCCGCCGAAAGGCAAGGTGGCAAACGATTTCAGGCATGAAAGCAAGACGCCCCGCACCTCGATTTTTGTCAACCTGAACGGGGATTGCAATTTTTCGGCCGCCGACCGGTTGCTGGGGGCCGCCATCAGGCATGTCCTTGAACTGAGGTACGTTCAGTCGATCCGCGAAGATGAGGGCGGCGCCTATAGCGTGCGGGTGGCATGGACTTTGGAAAAAAATCCGAAACCGCAATTCCGCTTCACGGTGAGTTTCGATACCGATCCCGCGAAGGGAGACAAACTGCTCGGGCTCGTATACCGCGAGATCAATACGATGATCGGACAAGGACCTTCCGAAACAGACCTGATGAAAGCAAAGGAATACTTCCTGAAACAACGCCAGGAGGACATGAAGGAGAACCAGTGGTGGGGCAATATCCTTTTCGATTATTACTTCAATGGCCTCGATTACCTGACCGGTTTCCAGGAAAATGTGAAGGCGATGACGGCACAGTCGGTTCACGATTATGCCAGGAAAACGCTGACGCAGGGCAACCAGGTGCGCGTGGTGATGAAGCCTTAAGCGAAACCTTTACCGTGACCTTAACCGGCAACGCTCCCGGGCCTGGCCGCCCGGGAAGCCGGGCCGGTCATGCCCCGACAAAATACATGTCTATCTCCCCCTTGTGCTTAGCCTTCACCTTGCCCCGGTAGGTGCAGCTGAAACGATCCTTCACCTTTTCGTAGGTCACGCCGCTGATGTTCACCCGGTTTGGCTCCCCGCTGTTTTCCATCCGCGATGCGGTATTGACGGTATCACCCCATATGTCGTAGGCGAATTTTCTGATCCCGACGATGCCTGCCACCACCGGGCCGGTGTGAATCCCGATCCTCAGTTCAAAAAAGGGTTCGCCCCTGCTGCTTCGCCCGATCTTCTGGGTGATCATGAACTCCTGGAGCTCGAGGGCGGCCTCCACCACATCCGTGGCGTTGGTGTTGTTCGGAACGGGAAGGCCTCCGGCGCACATGTAACTGTCGCCGATGATCTTGATCTTTTCGATGTTATGCCGCGAAATGATCCTGTCGAATTCGCTGAAATAAAAATTGATCTCGTCCACAAGCTGTTCGGCCCCCATCCGTTCGCTGGCCTGGGTAAAATCCTTGAAGTCGGTGAACATCACCGTAACCTCGTCAAACCGCCTTGCCCGGGCCGCACCTGTTGCCTTCAGCTCCTCCGCCGTCTCCTGGGGAAGGATGTTCAGCAACAGGTCGTCCGATTTCCGTTTGGCTTTGTCAAGAAGCCGGTTCAGTTTTTTCTGGTTTTGATAGTTCCTGAAAATCAGCAGGGAGACGATGATGAAAAAAAACACCCCCCCTGCCATCATGTTCATCACGGTTTTTCCCTGCCTGATCTTCTGCCGGTCGGCCTCCGCCGCTTTCTCCCGCTGCTCACGCTCCTGCTTTACAGCTTGCGTGGTTAACTGGTCCCGCTTCGAAAATTTGTTTATACTGTCGGCAATCTGCAGGTTTTTGGAAGCGTAAAACCATGCATTTTTAAAATCCCCAAGTTCACGGTAAAGCCTTTCGAGATAACTTGTCGGAGTCTGGATATACTCGTACTTTCCGTAATAGGCATCTCCCGAGCAAAGTTCATAGGAACGGGTGAATTTCCCTATGGCCTCACGGTCACGGCCCTGACGGATGAGGAACTGCCCGTACCTGTTATAAAATGTCGATTTAAAGATATTCCCCGTCCCTGGTTCACTGTTGAGGAGTTCTTCCGCCTTTTTGAAACAGAGGGTTGCCGAATCGGGTTTCTGCTCGAGTTCCATAAAAAAGGCTTTGAGCCGGTAGAACATTGCCTGATCGGAAAAAAACAATTTTTCAAATTCCTCGCGGTAGTACTTCATGTAAAAGTTGTACAGTTTGGCGACATCGTCCGATTCGAGCAGTTGCTTGCGGTAAAGGGCGAACTCCCATGCTTTCAGACGGTCGTTCCGCGAGCGTATCGCAAAATCAATGATCTGCCTCACTCCCTGCTCGTTCAATCCCAGCCCCTGGCGCACGTGGATCAGCTGGACATCCAGCTGCACCCACATCAGGGCCGTTGAATCGACAGGCCGGTTTGTAAGAATGAGTATGCCCTGTTTCAGTTTCCACTCGAGTGCATCGTCAAACATATTGTTGTCGTTGTAAAAACCCGACAGGGGGGAGTAACATTTGATGAGGAGCCGCGGGTTCCCACACTTTTCGGCCAGTTCTTTGCCCCGCAGGAAATTCCGGATCGCTTCAATCTTCTGGTTTTTATATTCGTAGCATTTCCCGATGTAGAGATAACTCTCGGCAATCAGCGTGTCGTTTCGCAAGGCATTGGCAAGCGACAGCGCTTCGTTGCCGTTCTGCAGGGCAATATTGTTCTCGTATTTTGAAAGGTAAACCTCCACAAGGTTTTTGCAGGTGCGCCACTGCATGGGCAGGTTGTCGGATATCCGGCACACCTGGATGGCTTTGCTTGCATACCCCAGCGACTTTTCATAAAAGGTTTTGTTGTCGGTCGATTCAAGGTAGCCATTATATGCCTGCAGGAGAAGGCCAGGGCGGAAACTCATTTCGGCCAGGCGGATGGCGGCATCGCCCAGGCTGTCCGATTTCTGCAGGTCGTCCAGGTAATTGTTGTAGTAAAAGGCAAGCCCTGTGAGGGCAATCACCCTTGTACTGTCATCCCGCGCATGGTGATAACTTCCCCAGAGGGAGGTGATCCTGTCGGGCAACCCGTCAGGTTGCGATGCGCGGCAGCCGGTACAACAAAAAACAGGGACCAGCAAGAGAAGAGGAACCGTCAAGAAATTTTTCACCACAGATAGTTGCAATCGACATATAAATATATTTATATTTACAATCATAAACATATTATTTGTCTAACATTTTAAAGAAAATTTTATGAAAAACAAATTTACGACTCTGGTGCTTGCATTTATCGCGGGTGCGATCATAGGCGCTTTCATTTTATGGCTTATTTGCGGAACATGTTGCAAGAAAAGCTGCTGCAGGGAAAAATGTTCGATGATACCCGACACAACGGCAATCCATCACATCGGTGTAAAGAAGGCAAACACGCTGTTCAAGGCATACCTGGCCAATACTCCATTCGTGACCGATACCCTGAGGGCGTTTACCATCAACATGCAACAATTCGACGCGATGAAGCTCATCGCATACCGCGATTCTTCTGTTCATGGCTTCAGGATTTACATGGGCCTTGACAGTCTCACGCCGGTAAGAATGGTTGTTGGCACCGGCAGTCCGGACAAAACCGACCAGATCTATCAAACCACCGATGCATGCTCGGGCCCCTGCCCGCATATCTGCGACGAGTCAAGTCCCATCATGGAAAAGTAATGTAAACAGCCGCTGACCAGGACGCCGGTGATCAGGAACCGGCAATACCCCCGACACAAACCACAGGGACAAGGAATTCGTTCAGCAGGAGTGTTTCCTTGTAGTCGCGGGCAAAGGAATAATATTCAGCCGAGGCTGATGACATCATCCACAAGGCATCGGCGCCGATGGTCCGGGCATACCTGATGGTTTGCCGGGCATAACCGGGAGAATATCCCTCCTGCTCCTCCCTGATACGCAGCATGCGCACACCTTTCTGCTCAAACATCCGGGTGGCTTCGGTAATGTTGGCCAGTAACTGTTCGGGCCATTCGAAACCGGCTTTATGAATGGAATAAAGATGCACCTCCGCGGGAAAAATGGCCGCGAACTCGATTACCGACTCAACGGCCTCGATGAAGTTGGCGTGGCTGCTCACCGGGAGGATCAGTTTATGGAACGATTCAACCAGCGGGGATTCCTGCTGGACAACCATGACCGGGATCGGGATGACCGAAACCAGTTTGAGGATGTCAGCGCCAAACAGCTTCTGCCTGATCCCCATGAAACCATGCGTGCCGATCACCATCAGGTCGTATTCCTTCTCCGCAACCATGGATGCGATCGCCGGCAGGACCTCTCCCTCCTTAACCAGCACTTCGCATGGGATTCCCCTCTCCTGCCGGACACCTTCCGCGATGGTGGCAAGCTTCGCCAGGGTATCCCCTGCATCGTCATCATGCCTGGTGAACACGTGAAACAGGGTAATCCGGGAACCCGAGTTCAGGGCAATGGCAATGGCCTGCCGGAGCGCCATTTCAGCAGCTTTCGTCAGGTCGGTGGGCACTATTATCTTCTTTATCATATGCCTGGAATATTATTTTCTGCAGGGACCTTTTTCCCGGTCATGACCATCACGGGTTGCGGTAATGACCACAGAGATCCTTCATGTTATGGGGCTGAATTGTATTTCAGTCCTTCAAATTTACAAAATAATATAGGTATCATCAACCGTACCATATAATATTTCATAAAAGTTTTTTTACCCTGATGGCCGTGGTCACAAATCATATCTCATTGGTTTTATGATATATTCAAATTAGTAATAAATAACTATATAAATTAGTTGACAAACTATAATTTATAGTTTATATTTGCAAAAAAAATCCGGATGAAGAAGATAACGGCGAAAGAAGAGGAGATCATGAATTTTTTCTGGGATAAGGGTGCGCTGTTTGTGAAACAGATTGTTGAATTCTACCCTGAACCCAGGCCTCATTACAATACCATTTCAACCATGGTCAGGGCCCTGGAGGAAAAGGGTTTCGTGACATACATGCCATTCGGGAATACATACCAGTATTACCCGGTCATTTCAAAAGAGGCATACAATGCGAAGAACCTGCAGGGGATCGTCAGACAGTATTTCGGGAATTCCTTCAGGCGTGTCGTATCAACCCTGATAGAAGAAGAAGACCTGTCGCTCGACGATCTCCGAGAGCTTATCCGGGAAATCGAACTTAAACGTCAAATTCAGAAGTGATGGAACCAATTGCGTTAATCACGTTAAAATCTTCCGTCTGTCTTGCTGCAGGATACCTTTTGTATTACCTCCTTCTCCGCAACGAGACCTTTCACCTGGTCAAACGGTTTGCCCTCCTGGGGATCATCCTCACTGCCCTTGCCGTACCGTTCGTCAAACTCCATGTTGACGGTCCGGCGGCTACTGCTGCGACGAGCAAAACCAACCGGGCCTATTCCCGGGTAACCCCGGTGATAAGGGCAGAACAAGTTGCAGCACCTGCTGTTGTTCCGCAACAGGAAAAACAATGGCCGAATCTGCTCACACTGGCATACCTCGCAGGTGCAGGCATCCAGCTGGCCCTGTTCTTTTGTGCCCTCGCGAGGATCTTCCTTCTCATGAGGAGGTCGGAAAAGATCACCCACAAGGGGCTCAGGCTGGCCCTGGTAAGACAGCCGGTCGTACCCTTCTGTTTCGGCAGGCGGATTGTCATTTCCCATAAGGACTTCAATGAAAACGGCCAGGCCATCATGCTGCACGAGCAGACCCACCTGCAGGCATTCCATGGAATTGATCTGCTGGTTGCCGAATGCTGTCTGGTGCTAACCTGGTACAACCCATTTTCATGGCTGATCAGGCATGAACTGAAACAAAACCACGAATTCGAAGCCGACCGGAATGTATTGAGGCGTGGAATCGACGGATCGGACTACCAACTGCTGCTGGTCAGGACGGCAGCCGGAGAACCCCGCTACCTGCTGGCCAATCAATTCAACCAGAGTAATCTTAAAACCCGTATCGTTATGATGAACAAAACCAAATCAGGCTCAGGGGCCATGCTGAAGCTCCTGTTTTTCATTCCGCTGATCGCAATGATGGTGGCGGTTTTCGCACAGAAAGTTGTAAAACCGGCGACGTTGCCTGCAGGCGGACATCCCCATGGAAAATACCTGGAGATTGCTCCCGAACAATTGCGCCTGCTGGGGTTCACAAAGGACCCTGCCGGGCTATATTACAAGAATACCCGTTTCGGCAATCCCGACAAGGGGGTTCTTTGCCTGTATTTTACCGAAA
Organism: uncultured Bacteroidales bacterium; assembly: GCA_903845055.1. Taxonomy (GTDB): domain Bacteria; phylum Bacteroidota; class Bacteroidia; order Bacteroidales; family FEN-979; genus CAIVAT01. The sequence goes on along the minus strand of CAIMWF010000152.1, from coordinate 103,081 downwards.
AAACTTACAGTGGCTGCATGATCCTGCGCCCGGGTGAAAAAATCGAGGGGAATTCATCTGCCAACAAAATCCTGAAGAAACAACCGCTGACCAATCTTGACTTCTACCCGGTGGTGGTGGCCGGTTACGACCGTTCCCGCACACAGGACATGATGGCTGCTGAAAAAAAAACCGACTTGAAGCTGTTACCGGTCCAGATCAACATGGGCAAACTGAACCTGGGCAAGCGTGCCGACACGATCGTGGTATGGTTTAAGCCTACGTCATCGCTGAAAGAGGTGCTGGCGGGCATTGCCAATACCGACGATTACCTGCAAACCTGCCCGGCCGACACGCGCGATGTAAAAGCAAAGGTTAAAAAATAACAGCGGATTTTTATACCCGGGAAGGCTGCCATACGGTGTATCCGTCGCGGATGGTCACATGATCACCAGTTTGCTGCGCAGTGCGAAGATGACCAGGTTGATCACATTTGCACTGCCGGTTTTCTGCAGCATCCTGTTGCGGTAGCCTTCAACCGTTCTGACGCTCAGGAATAACCTGTCGGCGATTTCGTTGTTTGGCAGCCCTTTGCACAACAGGCGGAGGACATCCATCTCCTTTTCCGAAAATGTGATCTTCTCTGCTGCGTCGATCTGGCGAACCTTTTTGACCAGCAAACCCATGATCTCCTCCGAATAGTATTGCTGCCCTTCCGAAACCCGGTGGATGGCTTTTTCAAGGTCATGGATGCCGGAGGTTTTCAGGATAAAGCCGCAAACTCCTTTTTCGACCATGGAATAAACATATTCCTCTTCGCCGAACATGCTGATCACGAGAATTTTCAGCGAAGGGTCGTACTTCAGCGCCTTTTCGGTGGCCTCAAGCCCGTCCATGACCGGCATCTGGATGTCCATCAGAACGATATCGGGATCGACCTTTTTCAGTTTCATGAGAAAATCCGCCCCGTTTTCCGCCTCCCCTATCAGTTCCACATTATCCATCTCACAGATGACACGTTTGAGTCCCTCCCTGAAAATGGCATGATCCTCCACAATAAAAACCTTTTTTTTAGTGCTCATCTGGTTAGCCTTTGAATCGTTAAAATGAACCCATAAAAAAATTGTCGGGATCCGGGGTCTCCCGGATTAGGTGCGGGCATCCTTCTAAATCTCTTTGATGATGGTTACCTCCGTTCTCCCCTCCCGGCTGGTGAACATGATCTGTGCATCGATCAGGTTCACCCGCTGGATGATATTTCCCACTCCCATGCCCCCGGTTTTCCGGGTTATTTCCCCTATCTCGTATCCCCTGCCGTTGTCGGAATATTCCATCAGGAGGGTGCCGTTGATGAATTCAAGTTTTGCCCTTGCGGCCGAAGCGCCCGAATGTTTGAGGGTGTTGTTGATCAGTTCGCAGAGGATCCGGTAGAAATGTAGTTCGGTTTGTATGGGGAAGCGTTGCCCGCCGAGATTGGAGGTGAAGTCAACCGTGAAAACGCCCTCATGCTGCATTGAATTAATGAAAGAACCGGCAGCCGCCTCCAGGCCGAAATTTTCGAGCAGTCTCGGCATGAGGTTGTTGGCCACGATTCGCATCTTGGCGATGGCTTCAGCCAGCTGCTGGTTGCAAATGGCTAGGGTCTCCCTGAACTTCTCAGGATTTTTTGCATGTTCCAGCAGACCCAGGTGCAGTTTTATACTCGACAGGGTCGGGCCAAGGTCGTCGTGTAAGTCGGCAGCGAACTGCTTGCGGTCCTTTTCTTCGGTTTCCATCACCCGGTTCAGGACATACTTTTCCAGGTGCTTCCGTTCGGTAATGTCGATGAGGATGGTCAGCACAGCATCCTCCCCATGATACGAGATGTTACGGTTGCGAAGCAGGAAGTTCTTGATAACCACCCTGCGGTTGGCCGACCTGACCTGGAATTCCGACTCTTCCTCAAATGACCCACTGGCAAGGCTCCTGAAGATTTCCCCGTTCATGGGATCCGCCGGATCGGTGAGCAGCACGGCTACATCTCTGCCAATGATCTCCTCCCTGCCAAGGCCCGTAATTTCAACAACCAGGTCGTTTGCAAAAACCACCTTTCCATGGATATGGATAACTACCGGGTTTGGGAGCAGGTTAAAAACTTCAGGGAGAAATCCCGGATCGCTGGTCGTTTTCATATTGAAAGAGGTATCGGGCCATCAAATCCAGTGCAAGATAATTAATATTAACGGGTTATCACAATTATTCCCCTGTTTTTTCCATCCCTTCGTGTAAGTTTACACTACCCGTGGAGGTGTCTTTGTCCTGTTGAAAAGCAAAATTACGCATGAAAGTCGGGCATTTCAGCGCTTGAAACTGCCTGGCGTCCGGGTGTAATTTTACATCAACAAACAATAAACACAAACCTTAAAAACAAAAGCCATGAAAACAACAAAGATCATCTCAGCCATCAGCCTTGTTCTGATTTTCGCAGCAGGTTCACTTTTTGCAGGCAACAAACCCGAAATCGGTCAGCAGAAACTGATCACCTACCAGGTTACCGTGCATGCAGCCCCGAACTTCCCCGGCGCCAGCGGTCACTACCTGGTGGCGATTACCGATGAAAAAGGGAATAAAGTGGCTCCCGCCCAGCCCTTCCACCCCGGCGTATGGACTTACACCTTCAGGGAAGCAGGCAGCTTCCGCGGCACAAGAGTAGCAGTGATGGTTCCCTATCCGGCCAACCCGACAGACTGGGTGATCCCTCCCAGTGTTCAGAAAGGCAACTTCATCGGTGGCGGAACCTACCGCTTTGATCTTACCCCGGTACAATCCGCAAGGGAAACTTCCGGTGTATTGTAAGCTGAAGGACAACAACGATTCCTAAAAGCGAGCCCGTCTCAAGTTTTTGAGACGGGCTCGCTTTTTAACGCAAAGTTCAAAATTCAAAACTGCGTCGGCTGTAAAGGTAGCAGTCATGCTATTTCATCAATTGTAATTCGTCAATTGTCAATCGTATTTGCATCAGGGTTCAATCCACAATACGGAGTTGCCGGTCCCATATTCGTTGTCCTCCCAGAGTTCGTTGCCCGGGTCGATGATCCACTTTGAATCAACCAGGAACTTGTAGGTATATTTCCCCGGCTTGAGGCTGACGGGCAGCGACCAAACGCCATCCTGCAAGACCATATGGTAGCCAGGCTTGCTCCACCCGTTGAAACTTCCCGAAAGCGACACCTTTTTTGCATCGGAATGGCGTTCGAGTTTGAAAAGATGATTCGGTTTTACCACGAGCACCGAATTGGCCTGTTCGCCCTCGCCTGTTTTAAAGGGATTTGCCGGGTCGGTCATCCATTTGCCGTCGGCCACGAATTTGTATTCGTAATTGCCGGCGGCCAGCACATATGGCAGTTGCCACCCCCCGGCCGATTTCTCCATGAACAGCTCTGCCGGATTCCAGCCGTTGAAATTACCTGCCACAGCAATTTTTCCGGCATCCTGGAACCCGTTTAACCTGAAATACATGGTATCGCCTATGCTGAGAAAAGAATTCCGGTTCCCTTTGCCGTCGGGACGGGTTACCTTGTTGGCAGGATCGAGGATCCACTGGTTGTCAACGATGAACTTATAGGCGTGTGTTCCTTCACGCAGGTACATCGAAAGCAGCCAGCTGCCCCTGAAGGGGACCATTCGGAGCTCCGTTTTGTTCCAGTTATTGAAACTACCTGTTATAATTACCTTGCGTGCCTTGTTGAATCCGTTGAGGACAAATTTGTAATTATAGCAGAAAAATACATTGTTAACGCCATGATAAGTATCATCCTCCCCCAGTTTATTGTAGGAATCACCGACCCATTTCCCGTCGATAATATATTTATAGGTGTATTTGCCGGGCAGCATGTTCAGGGTGACCATCCATCCCGAATCACATGGCTTCATCGGGGTTTTAAGCGTGGCCCATCCGTTGAATGAACCTGAAAGGAAAACCGCACGGGCTTTCAGGTGACCCGGTAGGTAAAACCTGACCTTTCCCGGAGAGATCTGCTGAACGGTATTGCGCGTAAATCGGTTCACGCCGAATGGCACCGACTCCCTTTCTAGGTTGGTTTTCATATCAACCAGGTCGTCGTCGAGCAGGAAAATCTTACCCGGCCGTTCTATGCCGGGACCCTTTTTAACCGGCTCCTTCGATAATTCGAAACGGTTGGCGTCGAGCTTGCGGGTGGTCCAGGTGTCATGGTTCTCCCTGATTACGGGCCACAGGGCAAAAGCTCCTGCCATGACAAGACTGTCGAGGTCGTACATTCGGGCGACCTCCCTGCGCTGGCTTTGGGTCCACCGCTGATCGAGGGTAAAGACCAGGCGGCCCTCCTCGATCCGGCATACCTTTTTGGGGTCGTACTGTCCGTGTGCGGCAAGCCCTGAAAAAAGGAGCAGGAATGACAAAATCCAGGTACTGTTGATTTTCATGGTGTCTCCTCCGTCTTAAGGCAAATACCCATCTCTTTTTTCACAATATTTAAATATATTTTTCCCCTTGAAAAAAAATCGTAGCCCAGCATCCCGTCGATCGGGTAAGCATACTGCTGCGACATGTCGGCCAGGCTGCACAAAATAGTCTCCATCGCATGGATCTGCCGGTTCCCCATAGTGAAATCGTTCAGAATGCCGTACAACACATCTCCCCTGGCCGATCCGACCCCGATGAGTCCCGATCTGCGGGTGATGGTGATGGTATTCATGACCTTTTTAGGGGAATCTATGCTCACTACGTTCGATTCGGCACCGGTGTCGAGGCAAAAATCAAGGATTTTTCCGCCAATGGTGGCCTTCACAAACATGACATTGTGGAATTCATCGATCTTCTGGATCATGTCAAACTTCACCACGGCCGCATTGGGATCGAGGGAATTTCCGTTCTTATCGAGCCTGAAAAGCTGCAGCTCACTGTTATGAAGGTCGATCACCATCTGGAAATTTTTCAGCATGGCCATGCCGAAAAGACCAAGTATCTTCACCCCGCGGCGGTTCTCCAGGTGACCCAGCTGGGTAACATCAGCCAATACATTGTCGAAGCTGAAATCGGACACCTGCATGTGTTTAACCTTGACCCGGGACACCTGCCCGGTTGTCCCCGTCACTCCTCCCCCCTCCATGTCGTCAAAGACAATACTTTCGCGGAAATAGGTTTTGTTCAGCACCAGACCCGACGCCCCGGTATCCAGAATAAAGTTTCCGCTTTGCTGATCGATGGTCGCCTCCAGTAAAAAAAGCCGGCCGGCCCGTTTCAGCGGGATGGTGATCCCCACAACATTTCCGAGATGATCGCTGATGGGGCTCCCGGCAACGATGACACTTTCAATACTGTGAAGCGATTTGTCCGGGGTGGTCGGTGCGGCCCTGCCGATCTCCCGGATCCCGGTCAAAATGACCATCATCCAGAGAATGATCGCGGGAAAAAAATGCGGACGGGTTATCATCGACAGCGGATTCAGGCTATTTTGATGCAAGATAATGAAAAAAGTTTCAAAAGGAGCGGGGAAAAATGACAATTGACGATTGACGATTGACATGTGACCCGTTCAAAATTTTGATCAGCATGATAATTTTATATCTTTGATTACAAAAAAAAAACATGGAACCAACGAAAGAGACCGAAAATACCTTTTATTATCCTCCAAAAGATATTGTGAGGAGGGCCAATGTGAAAAATTATGAAACACTATATGAGCAGTCGATTGCCGACAGGGAGGGATTCTGGGCGGCTGAAGCGAAAAAGCTGGACTGGTTCAAAAAATGGGACAAGGTGCTCGATGACAGCAAAAAGCCTTTCTACAAATGGTTTACGGGAGGTAAGATCAACATTGTTCACAACGCCCTCGACCGACACCAAAAAAATGCCACGCGCAACAAACTGGCGATTATCTGGGAGGGTGAGCCGGGTGATGTGCGTACCTTTTCCTACCACGCCCTGAACCGGGAGGTTTCAAAGTTTGCCAACATCCTCAAGGCAATGGGAGCAAAAAAAGGCGATGTGATCACGATCTACTTGCCACAGATCCCCGAACTTGTCACCGCAATGCTGGCCTGTGCCAGGATGGGCGCGGTGCATAGCGTGGTGTACGGTGGATTCAGCGTGGAGGCGCTGGCTGAACGCATCCATGATTCGCAAAGCCGCATCCTGATTACCGCCGACGGTGGTTACCGGCGTGGAAAAACAACCCAGTTGAAGGCCATCGCGAACGAGGCGATGCAGCGGTCGGCCACCATCGAGGTATGCATCACCGTAAAACGAACCGGCGAAGAGTGCTACATGGAAAACGACCGCGACTTCTGGTACCACGACCTGATGCTGATGCCGCTCGACAGCAAGGACTGCAAAACCGAGGTGATGGATTCGGAAGACCCGCTCTTCATCCTATATACCTCGGGAACCACGGGCAAACCAAAGGGACTTGTTCATACACACGGCGGATACGCGGTATACACGGCCACGACCCACAAATACGTGTTCGACATCAAGCCCGAGGACCGCTGGTGGTGCGCCGCCGACCCGGGATGGATCACCGGGCACAGTTATATCGTTTACGCCCCGCTGATCAACGGCGCCACCATCATGATGTACGAGGGGGCTCCCAACCATCCCTATCCCAACCGGTGGTGGCAGATGGTTGAAAAATACGGGATCAACATCCTCTATACCTCCCCCACCGCCATCCGCGGGCTGATGCGGTATGGCGCCTCATGGGCCAACCGTCACAACCTGGGATCGCTTCGCCTGCTTGGCTCGGTCGGCGAACCGATCAACCCCGAAGCATGGAAATGGTACCACGAAGTGATCGGGAAAAACAGGTGCCCGATCATGGACACCTGGTGGCAGACAGAAACAGGCGGGTTCATGATCACGCCGATACCGGTAATGCCGCTTAAACCCGGCTCCTGCGCCAAACCCTTCTTCGGCAATGAGATCGGCATCGTTGATGATCACGGGGAACCCGTAAAACAGGGAGAGGAGGGCAACCTGGTAATCAAGAACCCGTGGCCGGGAATGGCACGCACCATCCTGCACGATCCCGGCCGGTATGTCGAAAAATACTGGGAGAAATACCAGAAGCAGGGATGGTACCTGGCCGGCGACTCCGCCAGGCAGGATGAAGACGGCTATTACTGGGTCATCGGCCGCATCGACGATGTTATCAAAGTGAGCGGCTACCGCCTGGGTTCGGCAGAAATCGAAAGCGCCCTGGTGAGCCACCCCGCCGTGACTGAAGCGGCTGCAGTTGCCCTTCCCGACGAACTTCGCGGGAACATCATCCACACCACCGTCACGCTGCGCGATGGCATCGCCCCGAGCGACAAACTTGCGGAGGAACTGAAGACCCACGTGGAAAAGGAGATCGGCCCCATTGCACGACCGGCTTTTGTGGTATTTACCGATAAACTCCCCAAGACCCGCAGCGGTAAGATCATGCGGCGGGTTTTAAAGGCCATGGCCATGGGACTCGATACCGGCGATCTGTCGACCCTTGAGGAATAGAAGAAAGGGGAAATGCGTTTTTGTCTTACCTTTGTGATCCTCCACCAAGGCTTACATCCGAAATGGTCCGTGCAATTCCCGGGATACCGCTTTTATTTTTTTTCCTGCTGACCGCTTCTGCTGCGCGGGCACAGGGAAGCTGGGAAAGGGCGGCCATCCCGACCACCCGGAACCTGCAATCGGTTTGTTTTGCCGACAGCCTGCACGGCTGGGTGGCAGGCGATTCGGGGACCATCCTGCACACGACCGACGGGGGGGCTTCGTGGGTCATGCAGGTAACCCAGACCAGCAACGAGATCCCCTACGTTTTTTTCCTGAACAGGAACCTGGGCTGGGCTGTTGCGATCAATTACACCACCACACCTTACGGGACCATCCTGCTGACAACTACCGACGGTGGGGCCACATGGCACAGCCGGCCATACCCTGTGCCGGAACTCTTCATGACCTGCATCCTTTTCACCGATTCACTGCACGGTTGGATGGGCGGGAGGCCCAATGTCATTGTAAGAACCTCCGACGGGGGCGTCACCTGGACCCCTGCGATCATCGATACCTCCACCCTCGCCTTTTTCCCGGTGCTCGACATCCGGTTTTACAATAAAAAATATGGCTATGCCTGCGGAGGAATCCTGGATGTTGCCGGCGTTATATGGCGGACCACCAACGGGGGTGAAAACTGGCATGCCATCGACCCTGCCTATGCCCCGGCCGACGAAGTTCACAAACTGCACATTTTCGACTCCCTTCACGTGATGGGTGCTGGTGGGGACCCCGATTTCGGGTATGGCGTCGGCATGATCCGTACCTCCGACGGTGGGCTTTCATGGGCTTACCACGAACTCCCCGTTCAGGGGAATGCCTACGATGTCGACTTCAGGAACGATACCGAAGTCTGGGCCCCGCTCGGGGCGAAGCGCAAACTGATCTGGAGCCTTGACGGAGGTTTCACCTGGACCCCTGTGATGACCCCCGATTCCACTTCTATTTACGACATGACCTTTCCCGATACACGGCATGGTTTCGCCGTCGGCAGGAATGGCGCTTTCATTAGTTACCGTCCTCCCGCAGTTCCGGGTGTGGCCGATATCCATCGAAACAGGACACGGTATAGCCTGTCGCAGAACCGGCCAAACCCTTGCCTATCAACCACTGCTATTATATTTGAGGTTCCTCCCGGCGAAGGATGGCATGGCACTGCCGGCAGCAACCCTGCGCCCGGCAGGATCCTGATTTCGGATATCATGGGAAATGAAGTGATGACTGTTGCCTTATTCGACCTCTCCGAAGGATCTCATGAAGTTGCACCCGATGTTTCAGACCTGGCCGACGGGCTATATTTCTATTGCCTTCAGGCAGGCATAAAGGGCCATTACCTAACCCTGGCAGGACCGAAACGATTAATTATTCATAAGGGAAGATAACAAAGCAACTTGCTTAAAACACGAATCCCAGGTTCAGGGAAACAAAGAAATTCCGCGGGGCACCGGCATTGTAATACCGTTTGTCCACCGCATTGATGCATACAAACCCGGTATACACCTGATTAAAGATATTGTTAACCCCTCCCGAAGCCGAGAGGCTGAACTTCCCGTATTTCAAATCCATTCCTGCAACTCCGTTCAGCAGGTTCCGGTTGTTTGTCTTTTCCGTGTTTCCGTCATCGGCCCAAAGCCCGCTGATTCCCTGCCAGGTTGACCGGAGGAGGACATCGAAATGTCTCCCGATCGGCTGTGTCCAGGAGAGGATGACACTGAAATTGTTCACCGGGATCCCCGGCAGCCGGTTTCCCGAGAAATCCTTTGTGGAGGTTACCTGCCGTCCCAGCGAATCGCGTGAAGTGGTGGTGGACTCGTTGGACGTGTACCTGAAGTCCGACCGTGTATAGTTCATCCCCAGGCTGAGTCCCCTGTAAATGTCGACCAGCGTGCCCAGTTCCACTCCCCGCAGTCTCGCCCGGGCTGCGTTGCGGAAAAACATGTCCCCATTCACAAAATAAGGAACGATTTCATTATTGATACTGTTTAAAAAGAGTGCGGCGTCAAATCCGATTTTTTTAAAAAACACACGTTTTTTCTCCGGAACGTTTCCCCTGATCCCCAGTTCAAAACTGCGTGATTCCCGCGGTTTAAGATCCTGGTTAAAAATAACACCGGGGTTGGGACTTTCTGTCAGGCAGTAATCGGGGGCGTCGGAGCTATACCCGTAGGAAGTGTATAGTTTAATGGCGGATGTTATTTTGTAACTGAGTGCAAGTTTCGGGGAAATGGTGGTAATTTTTTTTCCCCCGGAGAGCGAGGGTACGGTCTGCTGCGCCTCTGCATACACGGTATGGTTCAGGCGTCCCGAAAGGACAACGAACATTTTTCCCCGAATAATCTCAAAATTATCTGAAAGGGAGATTCCTGAAACGGATTGGTTTTCGCTGACCACCTGCTGAATGAGGTCGACCTTTTCCCCATGGTCATTGTGGTAAAATTCGGTTCGCGCCGGCTGGGTGAAAAGATCGAAGCCGGCTGTGAAAATATTTTCATGATTCCACGTCAGTGACCGATGGACATACCTTCCGTCCAGCCCCAGGCCATAGCGGTTGATGATCCGGTAATCGGCGGCCACCTGTTCCGAGAACCTGATGAAGGCAAAGGCGGTTATCGTAAAGTCATTGTTCAGCCTGCTACCGAAGGTGGAGCCATACCGGACCGCAAGTCTGCCCTTCGTGGTGGTCTCTTTTTCGTCGCCGGAGCGTGAGACCGGGTCGGCTTGCAGGGGATCGAGGTTAAATTCCGCTTTGGTGAGCGACCCCGGCAGCTTATCTGCTCCCTTCGTAAAATATCCGAGGATTGAAAGTTTCGCATGAAAAGGCAGGATTGTTTCTGAAACCAGGTTCAGGATGTGCCGGTACCCGTTGCCGTGCTGCCGGAAACCATCATAATTCTGGTAGCTGTAAATTGCCAGCAGCCTGTAATTGCCGGTTTTAATCGCAGCCCTGATCCCATTGTCGTAAAGCCCGAACGATCCGAACAGGTTGTACTGAACCACCGACGATTTTTTAAAGGCCATGTCGCTGATATAATTGACGACCCCTCCCGGGGAGGAGGGATAAAGGGAGGAGGAATTCCCCCGTTCAACTTCAATTTTGCCAATGGCCTTGAAATCGAGTGGTTCCAGCTGTGCCTGCCCGCCGGGACCGGTTTCGGGAACGCCATCAACCATAACGCGGAGGCCGTTCACCCCCTGTTCCAGGCCATTCCCATAGCCCCTGGCGGAAATCCTTACATCGTAGCCCCCGTAAAGGGATGGGACGAACAGCCCGGGTACCGAAAGGAGCGGATCGTCGGAACCGATATTCCGGCCAAACCTGGCTGCCGCCGAACTCAGACTGACGACCGTGCCGGGAACGCCCCGTTTTGCCGGAATCGTTTTATTTGTCTTCAGCGTGTCGGTAAAGGAATGCCGGCCCCTGCCTGCTGATCCCGAGGTGGTATCGGCCGGCAGGGGCCGGTGGGCATAACCATTCAGCACCCCGGCAATGGTCCAAAACAGGATCATGACGAGGTTTAACGGAACCCGTTTTAAAAAGCCTGTCCACTTTGAAAGATCCATTTGCATAAGCAATTCATGGTTTGCCCGGTAACCGGAACTCCATTTAAGTTGTGACCCGGTTAGTTGACGCCAACCAGTTCAACTTCAAAAACGAGGGTTGAATTGGGTGCAATCACGCCCATATCCCTACTGCCGTATGCCAGGTTTGACGGGATAACAAGCAATGCCTTCCCGCCCACCTTCATCATGGCGATGCCTTCGTCCCAGCCTTTGATCACCTGGCCGATTCCAATGGTAAATTCAAGGGGTTCGCCACGGTCGCGCGAGGAGTCAAATTTCTTCCCGTTCAGGAGGGTACCGGTATAGTGTACTTTTACCTTGCTCCCGGCAGTTGCCTGGGTGCCCGAACCCTTTTCCTTTTCAATGTAGTAAAGCCCCGAGGCCGTTGGCTTCGCAACAATTTTATTCTCTTTCAAATACTGTTCAATTTGCATGGTTTCATCGATTTTCATGGTGTCTGATTTTGGTGTTTCATTTTGTTTTTCCTCCTCCATGGCTTTCTGGCATGCAGCTTTCGAGAGCACATCAAGGATCTCAACCTCGTAAATGAGTGTACTGTATGGAGGTACGATACTGGCGCGGCCTTTTTCTCCAAACGCCATTTTCGAGGGTACGATCACGGTGTTTTTCGATCCCTTCTTCATGGTGCCGATGGCCTCTTCAATTCCCGGCGTGTCGAACCGGGAACCATAAATGAATTTTACGGGTTCGGGACGACTGTAAGAAGAGAAAAGCTCCTTTCCGTTAGCAAGGGAAACCTTGAACTGCAGCGTTACCTGGCATCCGGTGTCGATCCTGATACCTTCTCCCTTAACCGTTTCAATGTTGTAGATACCGGAAGGCGTCGGGGAGGTCCTGACCTGATGACTAAAAATATAGTTTTGAAGCGCTTCCTCTTCACCTTTTTTCAGTTTTGAAGGGTTGTCGAAAGAGTGGAGGCAAACATAAAATGCAACCGTTGCATTGTCCTCGATGGTCTCCGGGCGCTTTGCCATCCTGAAGGTTTTCAGGAACAGTGAATCGGCGTTGACAAGAAAAATGCCGCTGTCGCCGGGCGAAAGCATCATGATCCCTTCGTAAAGGTCGCCTTTGAAATCGGAGGGAGGGAGTTCGATCCTGACAGGATCGCCGTGCATTTTTTCCTTGCTGTCGAACAGGAGGGTGTCTTTTCCCTTCAGTTTTGTAGTATAGCGCATGTCGATCGCAATCCAGTCGCCGATGCCAGGCCTGAGGGTATCTTTGCTGACCTTGAATATCCGGTACCGCAACCCGGTGGGTGATTTTTTAAAATCGTCATTACCACCGGCAAAAACATTACTCAGCAAAAACAATCCAAACATAAATAACACGCTGATCTTCATTAGTTTTCTCATACATTTCTGGTTAATGATACATAATTGGTTTTACATTGATTCATATTTTTCCGATGATTCGGTTCCATGCAGGATCCCGCGGCATTTCAATCCTGTGCCGGGTTATTTCCGGTAGATCATTCTTTTTGTCTCCACCCGGTCGTTCAGCGTGAGCCTGTAGAAATAGATGCCGCTGCAGAGCATGAATTGGCCCGGCATGGAGGCAGGGTCAACAGCGATCTCATAATATCCCGGGGTCTTTTTTTCGTGTACAGGTTCTGCAATGACATTGCCCAGGACATCGATTATTTTCAGGGAGACAATCCCTGTCTCCGTGGTGGTAAAGCCGATGGTCGTCTCAGTGGTGAAGGGATTGGGGTAATTTTGCGACAGGGTCGGCGAAGGGTCGCCATGCCCTGCGATGCCGTTGACGGAGGTAAAGCTGACGGGAGCCGTCCAAATCTGGTAAATTCCTGAAGAGTTGTCCATCCAGACTGTAGTTATCGTTGAATCGTTCGAGGTGAGATCGATGACATCGCCCTGGTATCCCTGGCCCAGTCCCCCGATGGGGACCGGTTCAAAATGGTGGTCGCTGATCTCGTATTCGTGCCACGTGTTGCCGCCATCCTGGCTCCGGGCCAGGAAAACGCCCGTGGAATCGTTGGTGGTGGTGCGGTCGTCATAGAAAATGATATCGACCGCCCCGAACCTGTCGATGTGGATATTGGGGAAATACTGTGTTTTGCCATTGTTGAGCGGATCCTGGTTTACCCGTATGCCCTGCGACCAGGTGAGCCCGCCGTCGGTCGAACGGTGAAGGATGATGTCCGGATCGCTTCCCGCCGGGGCAAGGTCCTTCTGCCCGGAAACGATGTATATCCAGCCCCTCCTTGGACCCTGCGTGGTATCGACCGCGATACTGGGAAGACCGTTTACCCGGATGTTGTTCTTATTGGCCAGAACACCGGTGATCCCGTTTACGGCAAAGGCATTCTCGGTGATCCGCCAAGCGGTCCCGCCATTCACCGAGGAGCCGAATCCAACCATGATCTCCTTGAAAGGTGAATTATCGGTCACCCCGGCCCAGCAGGCATAAACCTCCCCGTTCGGGCCGATGGCCAGGTCGCCCCCGGCACTTCTGCTTGCGGGGTTGTTCAACTGTTTCTGCGCACTCCAGGTCTGCGCACCGTCGTTCGTCATGGCGAACATCACCGGAAAGGGCGTCGCAAATTTCACCCAGGCTGCGTACGACCTGCCATAATACGCACTGGCAGGGTTGGCATCGGTGGCAAGAGAGGCCCGCTCCAGGTCGTCGGTGGAAATCACCTTCTGCGCCGACCAGGTATGCCCCTGATCAAGGGAATAGTGCGAATAGAGACCGACAAAGAGCGTACCCTTGCGGGTCAGGATAAAGGTACCGTTCTTGTCGATGGTAATTCCGGGGTCACCGCCGTGATAGGCCATGGGATCGCCGGTGCAGGTATCGTCGCCCCGCCAGTTTCTTCCCCCGTCGTTGCTGGTATAAATGCCTTCGCTGATGAAGAATGGAACAAAGCTGATGGTGTTGCAGGCTGCAAAGAGCAGGTTCTTGTTCAACGGGCTGTGAACCAGGAAAACCTCCGTCTGATTAACCTTTCCCGGGTATATCCTGAAGTTTTTGCCGATCTTCAGCGGGGCATCGTCCCCCGGGTTTCGCGCCAGCAGCCCGGCTCCCGCCAAAATCATGATTAATAAAAAATATCCTCTTTTCATGCTTTGTATGTGTTGCATCAGAATGTATATCCGAAATTGACCGACCCGTTGAAATCCCTCGGGCTACCGGCGTTATAAAATCTCCGGTCGGCCGAATTCATGTTCGCCGTCACCACGTAAACCTGGTTGAACAGGTTGCTGACCCCGCCGCTGATGTTGCAAATGAACCGGCCGAACTTCATGTTAAACCCTGCAAATACATTCATCAGGTTGCTGGCAGCAGTTTTTTCGCTGTTCGCATCATCCACCCACAATCCGCCCAGGCGGGCATAGCTTATTTTTGCCGAAATGCTGCAAGTCTCCCAAACCTGGTGCTGGTAAGCCAGGGCGAGGTTCAAACTGTTCACCGGGATGTTCGGTTCGGTACTTCCCGAAAAATCGCGGTTCAACTTCACAATGTTGCCGGTTACGTCCTCTTCCCAGGACTGTGTGATGTATGATTGATAAACATAATGGGAAAAGGAATAACCTGCCGAAAGGTTCAGGTTGCTGATAATTTCCAGCCGGGTATGGAAGTTCAGCCGGAAACGGTTGGTGATGCCGGCATTCCGGAAGTATTCATCGCCCAGGATTTCATACCGGACAATTTCATTTTCAATCTGTGAAACGGAGATGGTTGCATCGGCGACCCACGATTTCAGGAACAGCGAGCGCCGGTTCTTCACCAAGTCGCCTTTCAGGGAGGCTTTCAGGGTATTGGTGGTCTGGGATTTAAGATCCTGGTTATAAAGGTAGGCAGGATCGGGGCTTTCAAGCTCCCGGTCGGTCGGGTTCCTGAACTTCATCTCCCAGGTAGCCTGGATGGTGACGGCAGGGATGATTTTATATTTCAACGAAATATCCGGGGTGAAAGCCCGGAACCGTTTTGTATCCGAACGGGCGGGCTGGGTCTCCTCGGCAACACTGTAGATCACATGGTCGTACTTCCCGCCCAGCAGGATGTTTAGTTTTTTTCCGATCAGGTTGTAATTTTCGGAGAAATAGCACGAGGCCATGCTGGTTTTTTCAACTTCGATCTGCTCGAGCTGGTCGCTTTGCTGCCCCCCGAAATTTTCATATTCCTCCTTGCGCTCGGGTTGATGCAACAATGTCCCGCCCAACGTGAATTCGCTGCCATGGTTCCACAATTTCTCCTCGTTGACATACCGGGCTGTCAGTCCCACGATATACCGGGTGGTGATCTTGTACTCTTTGGCCGACCGCACAAAATACTCGATCTGGCCGGTGCCGGAAATTTCAATCCGCTGTTCCTGTGACTCTCCAAAATGGTCTTCAAACCGTATTTCAACATCGCCCTTTTGTGTGATCCTTTTTTCGTCGCGGTTTACCGCCCGCGGATCCGCCAGGAAGGGATCCTGCTCAAATTCGGTTTTGGTGAGCGAACCCGGCCTTTTCAGGACGCCGCCGGTATAATGCCCAAGGATCTGAAGACTTGTATTTTCGGAAGGGGAGGTTTGATAACCGAGGTCAAAGTTGTGGGAATAGTCGTTGCTGTGCTCCCTGTAACCGTTAAAGTTCCGGTAACTGTAGGTTGTCTGCAGCCCGGCGGAACCTCCGTGCAGCCCGGCATGGATCCCGTTGATGAACAAACCGTATGAACCAAATTCATTGAACTGCCTCAGGGTGTCGGCGTTGTGACGGACATCGGGACGATCCTTGGCAGCAACTGAGGTGGCTCCTTCCTGGGCACACACAGGGTTGAAGGAGCGTAAAAACAAAAAACCCAGGATGAGTGCCGGCAAAATGAAATGGTGCTGATTTAAACTTTCTTCCATGGTTTTCTGACCTCCCTTCCGGGGCATCAAAATTAAACAATATCCAGCACGTTGGCTATGGAAAAATAGCGTTATCAGGAGGTTGCTCGGTTTTTAATGCTGCAGCTTCATTTAAGAACCTCAAAATTTTTATTTTGAATTAAAATTATCTATACTTTTGACGTAATCAGCTGCCGGGATTCAGGATGATCTTCTGGTAAATCGGACAAGTGGAAAGCGTGAATCCCTCGGGATCATTCAAAAACAACGGATAATGCCTGAAAATATGCAACAAGATCTCCTTCATCAAAATCCTGATCTGTTTGATCTTGCACCATTCGGCTATTGCATTGCCGACCGCGTTGGAAGGATCCAGCTTGCGAACCAGGCTGTTTGCAAGCTGCTCGGTAAAACGGGCGCCGAACTAAAAGACAGGCTGTTTCAATCTTTCCTTTACAGTCCTGACCAGGGAAAATTTGAGACTGCCATCAGCGAGGTCTTCAGCACCGGCAAAAAAATTACGGTTGAATTTCCCCTTACCGGCCAGGGATATGAACACCTGGTCCGGGCCGAACTGGTTGTAATGCCCGGCGAAGATATTTTCAAAATGGGTATTTTTGATATTTCCGAACAGAAAGTGACCCAGGAGGCCCTGCGAAAAAGCGAGGAAAAATACAGGATGTTCATTGAACTTGCCGCCGATGCATTTTTCCAGGGCGATCACAACGGGAGTTTCATAACCGTCAACGACAAAGCCATCGAACTTACGGGTTATTCGCGGGAGGAACTTCTCCGGATGAATATCCGGGAACTATTCTCGGACGAGGAACAAAGGGAGAAACCACTTCGGTACGACAAGCTTATCCGGGGCGAAACCGTTAAAACCGAGCGGGAACTCATGCCAAAATCGGGCAGGAAGATCCTTATCGAAATGAATTCAAAAATGATGCCCGACGGCACGTACCAGTCGTTTTTCAGGGACATTACCGAGCGCAAAAGGGCCGAAAAAGCCCTCATTGAATCGGAGCGCAAATACCGGAACCTGCACATGAGCCTGATTGACGGTTATGTATTTACCGATATGACAGGGCGGATCATCGACAGCAACGAGGTATTCCGGCAGATGGTCGGTTATACTGCAGATGAACTCGTTCATCTTTCCTACCCCGATTTTACCCCTGAACGTTGGCACAGTTTTGAGCAGAGTATTGTTGAAGAACACATCCTGGTCCACGGGGCTTCGCAGGTTTACCTGAAAGAATACCGGCATAAATCGGGGTATGTCTTCCCTGTCGAACTGCGCACCTTCCTGGTAAAGAACGAGTCCGGAATAAATGAAGGGATGTGGGCGATCGTTCGCGATGTCACCGAACGGGAAAAGGCGGAGGCGGAGCTCAGAAAATCGGAGGAAAAATTCAGGAGTATCGTAGAATCCTCGCCAACAGCCATGTACTTTTATCATCTCGGCGAAGGGGAAAAGCTGATCCTCACCGGAGCCAACCCGGCTGCTGACGAGATCATCGGGATATCACACGAATCGCTCATCGGCAAGACCATCACCGAAGCATTTCCGAACCTTGCCGAAACCGGGATCCCCGAGATGTACCGCAAAGTAGCAAGGAATGAAATCGGGGCACAGCTTTTCGAGATCGAATACAAGGACGAGCGCTTTTCGGGGTTCTACACGGTCCATGTTTTCAGGACCGGGGTTGATTCCATTGCCGTCGATTTCTTCGACATCACGAAAAGAAAACAGACCGAGGAGGCGCTGAGGCGCTCGGAAATTGAATACCGCGACACACTGAACTCCCTGCCCAACTGGATCTATGTCGTGGATGAGCAATTCAAGATCGCAATGGTCAACAAGGCGGTCAAAAACGAACTCAAACGACTCGGGTTACTGGATCAATACCTGGGTGAACCCATCAATGACTGTTTTCCGTTCATCAGCAAACAGACCCTGAAGATTACCGAGCGTGTTTTCAAGACCGGGTCACTGGCCTCGGCAGAACAACAGTTCGAATTTGATGGCCGGCTGGTCCATGCGGAGTTTACCGCTGTTCCAATCCTAAAGGACACCCGGACGGTAAAGGTGATCCTTGTGATCCGCGACCGGTCGAAGGAAAAGGAGATTGAGGAGCTCAAGCGGCGGAATACCGAACAAAAGGAGATGTTGTTGCGGGAAATTCACCACCGGGTGAAAAACAATCTTGCCATCGTCATCAGCCTGCTTAATTTTCAGCTCAGAAACAACGAAAACGAAGGTATCAACCGGATCATCATCGATATCCAGACCCGGATCCGTTCCATGGCACTGATCCATGAACATCTCTACCGTTCTGAAAATCTCGACCGCATCAGGCTTGAATCGTACATTGAATCGCTCTCCGTCATGATCATGACCACCTTCAGCGGGAACCGCATCAAACTGGTCACCCACCTTGACCCGGTCGATGTGAACATTGAATCGGCATTGCCGATTGGTCTGATCGTCAATGAATTACTGACAAATGCATTCAAATATGCCTTTCCCGGGGAAACGGGGGGAACGATCGAGATCAGTCTTGAAAAGGCCGCCAACGACATGTGCAACCTCACTGTAGAAGATGACGGGGTTGGCCTTCCATCCTCCTTCATGCTGGATTCTGAAAAATCGCTCGGGCTCTATATCGTCGGGTTGCTCGTGGAACAGCTGGAGGGCAGTGTTGACATCCTCCGTGACAAAGGAACCTCCTTCAGGATCACTTTTAAAAATGCGCTTTCGGGAAAGCAACAGGGTCTGTAAATTCCTTCCGTTTGGGGTCGCGGGTAATCCCCGACGATAAAATATAACGGCAGCCCTGAAAACAATTAACCCTAATTTTCGTTATTCTGTCAGTTTTTCTGATCCTGAAATTCAATGTGCCATGAAGATAAAATATGCAACCGCAATTTTCCTGTTTACTGCCTGCCTCTCCATTACCGCCCGGGCACAAGTGATAGAAAGTGCCATGAAGCTGGTCGGGAGCGGGAATGCCGGCTTTACCGAAAAGGATGCCGCCGACGGGATCCGTGAAGCCCTGATTAAGGGAACCGGGGAAAGCGTGGCAGTTGTTTCGAAGCTAAACGGGTATTTTTCCAACCCGGAGATCAAGATTCCCTTCCCCGCATCAGCCCGCGAAATCGAGTCAAAACTGAGAGCCGTCGGGATGGGAAGCCAGGTTGACGAAGCGATCCTGGCCATCAACCGCGCCGCTGAAGACGCTGCAAAGGAGGCCGAACCCATTTTTGTTTCCGCGGTAAAGAAAATGACCATTTCCGATGCCATCAACGTTGTCAGGGGCAAGGATGATGCCGCAACCCGGTACCTGGCCAGTACCACCACGCCGGAGCTCAAAACCAGGTTCACCCCGGTGATCAAGGCTTCGCTCGACAGGGTCAACGCGACAAAATACTGGGCCGACCTGGTGAAGGCCTACAACCAGATCCCCTTTGTTACAAAACAGAATCCCGACCTGACCGCATACGCGACAGACAAGGCCATTACGGGAATGTTCACCATGATTGCAAAGGAGGAACAGAAAATCAGGCAAAACCCTGCCGCCCGCACCAGCCAGCTCCTTGAAAAGGTTTTCGGCAAGCACTAACAGCAGTCTGGAACCGGGTTTTTTCTATTTTTTCGGGAGAATGGACTCCAGGGGGGTCTCCAGTGATTCGACCAGCCCGGCCATCAGGGTCAGCAGTTTCTTCGACTTTGCCTTGCCCAACCGTTGTTCGAATTCGGCGGTGAGACATTCATTCGCTTCCCAGATTTTCATAAGTACCTCTGCCCCCTTTTCGGTAAGGGAGATGATGTTGCAGCGGCTGTCGTGTTCGTTGGGGTCGATGACGATAAGGCCGAGCGCCAGCATATCTTTCACATGCTTGCTCATCGCCTGCTTGGATACCTTTGTCCGGCGCGCCATTTCACTGTTGGACATTCCGTCGAGGCCGATGGTGAACAACAGGTGAATGTGGCTGGGCCCCAGCTGTTGCGAATCAAACCGGGGCAGGATGCTCTCCTTCCACAAAACCAGGAACCGGTAAAGAAGATAAATCTGGCGTCCAAAGCTATCCTCTTTGGCAACACACTTTGCCAGCATTTTCTTTCTTATTGATTTTGAAAGCATTGGTATCCTTTCTAAAGATATTAGTCAACTTTATTGTCGATATTTCGTCAACTTGGTTTACTTTTGCAAAAATATAAAAAAGTATTGACATGGACACCGAATCCAGAGAAGAACCTAAAAGAGGAACAAAAATATTACCCCGTATCATAATCAGCACGGTTGTCGTCGTCGCCCTGATCTTCCTTGCAAAAGAGGTCTGGTATGCCTTCCATCATGAAGAGACCGACAACGCCCAGGTGGAGATGAGGCTCGTCCCCATCCTTTCGAGGGTTTCAGGTTACGTTGACAAAATCTACGTGGATGATTACTCCAACATCACAAAGGGGCAACTGCTGATGGTGGTCGATTCTACCGAACTTGACCTCCAGTTGCAGGAGATGCAGGCAGATTTCAACCAGTCGCTTTCGGATATTGAAAATGCGAAGGCCTCCATTATCAATGCAGAGGCCTCGCTTGCCTTTGTAAAAGGCAACCTGGAGGTAACCCGGCTGCGGCAGTCCAAATCGCAGAACGATCTCAACCGCGACAACAAACTCTTTGCCGGCAATGCAATCACCCAGCGGCAACTCGACGACAGCCAGTCGGCTGCCGATGTAACGGCAAAACAGCTTGATGCAAGCCAGATGGATGTGAAGGTTGCCGAAACACGGCTGGAGGTGCTGCGTTCGCTGGTGGGCAAAGCCCAGGCGCAGGCAGATCTTAAGAGAGCACGCATCGGCCAGCAGAAACTGAAGGTCAGCTATTGCCGGATTTATGCCATCGCCGACGGAAAACTTGGTAAAAGAAATGTCGATGAAGGCCAGTTCATCCAGTCAGGGACGCCTCTTTTCACCATCGTGAACAACCAGAGCCAGTGGATCGTTGCAAATTTCAAGGAGAACCAGCTGAAGAACATCCGTGTGGGTCAGGTGGTTAAAATCAGCATTGACGGGTATCCCAAACTGAATGTGGAGGGAAAAGTCATCTCCCTTTCGGAAGCAACCGGGGCAAGATTTTCGCTGCTGCCTCCCGATAATGCCACCGGGAATTTTGTCAAGGTCACCCAACGGGTCCCCGTACGGATCGAGATTCTCGAAGCGGATAAATACAAAGGAATCCTTCGGGCCGGGATGAGCGTGGTTGTCTCCGTACCTATCTGACACCGATGACGGCATCCCTCACCAAAATAGCGAAGATCATCATCGCGCTTACGACCATTTCGGCCGCCATCATGGAGTTGATCGACACCTCCATCGTAAACGTGGCGCTCAACCAGATGGCCGGGAACCTTGGCGCTTCCATCGAAGACATCGCCTGGGTGATCACCTCCTACGCCATCGCCAATGTGATCATCATCCCGATGACAGGATTCCTGGCTGCCTATTTCGGCCGCCGGCGCTATTACATGGCCTCCATCATCATTTTCACCGTTGCTTCGGTTTTTTGCGGGATGTCAACCTCGCTCTGGCAGATCGTCCTGTGGCGTTTCATCCAGGGGCTCGGGGGCGGCGGATTGTTGTCGACCTCACAATCGATCCTCTTCGAAACCTTCCCCGGCAAACAGCGGGGCCTTGCCGCTGCCCTGTTCGGGATGGGGATCGTAATGGGTCCGACCATCGGGCCTACCCTCGGGGGGCTGATCATCGACAGCTACTCGTGGCCGTTGATTTTCTACATCAACGTTCCCTTTGGTATCGTGGCGAGCCTGCTTACCTACCGTTTCATTCCGAAGGAGTATGACATTTCCGTAAAACCAAAGATCGACTGGTCGGGGATCTTCCTGCTGACCATCGGGATCGGGGCACTCCAGTATGTGCTCGAACGGGGAGAAGCCGAGGACTGGTTCGATTCACGGCTGATCATATGGCTCACCGTCATTGCGGTGGTCGGGCTGGTCACCTTCATTTGGTGGGAGCTTCGGCAGAAACAGCCCGTGGTGAACCTGCGGATACTCAAAGACCGGAACCTGTCGCTGACCACGCTGCTCACCTTCATTGTCGGGTTCATCCTCTTTACCTCCGTATTTGTATTCCCGCTGATGTTGCAGCGGGTGTTGGGCTACACTGCCTATGAGACCGGGCTGACCCTCCTGCCCGCCTCCATCTTGTCGCTGATATTCATGCCGTTTATCGGGAGAAGCCTCCAGGCCGGCACTCCGCCAAGAATTTTTGTGGTCATCGGATTTATCACCCTGATGGGTTTCGGAATCCTGATGTCGCGGGCCGACATGAATGTCACGGCCGGGTTTTTTGCCCTTCCCCTCATGATCCGCGGAGCAGGCCTGGCGTGCCTGATGGTCCCGCTGAATGCCATGGCAGTTGCGGGGCTGAAGCCCAGGGACATCCCCCAGGGGGTGGCCCTGAACAACATGATGCGCCAGCTGGGAGGATCCTTCGGTATCGCCCTCATCAACAATTACATCGCACACCGGGTGGCCGTTCACCGTACCGACCTGATCAGCAACATCACCAGCGGGGGACTCCAGTTCACCGAACGGTACAACCAGATTTTCCAGGGTCTGCAGTCGAAGCTCCCGGTAGGGGCCAACCTGCAGCAACAAACCTACCAGATGATCGAATTCTCGGTGATGAAACAAACCTTCATGCTGAGCTATCTCGACGCCTTCCTCTATGCCACCCTCTTTATCCTTATCGCCTTCCCGCTCATTTTCCTTACGCGTAACAGGCGGATCGGCGGAGAACAGGCGGAAATGGCCGGAGAAGCACATTGAAAACCGCATTTATAATGAGAAACAACCATCAACAACCGGATTTTATGAAAACGGTAATTTTTTCAGCCTTATTCTTCCTTTTTCACAGCCTGTTGCCGGCCCAGGAAATCGCGGTACCGGCATCGCTGAAACATCTTTCGGAACTGTCTTTGCAGAAATATCCGAAGGTCGGTGAAATGAACCAGCTGGTGCTGATGAATGAGGTGAAGGTCAACCTGGGAAAAGCAGGGTACCTGCCGGTGGCGGGGGGCGATCTCTCCTACCGGAGGCTTTACCCGACACCATCCATTCCCTTCCCGGTCGGGCAGGGCAAGGTTGAAAATGTAATTATTTCACCTGCCAACAATTACAACGCTTCCGTCAGCATTGCACAACCGATCCTCGACCTGCGGACACCTGTGACTGTCAGCAAGGCAAAAAGCGAACTTGAAATTTCCAGGGACAACCTTGACAACTTCAAGCTGCAGCTGTCATACCAGGTTGCACAGATCTACTATTCGATCATTTTCCTGAACAAGAGCCTCTACGTGCAGCAGGAGCAGATCAGCCTGCTGCAGTCGAACCTGCAGCAAATCGGCGTGAAGGTAAAGAACGGCGACGCACTGTCGTACGACCTGGTATCGACTCAGGTGAAGTTCACCAACTCGGAAAATTTCTACACCGACCTTCTCACGCAATTGAACAAGCAATATAACATGCTGAACATGCTAACCGGGAAGAACGGCACCTCTTACCTGAGCGACACCGTGGTCGACCAACACACCTTCATGATGGTCACAGATTCTATCCTGTCAATGGCAATGCGTAACAATCCCGATATAAGGGTGGCCGGCGACAAGATAAAATCAGCTTCCTGGGATATTCTTTCGGCCGGCAGGAGCCGGCTGCCAACAGTCAACCTCCAGGCAGGGCTCGGCTATAAGAACGGTTTCATGCCCGAAATCGATGCAGCGACCTTCAACTACGGGGTTGGTGTGGGTGTGACCATCCCGATCATCTCAGCTGCCCGCCCGGGGCTGCAGAAAAAACTGGCTACCCTTAATTTCGATGCCACCAAACTCGCGCTCGAAACACAAAAGCTGACCCTTAGCAAAGACCTGATGAATGCGCTGGATGACATCAGCAAAAACCAGAAGAAACTGGCCAGCGCCGACACCCTGATCAGCCAGGCGCAACTGGCACTGAACCTGGCGACCGACCGCTACAAATACGGCGTGATCACCAACCTCGACCTGCTCACATCGCTCACGAATTACAAGGATGCCCAGCTGAGCCGCCTGCAGTATGACTATAACCTCTTGTTGTCACGGATGGAACTGTGCCGGCTTGCCGGTATCAAATGGTAGGTCAGACCAGGAATACTGCCACAAAGATAAGCAGCAGCATGAAAACCGGCAATGCGATGATGCAGTATACCAGGGTCAGCATGAACAATTTCCGCAACGTTCGTCCGGTACTTTCGCCATAGTTTCTCTTCAGTGCGAAGAACAGGTATACCAAGAGTATCGTTACGATGATCACCAGAGAAACATTCACCATGAATTCGACCAGCAAGGTTGCGATGAAAACCAGGAAAAAGAAGGAATGCAGGTGAAGCGAAAAAATGAGATGTTCAAAATAGAGCTGCATGCTTTTCCGGTAAAACAATTTCAGCAGCAGGGCAAAGAATGGTATCAGTAGGAAGATCATTTTGGATGCTGTGTGTTCGAGTGTGGAGTTAAACGACTCGCCTGAATAAATCATGATTTTGATGACCTGCCGTATCCATATTTTAACCGGCCAGCTGTATTTTGCAAAGCGCCTGTCGACATAGGCCTTCATCCCAATGTTGTCGATCTGCCTCCGCATTGAGTCCCTGCTGGGTTCATTCACCGTGACGCCCTCAATCGAATAGGTTTGTTTAGAGCTGTTAGCTTCGTGGCCGGCTTTCCCCGAAATGGCCGGCTTCCCCGAAACCTGCGGCTCGTGAGAGGGTTCTCCGCCCAGCGGCAACAGGAGGAAGTAAATCACGCTGATTACCAGGAAAAGTTTGAAGGGCTCGACAAAGGTTTTACGCCTGCCCTTCATGTATTCTATTGTAAGCCACCCCGGTTTGATGATCAGCGGGGTGATGGTCCGGAAAAATTTTGAATCGAAATGGAAATAATCGAGGAAGGATTCCCCGATGAGGTGGCTGAACGACATGTCCTCATGTTCCAGCCGCTTCTGTCCGCATTGCGGGCAGAACAGGGTATCGGCATCCAGGTAACATCCGCAATTCAGGCAGGGGCCCGGGTGATGTTCAGGTTTTGGTTTTTCGACCGCGACGGGTTTACGTAAAATCAGCTTTTTCACCTGCCAAATATATCAAAAAACAGGATAATTCTCATGCTTTGATCATATTATCCCGGCTGTCGGGGTTGCGGGCCGCTTTGGGTCCTGTTTCCCGGGGAATCAGCGAACTGTTGGCCTGCCAATCCGAATTTTATCTATTTTCGTATCCTGAAAATTAAAGGACCTTTACCCTATTGAGAAAGGGATCCTCTCATGTTCACGGAAAATTACAGAAATAACAAATCAGGAAATGGACGAAATAGAAGTACCGACCGAGCACCTGCAGGAACAACTGCACGAGAAAGCGCTCGAAAGTGAAGAAAAATGGATCATGAAGGTTGCACTTACCGCCGCTATCCTGGCCGTATTTGCAGCCATTGCCGCCCTGCTTGCCGGGCATTATGCCAATGAGGCGATGATCGAGCAGTTGAAGGCATCCGATCAGTGGGCCTATTACCAGGCCAAAGGCATCAAGTACGTTGTGCTGGAAAGCAAGATCGACCTGATGAAGCAAATGGGCGAAGAGGCAAAACCCGAAGATATTGAAAAAGCGGCAAAGTACAAGGAAGAACAGAAGGAGATTGACAAGGGCGCCCGTGAAAAGGAGAACGCGTCGGCCGAAGACCTTGTACTCCACAACAAGCTCGCCCGGGGGGTAACCGTATTTCAGATTGCCATCGCCATCTGTGCGATTTCGGCACTGACAAAGAGGAAGTGGCTCTGGTTCGGAAGTATGATGCTGGGCATCCTTGGCATCCTGCTCATGGGACTGGTGTTTTTATAACCCTGAGCATTCCTGCTGAATTCCTAAACCGGCAACACCATATATATCTTGCCGAGACATCAAAGGCTGATGCGGTTCCCGGATACATACGCCGGTTCCCGCTTTACCCGGTATGGAGTACCTGAAACCGAGCACCCCCTTTTTGAAGGCAGCAACATTCCCTCCTTCTCTGTGCAATTCAACCCCCATTTTTAACAATTCATCGGTTTTCTCCTTTCCCGCCGGACGGGGAGGCATTTATTTTGCCTGAAAAACATACGAACATGAAACGAATAGTTGCCATCCTCCTTTTCCTGGTCATCCTGATCAGTTCAACCAACCAGTATGCGCAGGGGCCTGCGCAGGTCATCCGCGGCGTGGTGACCGACAAACAATCACAAATAAGCCTGCCGGGGGCCAATGTGGTCATCCTGGGGTCCGTACCCCCGAAGGGAGCCTCCACCGGCGGTGACGGACAGTTTAAAATAACGGGGGTCCTTCCCGGCAGGTATGACCTGCAGGCCACCTTCCTTGGCTACAAGCCTGTCGTGATCGCGAGCGTTGTGGTAACCGCCGGCAAGGAGATCGTCCTTGAGATCGGGCTAGAGGAAAATATCAGTTCACTGAAGGAGGTGGTTGTTTCCGGCGTGAAAAAAAATGAATCGATCAACCGGATGGCCAGCGTGAGCGCAAGGTCGTTTTCGATGGAAGAGGTCAACCGGTATTCGGGCGGGAGGTCGGACCCTTCGAGGCTCGTTTCGAATTTTGCCGGGGTGAGCACTCCAAACGATGCCCGGAACGACATTGTGATCCGCGGGAATTCGCCGGCCGGGGTATTGTGGCGGATCGAGGGCCTCGATGTTCCCAACCCGAACCACTTCGTGACCCTGGGAACTACCGGCGGACCGGTGAGCGCCCTGAACCCGAATGTGCTGAATAACTCCGATTTTTTCACCTCCGCCTTCCCGGCCGAATATGGCAATGCCACGGCAGGAGTTTTTGACATCCACCTGCGCGACGGAAACTCGGACAAACATGAGCACATGATCCAGTTCGGGGCGCTAACCGGGCTGGAAGCCATGTCGGAAGGACCATTCAAGACCGGGAAAAAAGCCTCTTACCTTGTCGCTTACCGTTATTCGTTCACCGGCCTGTCGCAGCAACTCGGGATCCCTATCGGGACAGAAGCCACCCCTTTTTACCAGGACCTCACCTTCAAGATCAATTCGGGAGATACCAGGCTGGGCCGGTTCACGGTATTCGGGCTGGGTGGTTTAAGTCACATTGATTTCCTGCATAACAAGGTAAAAGCATCGGATATTTTTGCCAACCCGGGGCAGGATGCCTATTCCAGGAGCAAAATCGGGGTCATCGGTATCAAACATTTCATCCGGCTGAGCAGGAATATTTACTGGAATACCATCGCCGGGGTCACCTATTCTGAAAACGGATACGATCTTGATACCATCAGCAGTTCGGCAGCCCCACTCAGGGTAAGGTCTTCGCAAGATGTCGAAATCAGGTATACGGTCAATTCCTTTATCGATTACAAGGTCAATGCGCACCTGGCGCTCAAGGGTGGAATCCAGTTCGATTTTCTTCACATCGACCTCCTGTCGAAAGACCGACATTTTACCCCCGACTGGAAGTATTACTGGGATTTCAGGGGAAATACCTCCCTGCTGGCGGCTTACCTCGAAGCAAAATACCGTATTACTGAAAAACTCACCCTGAATGCCGGGACCAGGTCACAAACCCTGACCCTTAACCATGCTGTTTCCTTTGAACCGCGCGCTGGATTAAAGTACCAGTTCACCGACAGGCAGTCGGTCGGCCTGGGTTTCGGCCTGCACAGCCAGATGCAGCCGTTGTCGGTTTATTTTTACCGTTACCTGACCCCTGAGAACACCTACGATGAATCGAACCGGCAGTTGGGTTTCACCAGCAGCAGCCAGTTCGTAGCTTCCTACGAGATCCTGCCGTTCAGGGACTGGCGCATCAAGACGGAACTTTATTACCAGGATCTTTTTAATGTCCCGGTTTCAAAGAGTCTGAACAGTTTTTCGATGCTCAACGAAGGGGCCTCCTATGCTCCCACCGAAGAGGGGAATCTCACCAACAAGGGCACCGGCAGGAACTATGGTATAGAGCTTACGGTAGAAAAGTTCTTTTCGCACGGCTATTACGCCCTGCTTACAGGTTCGGTTTACGAAGCAAAATACAAGGGCAGCGACGGTATTGAAAGAAATACCGCATTCAACGGGAATTTTGTCTACAATATCCTGGGCGGCAAGGAATTTAAGGTTGGCAAAGCCAAACGCAATGCCGTCACCATCGACCTTAAATTCTGTCATGCAGGCGGGAGGTATTACACCCCGGTTGATTTGCAGGCCTCCATTGCCGCCGGAAAACAGGTGACCATGGGCGATGCCTGGGCCTTTACCCAGCGGTATCCTGATTTCTACCGGCTCGACATCAAGGCAGGATTTACCTACAACAGCAAAAAAAGCAATTTTTCTCAATCCATTTATGTCGATATCCAGAATGTGACGGGCCATCAGAATGTTTTTGCCCAGCAGTACAACCCGGTGACCCGCCAGGTAAACACCTTGTACCAGATCGGATTTTATCCGAACTTTGTCTACAAGATCCAGTTCTGAAATTAAAACCGGCAAAATGTTGGTACCGGGGCACGGGAACGCTGAAATTCACCATGATTTTCCGTTCTTTGTGCCCCGGCACACGGGGTTATCCCCGAACCGGGCTGAATTCGTCACGCTGAACATATCAATATGCAAAACAACAGAAAACGGTTTATATACATGGTCCTGCTCGGGTGTCTCATCACACTCGTGCTCCACCTGTTCATCCCGGCAAAGGGAGGAGGTATCCACTACTACAATTTCGTCGTCTCCATCCTGATCACCATCCTGGTATGGGAAGGAAACCTGCGGATCGACCGCTGGTTAAACCGTAAATATCCCTGGATCACCCGCCCGGCTCGGCGCATCACCGTTCACCTGGTCCTGAGCGTTGGGTACAGCGGCGCCGTTATCTTCGCAGCCTCTCTCCTCTTTAATTGCCTGTCGGACGCCATGCCTTTTACGGGCACCGATTTTACGCGGGTAACGCTCATTGTCCTGGGGGTGCTGGTCCTGATGTCGGTACTTCTGCTCACCATCGAAATCAGCACCCAGTTTTTCAGGCACTGGAAAAATTCGCTGGTTGAAATCGAAAAATACAGGGCCGAAAGTCTCCAGGCCCAGCTTCAGAACCTGAAAAACCAGATCAACCCGCACTTCCTGTTCAACAACCTGAGTGTTCTCTCTTCGCTGGTATACAAGGACCAGGACAAGGCCGTCGAGTTTATCAGCCAGCTGTCGAAGGTTTACCGTTACCTGCTCGACAACCAGTCCAGCGAGCTGGTTTCCGTTGAACAGGAGTTGCTTTTCATCAGTTCCTACACGTTCCTCCTTCACATCAGGTTCGATCGTAACCTCCTGATCCGAACCGGCGTGAAAAAAGAGGACCTTGGAGGCCTGATTCCGCCGATGGCCCTGCAGATACTCATCGAAAACGCCATCAAGCACAACGAGGCATCTTCAGAGAACCCGCTTACCATCTCGATCGTTTCGGAAGAGGACACCATCTTGGTAACAAACAACCTTCAACCCAGGCCGCAGCACGAACCAGGTTCACGGACCGGGCTGCAGAACATCAGGGAACGCTATCGGTTTTTCACTGGCCGGCAGGTTGAAATCATCCAGAATAACGGCTTATTCATTGTCAAGATACCTCTTTTACCCGCAAAATGAAGGCAATCATCATTGAAGACGAAAAATTATCGGCTGAGCATCTTTGCAACCAGCTTAAGAAAATCGATCCCGGCATCCGTGTCTCCGGGATTTTCGAAAGCATTAAATCAAGTATCCAGGCCTTCAGGAGCGGGACGACGGCCGATCTGCTTTTTGTCGACATCCACCTGGCCGACGGGCTGAGTTTTGAGATTTTCAAAGAGATGGAGATAGACACCCCCATCATTTTTACCACCGCTTACGACGAATATGCCATCAGGGCCTTCAAGCTGAACAGCGTCGATTACCTGCTGAAACCCGTCGGGATCGGGGAACTGCGCAGTGCGCTCGAAAAATTCAGGAAATTTAACCGGAACGAGCAACAGGTCATGATCGACCAGATCGTCCAGGTCTACAACATGCTCAACCGGCAGTATAAAAGCCGTTTCATGATCCGCACGGGCGACCTCATCGTCTCTGTGAAAACGGAAGAGATCGCCCATTTTATCTTTGAAGACGGGATCGTGCTGCTTGCAACCCATTCCAACCACCTCTATCCTGTGGATTTTACCCTTGACCAGCTTGAGCCGCTATTGGACCCTGCTGAATTTTTCAGGATCAACCGCAAGGTGATTGTCAGCATCAGCTCCATCCGGAAAACGGGGAGCTATTTCAACAGCCGCCTGAAGATCACAACACCGCTGCTGCAGGCCGACAATTCGGTCGTGAGCCGCGAGCGGGTGAACGATTTCAAGGAATGGCTGGGCAGGTAAAAAAGGAAAGGGTGGAAAAAAAGTGCGTGAAAATCAATTGCCTCCTCAGGAGAGCCAGCGTATGGCGGCAGTTTCAGTGGAAAAGACCCCGAGATGGTAGTTCAGCAGGCAAACCTCCTGCTGAAGCAGGATGACAAATGCCACAACAAAGGGGTCGGTCGAAACAACTGCGTGCCGCACCGATTCGAAATCGGGCATGATGCTTGTAACCACATCCTTCAGCTTTGCAACATCCGCAACAGGGGCCGTTGCAAGAGAACCGCTGGCAACTTCAAGTATTTTAAGGATCCGGGGCAAACGGTGGCTTTTGAAAAAGTTTTTGGCAGCCAACACCATCTGGTCAATGGTGGTGCCGGGGTCATCCTTCACTTTCAGGATGCAGGCATCCTCGTCAAAGTGTATCGTTATCATTATTTCAGGATCTTTATTAATATTATTATGCCTCATGCAAATATAATAATAACATAACATGGTTTCAACATGATCCGCATGAATTTTTCAGCTTTCCTCCTGGTTTTTTTTACTCCACATGCAGGGGGCGAACCTTTTGGGTCCTATTTCTGTTAAAATTTTGTTAAACATATTTCATAAAAAAAAAGTTCGCTATAATTTTGCGTTCCAATTTTAATTAAGGTATTTATGGAAGTAATTGTTGAGAACATTACCAAAAGCTATGGCTTTCAAAAAGCGGTGGACAACATTTCATTCAGGGTCAGCCAGGGTGAAATTGTAGGCTTCCTGGGGCCCAATGGTGCCGGGAAAACCACTACCATGAAGATCATCACCTGCTACATGCCCCCCAACGGCGGCGATGTCAGGATCGGCGGGACTTCGGTACTGGAAAACCCGGAGGAGGTTAAGAAGCATATCGGTTACCTTCCGGAATCGAACCCGCTATACAAGGATATGCCCGTGATTGATTACCTGAAATTCGTTGCAGAGATCCAGGGCGTACCCTCTGCCCGAATCCCGGAGAGGATCATGGAGATGGTGAAAATCTGCGGGTTGAAAAATGAAAAGTATAAAAAGATCAACGAGCTTTCCAAGGGGTACCAGCAAAGGGTCGGTCTTGCGCAGGCACTGATCCACGATCCGGAAGTGCTGATTCTCGACGAACCCACTTCGGGACTCGACCCGAACCAGATCGTGGAGATCAGGGAATTGATCAGGAGGATCGGCCGTGAAAAGACGGTGATCATGTGTTCCCACATCCTCGCGGAAGTTGAAGCCACCTGCGACCGGATCCTGATCATCAGCAAAGGGCAGCTGGTAGCCGACGGTACGGCCAACACGCTGAGGAGACAGGCCCAGGACAAGGAGATCGTCAGGGTGACCATCGAGGATGGCGACCCCAATGAGATTTACCGTCACCTGCAAAACCTCGACGCTGTTGAAATGGTCGACCTGATGCCTGCAAGCACCATGGCGTACGAAGTTCAGAGCGGGCCCGGCGTCAACGCCAGGAAGGCCATCTTCAGGCTCTGCGTTGAAAAAGGCTGGACCCTCACCGAAATGACTCCCATCGAGCGGAAACTTGAAGAGGTATTCAGGGACCTCACCATCACCCCCGAACCAAATCGTAAATCATAATTCATAAATCGTAAATAAAACATCCTCTCTATGATCAAGATCTGGATTATCGCCAAACGGGAACTCCGGTCGTTTTTCGACTCCCTGATGGCCTATGTAATGATCGTTTTGTTTCTGGGTTTCAGCGGCTTTTTCACCTGGCTGTTCGGGAACGACATCTTCCTGGTCAACCAGGCAAGCCTGCAGTCATTTTTCGGCATCTCCTCCTGGACCCTTTTCTTTTTTATCCCGGCAGTCACGATGGGGCTGCTCTCGGATGAACGGAAATCGGGGACCCTCGAGCTGCTGGTAACCAAACCCGTGAGCGACTGGCAGATCATCGCCGGGAAATTCCTTTCGGCCTTTTTGCTGATATGCATCACCCTGGCGCTGACCCTTCCCTATTACTTCACGGTGGCCAGCATCGGCAAGATCGACCATGGCGCCGTGTGGATGGGATACCTGGGATTGCTTTTCATGAGTGCCTCTTATATCAGTATCGGCCTGTTTGCCAGTAGCATCACCAGCAACCAGATCGTAGCCTTCCTCTCGGCGCTTTTCATCGGCATCTTTTTCCATCTCATTTTTGGTCTTGCAGGCAGTTCGGGGGGATGGCTGGCGGGGATTCTCGGGTACCTGAGCCTTTCAAACCATTATGAATCCATGGCGCGGGGCGTAATCGACTCGAAAGACATTCTTTATTTCCTCTCCATCATTTTCACCGGGCTCATCGGCACCGAACTGGCCCTTTCGAGACGCAACGTAACGAATTAGCAACCATCCGCCCCTGCCTGCTGTGAGGGGTTTGGCAAAGAATTAAAAATAAGCAAAGATGAAAAACAGAAAATCGATTTTAACCTATCTTTTACTGGTTATCGGTGTAATCATCCTGGTAAACATCCTGGCCGACCGGTTCTTCATGCGGCTTGATTTCACCGCCGACCGGCGCTACACCCTGAGCGAAGCGACCCGGCACATCCTTGGATCCATCAATGAAACCGTAACCGTGACAGCCTATTTCAGCGAAGAACTCCCCTCCGATTTCAGCCGTTTGCGCCGCGACTTCAAGGAAGAACTTATCGAATATTCAACCCGTTCCAAGGGCAGGGTGATGTTTGAATTCATCAACCCCAACAAGGACGAGGCAACCGAACAGAAAGCCATGCAGGAGGGGATCAACCCTGTGCTGATCAACGTTCGGGAAAAGGACCAGGTGAAACAGCAAAAGGCTTACCTGGGCGCCGTGGTGCATTACGGCGACAAAAAAGAGGTGATCCCGGTCATCCAGCCCGGGGCAGCCATGGAATACGCATTATCGACCAGCATCAAAAAATTGTCGGTTGAAAATAAACCAAAAATAGCCTTTCTGGAGGGACACCGCGAAAATTCAATGAATACTATGATTCAGATGATGCAGTCGCTTTCGGTGCTCTACGATGTTGAGCCGCTGAACCTCAAAGACTCGGCCGCCAAACCCGAACAGTACAAAACCCTGGTGATCATCGATCCGAAAGATACCATTCCTGATTACCAGCTCCGCAAACTCGACGAATTCCTGGCCCTGGGGAAAAACATCTACATCGCCATGAACCGCGTCAACGGCAACCTTCAAACCTCGCAGGGAACCGCCGTCAGTAGCGGACTTGAAAGCTGGCTGGAAAAAAAAGGAGTGCGTGTCAACCCCAATTTCATCGTAGACCAGAACTGCGGGAGCGTGACGGTAAACCAACAGCAGGGATATATGACCTTCCAGTCGAACCTCAAATTCCCATATCTCCCCCTGATCACAAAATTCGCAGCCACCCCGGCAACGAAAGGACTTACCTCGGTGATGCTGCAGTTTGCAAGTTCCATCGACTATTTCGCCCTCAACAAAGAGGTTTCGTTCACACCGCTGGCCAGCACCTCCGACAAGACCGGCACAGAGAATCCCCCCCTCACCTTCAACATCAACCGTGCCTGGCAGCAAAAGGATTTTCCGATGTCGAACCTCACGGTTGCCGCCCAGCTGAGCGGCAAAATCACGGGGAGCGCAAACTCCAGGATCATCGTGGTCTCCGACGGCGACTTCATGGTGAACGGCGAGGGTCAGCAGGCCAGGCAGATACAGCCCGACAACCTGAATTTCATCGTGAATGCCATCGACTGGCTTTCGGATGACACCGGGCTGATCGACCTGCGGACCAAGGAGGTCAACTCGAGGCCACTCGACCAGATGGATGACGGGAAAAAGGCACTGCTCAAATACCTCAATTTCCTGTTGCCGATCCTGCTGATCATCGGTGCGGGCCTTTTCCGCTGGCAGTACCGCCGCAACCTGCGGATGAAGCGGATGAACGAAAATTATTTCTGATGATTTGAAACGAACGGAGATCTAACCATGTTCAGAAAAATAAACACCAGGACCCTTCTTGTCATCTTTCTGCTCCTCGCCCTGCTGGCGGTGATCGTAGTGATTTATGACAACCGCCATGGCGAACGCACCTTTAAAAAAGAACTTTTCACTGTTGATTCATCCGCGGTCACGGCCATCACCCTCTATCCCAAAGATAAGAAAGGCGAATCCCTGAAACTCGGCAAAGCTGGCAACGGCTGGGAAATCGTTACCAAAGGGAAGCGGGTCCCCGCTGATTCGGCCATCATCC
This sequence comes from uncultured Bacteroidales bacterium, assembly GCA_903845055.1. Taxonomy (GTDB): domain Bacteria; phylum Bacteroidota; class Bacteroidia; order Bacteroidales; family FEN-979; genus CAIVAT01. The sequence goes on along the minus strand of CAIMWF010000152.1, from coordinate 68,416 downwards.
GAAATATCCTGCATACCCTGGCACACCTTAATCCCGAACGGGTTGCCGGCACCGATAATTCCTGCTGGAAAACCTTCGAGATCACCGATTCGGCCAGTACACGGGTGGTCGTGGAACAGGGTGGAAAAGTTACAGCCGATTTCAGGATCGGGAAACTCTCCTTTTCACAGGACCGCGACATGCAGGGATACGGTGGCAGGGGCAACATGTCGGTGAAATCGCATGTGAGGGTGGCGGGCGACGACCGGGTGTATGTGATCGACGGGTTCCTCTCCATGATGTTTCCCGGGGATCCTTCCCAATACCGGAACAGGCTGCTGTTCAAAATCGACAAGAATCTGTTAACAAAATTCACCTTTACCTATCCCGGCGACAGCTCCTTTGTCCTTTCGAGGAGCGGAACCGGGTGGTCGGTCAACGGACAGGCTGCCGATTCGGCCGCCACTGTAAAATACCTGAATTCCATCGTCAATACCATGGGCAGTGAATTTGCCGATGAAGGGACCATTTTCCCGGTTTACAGGTACACCCTGAAGATCGAGGGGAATAACATGACCCCAGTCGAGGTGAATGGCGCATTTGACGAAAGCGCCAAAAAGTATTACCTTCGCTCGAATGTAAACCGGCAGGCCCTATTCGGATCATCGGCACCGAACCTGTTCAGCCAGGTTTTCGCGTCTAAAAACAGCTTTGCCCGATGATCTCTTTTAAAAGGGAACCGACTTATTTATTTTCACACCCAACCTGATCAACATGAAAACCCTATATCTTCGCACAATACTGTTAACAGGAATCCTTATGGCATCCATTGCTCCATCCGGCCAGGCACAATCCCCCGGGTCAACCATCAAAGAAGAGACCGTGACCTACAAATCCGGAGAGGTCACCCTGAAGGGTTTTGTGGCTTACGACAGTCGTATTGCCGGGAAAAGGCCGGTGATCCTGGTAGTTCACGAATGGTGGGGGCTGAACGATTACCCGCGCATGCGGGCGCGCCGGCTGGCCGCCCTGGGATATTTCGCCATGGCGGTCGACATGTTCGGGGAGGGAAAGATTGCTGCCAATCCCAAGGAGGCCATGGCGCTGACCATGCCCTTTTACAAGGATCCCCTCCTGGTGAAACAGCGAATAAGCGCCGCGGTGCGGAAGGCCCGGGAATACCCGCAGGCCGATCCCGCGAACATGGCGGCCATCGGCTACTGTTTCGGCGGGAATGTCGTGCTGAATGCGGCAAAACTGGGAGCCGAATTTAAAGGGGTCGTGAGTTTTCACGGCGGCCTCGGGGGCGCGCCTGCCGATCGGAAACTTTTAAAGGCATCGATCCTGGTTTGTCACGGCGGGGCCGACAAGTTTATATCCCAGGCGGATGTTGATGCTTTTAAACACCAGATGGATTCAATTCACGCCGATTACGACTTCAGGGTTTACCCGGGGGCAACCCATGCCTTTACCAATCCCGATGCAACAAAAACCGGGAAAGCGTTCGACCTGCCCATTGAATACAACGAGGCCGGGGATAAAAACTCCTGGGACGACATGAAGGTATTCCTCACCAGGATATTCAACAGTAAAAAATGACAGGGAGCCTCTCTGTTTTATAATCCTTTCATCATTCTTGTCCAGGACCTGGGAAAGGGTCTTAACAAAAAGTTTACCGGTCTGGACCGGGTTATGGACATTCATTCCCCCTTCGATCCAGATGGTGGTTTTACTGACCAGGGCTGTGGCTCCTGTACATTTCCGGGAAAGCCCCCGGGGGTTTCATGAAAGACCCGGTGCGATATGATGATTTTTTTGTACTTTTGACCCCTCAAACAAACGGGTCAAATAGTTAAACCATGGTTGCCATTGTTCATTCTCTCGGAAATACCGAAAAACTGGATGCCATCCTGGTTGCCGCGCAAAAGAGACTCGGGCATTATGGCTTCGAAAAAACGACCATGTCGGAGATTGCAGCGGATGTCAATATGTCAAAGGCCTCCCTCTACTATTATTTTCCCGACAAGGAAAGTCTATGGACGGCAGTGCTGGCCAAGGAACACAATGAATATCTTGGACTTGTAGCCAGCCGGATGAAAGAAATCACCGACCCGGAACAGATGATCATGGAGTTCGTGATGATGCGGCATGATTATTTCACCACTTTCCTGAACCTGACGAAATTCCGGTTTTCCGATTTCTACCAGATCCGTCCCCATTTCCGGGAGATGATCGGTGTGTTGAGACAGCAGGAAAGAGCCCAGGTTACGCAGATCCTTGAGAAGGGGCAGGCGTCAGGCGTTTTCGGGATACAAAACCCCGAGGAGCAGGCGCACCTGTTCATGGACATCCTCAACGGCCTCCGCCTGCTCGTAATCCGTAACCGGCCGGTAACCGACCTGGCCCGGGAGGATTACGACCTGATGATCAGCAACCACTGTAGTTTTTGCAAAATGTTTATCCGGAGCATGAAAAACAATACCGCTATTTCTTAAAAATTACGTTTCCATGTCAGAAGAAAAAAAGAATGGTTCATCCAAAGGCCGAAAGATCAGGGCCTATGTTTTACTTGGACTGGTCGTCGCCACCGTTATTGCTGTCGGCTGGTACTATTACCGACAATACACCAGGTACTCCGCCACCGACGATGCCTATATCGATTCCGACCGGGTGTCGGTCAGTTCCAAGATACTGGGCAGGATCATCAGTATCCATGCGGAAGAGGGCGATAGCGTGAGGATGGGTCAACTATTGGTCGACCTCGACAGCAGCGACCTTGTATCGCAGCGGGTCCAGGCTGTTGCCATGCGCGAACAGGCTGTCGCATCCGTCACCCAGGCCACGGCACGATACGAACTTGATCAGAAAAACATGAGGGTCCAGGAGATCAATGTTGAAAAAGCCAAAGATGATCTCGACCGGGCAACGATCCAGTTCGAAGGCAAAGTGATCACGAAGGAACAGTACGATCATATCAGCAAGACCTCCCAGGCGGCGGCAGCCCAACTCGAGGCCTCGCGGGCGCAGCTTTCCGTAAGCAAAGCACAGATTGAAAGCGCCTCCCTGACCATCAAGACGGCAGCCGCGCAGATCGGTACGATCGAGACCTCGCTGCGGAATACCCGTATCTTTTCGCCAGCCGCCGGGCGGGTCGCCAAGCGCTGGCTTCTGCCAGGCGATGTGGTCCAGCCGGGGCAGTCGGTGTTTACCGTCACCAAGGATTCGCTACTTTGGGTCTCTGCATTTTATGAAGAAACAAAAGTCGGGACCATCCACGACCGGCAGCAGGCCGAATTCGCGGTGGATGCATTCCCGGGGATCACCTTCTTCGGGAAGGTTTACAACATCGGTACAAACACGGCAGCCCAGTTCTCACTGATTCCCCCAAACAACGCCTCTGGTAACTTCACTAAGGTGACGCAGCGCATCCCGGTCAAGATATCCATCGACCGCTGTGATAAAAAAGACAGCACCGTAATGCACCACCTGGTTTCGGGCATGTCGGTTGTGGTTAAAATTTATAAATGAACATGTTCCGCATAAAACCACTGCACGGTTTCAGGAATTTCATCCGCGAGCAGAACGCCACATTCGACGAGCAGGCCCCTTCCTACAGGTGGTGGCTGCTCGCCAATGTGATGATCGGCACCTTCATGGCCGTGCTCGACGCAACCATCGTGAACGTGGGGTTGCCCAAGATCATGGCCTCGTTCGGGGTGGGTATCGACAAGATTGAATGGGTCCTTACAGCCTACATGCTGGCGCTGGCGGTCATGCTCCCAACCTCCGGATGGATGGCCGACCGGTTCGGCTACAAGCGGGTTTACTTCCTCGGGCTTTTCCTTTTCACCGCCGGCTCCCTTTTGTGCGGGTATTCCTCATCGGAGGATATGCTGATCTTCTCGCGGGTGATCCAGGGACTTGGGGCTGGCGCCCTGATGCCGGTGGGAATGGCCATCATCACGCGCGAATTCCCGCCAGAGCAAAGAACCCTTGCACTGGGATTCTGGTCTATCGCATCGGCCGCCTCCGTCTCTTTCGGGCCGCTCATCGGGGGTTACCTGGTCGACAATTTCAGCTGGCCCCTGATCTTCGATGTCAATGTACCCATCGGTGTCGCGGGTATGCTGGCAACGGCCATCATCCAGAAGGAATACCGGAGTCCGCGGAAACGATCTTTCGATCCTGTCGGTTTTATCTCAGTAAGCATCTTCCTCCCTGTGTTGCTGTATGCCCTGACCGAAGGCAATGCCGCCAGCAATTCCGGAGGCTGGAACTCGCCGGTAATCCTGGCCTGTTTCGGCGTGGCCGCCATCTGCCTGACCCTGTTCCTGGTCACCGAACTCACCATCAGGGAGCCGCTGATCGACCTGAGCCTTTTCAGGGGATTCAATTTCGCAGTCTCAAACCTAATCATCTTCATTTTTGGCATAGGGATGTTCGGGAGCACCTTCCTGCTTCCGCTGTACCTGCAGAATTCGCTGGGATATACCGCCATCCAGGCTGGGGCTGTCTTCCTGCCGGTAGGCATTATCCAGGGGATCGTTGCCCCGGCTACAGGGATCTTCTCAACCCGTATGAACCCGCGGGTGCCCATCATCATCGGGGCTTTGCTGCTGGCACTCAGCTTTTACCTCAACAGCATGCTTTCGTTCATGACCGAGCACTCTTTCATCATGTTCACCCTTTATCTCAGGGGACTGGCCATGGGGATGATGTTCAGCCCGCTCACGGCCTTGGCCACGATCGGCATCCCGAAGGAAAAGATGGGACAGGCCTCAGGGCTTATCAACGTTTTGCGGCAAATCGGCGGCAGTTTCGGGGTGGCGTTGCTGTCAACCCTCCTGACCACGCGGGTCATCTACCATTCACAACTCTACGGGGAGGCCCTCGACCAGAATTCCCCCGCTTTTAAAAGCGTTTTAAACAACCTGGGCAATTTCCTGATGCACAACGCGGGCAGTACGGCAGCAAATGCAGCACAACAGGGTAAAATCCTGATCATGTCGCACATCAACCGGCAGGCTTTTGTTCAGTCCATCAGCGACGATTTCCTGATTGCGGCAGTCATCACCCTGGTCAGCGCAATTCCTGTTTTCTTTCTCAGAATAAAAAAGAATAATTAAGTATATGAAAATCAAATTTTTAATTTGTTGTTTCCTGTTTATTTCCATCGCCGGTCAAAAGGCCTGGGCGGCGGGTCTGCCCAGGCAGCAGGGAAGCCCCTTCAACACCAACGATTCGCTGACGCTGACCCGGATCCTGAAACAGGTGCTCGAAACCTACCCGACCATTACGAAGGCGCAGGAGGCGATCAGGGCGGCGGAGGCAGGGATCGGGCTGGCAAAATCGGGTTACTACCCGTACATCGGCGCCAATGCAGGCTACACCTACATCGGACCGGTTCCCGAACTGACCATCCCCAACCTTGGTCATTTCGTGATGGCCCCGAACAACAACTACGATGCAACGGTAGGCGTTTCGGAAAATATTTACGATTTCGGGAAGACGGCCCGCAAGGTGGATGTGGAGAAATCAAACCGTGACCTGGCCGAAAAAAACGTTGAACTGGTCCGCCAGCGGCTGACGCTCCTTACAGCCGTCAGTTTTTACAGCCAGGTATACCTGCAGGAGGCCATCCGGATCAAGGAGGCGCAGATTGCAACCCTGCAGCAGCACCTCGATTTTGTGACCCGGAAAGAACAGACCGGCTCGGCAACGCACTATGAGATTCTTTCGACCCGGGTAAGGCTCTCCAATGCCGAGAGCCAGAAGGTCGACCTGGAAGCCTCCATCGAATCGCAGCAGGCTATCCTGAACTCCCTGCTCGGCCTCCCGGTGAAGACCAGGCTGAAGGTGCAGGGGAACACATTATCGGCGCAGCCCGGGATCGATCCCGATTCGCTGATCCTTTATGCGCTGGACCACCGCTATGAAATGGCGGTCGCCCATTTGCATGAAGAGCATGCCCAGTTGCAGCTCCGCTCGGTGAAGGTGATGGACAACCCGACACTGAACCTCTTCGCGCAGGGTGGGTTCAAAAACGGGTATTTCCCCGATCTCAACAAATTCACAGCAAACTTTGCGGCCGGGGCCGGGCTTAACATGACCATTTTTGATGCGACCCGGAGGCGATATTCGATCAGGATGGCCAGTTCGAACATCAGCATGGCCCGAAACGACATCGAACAGGTTTCGCGCGATATTTCCAGCGAAGTATACCAGAATGAGACCAACCTCCTGGCTTCCCTGAAAAAGATCGACCAGGGGGTCCTCCAGGTAAGCCAGGCAAACGAGGCGCTTGACCTGGCGGCCATCTCCTTCAAGACCGGGGCCATTACCAACCTCGACCTCCTGGATGCCGAAACAGCGCTCCAGGAGAGCAGGGTGAACCTCCTCAGGGCCAGGATCGAATATGCTATCAGCGTGGTAAGGCTGAACATTTCGGTCGGCAAACCTGTTGAATAGACATATCCCTGGTTAAAAAGAACAAATAGCTTTCCCTGTCGCAGGATCACCATCCCGTTGCTTTAAGTTTGCAGCCCTGTTTGCTAACTCCGCCTGATTTTCATATCTTTGCACACAAATCATAACCCGTGCCGTACAGGAGGATTTATCAACGGCTAAAGCCGGTAAGGGTTCCCCGGGGAATTTGAAGATCCTTTGTAAATTTTGATTACTCATCATATTGGTTACCATCTTTTTGTAATTTATAATTTGTAATTTTTAATTCTAAATGCCCAGAGGCGAAAAGATATTCAGTTTCTTTTATTCCAGGCTCCTCTCCGGCAAGATCAGGGAAAAAAGCGAAATCGTCATTATTTCGGTTACCATCATCAGTTTTATCCTCCATTTATTGCTGGTGTCCCTTTCAGCCCTCGGCATCCTGCATACCATGATGATCTTGGTTGCCGTATTTTTCGGGGTGATGATCCTTTTCCTTCACAACAGGTTTGGAAAACTGAACCTGCCTGAAGAGAAAGACTGAATAATGAAACACGAAAGCTGTCGCATTCATGATTAACCGATCAACATCAAAAATTTTTTAACCCTGCAGACGTTATTACTGACCATTGCAACAAAACAATTACAAATGAAACAGTACAGGAAACTGAACAACATCACCGGCTGGGTGGTATTCGCCATTGCCGCCGTGGTTTACATGTTAACCCTCGAGCCTACCGTAAGCTGGTGGGACCCGGGCGAACATATTTCCACCGCTTACAAACTCCAGATCGGGCATCCTCCCGGTGCCCCCACCTTTGGCCTGATGGGCAGGCTTTTTTCCTTGTTTGCCTTTGGCGACACCACCAAGGTTGCCTTCATGATCAACATGGTTTCGGGTTTATCAAGCGCTTTCACCATTCTTTTCCTTTTCTGGACCATTACGATGATGGCACGCAGGATTGTTGCACCCGGTGAAGAAATAACGGTTGCTCAAACCTGGAAAATCCTGTCGGCCGGGGCGGTCGGGGCGCTCACCTTCACCTTTTCAGATTCCTTCTGGTTCTCTGCAGTCGAAGCTAACGTTTTTGCGATGTCGCTGTTCTGCACTGCCATTGTCGTATGGGCGATCTTCAAATGGGAGGAGGTGGCCAATGAGAAACACCATTACAAATGGCTTATTTTCATTGCCTTCATGATCGGGCTCTCCATCGGGGTCCACCTGCTGAACCTGCTGACCATCCCTGCGCTTGCTTTCGTCTTCTACTTTAAAAAATACAAGGTGACCCTCAGGGGCATTCTCGTTAACCTGCTGATCTCTTTCCTGGTACTGGCCTTTATCATGTATTTCCTGATCCCGGGGATCCCGCAGCTTGCCGGGCAGTTCGAACTGCTCTTCACCAATGGATTCGGGATGCCCTTCAACACCGGTATGATCATCTATTTTACCCTCTTCATCGGGCTGATCATCTGGGGATTGTGGTACACCCGTAAAAAAGCGAAACCGGTACTCAACACGCTGATCCTGTGCGTGGCCTTCCTGCTGATCGGTTATTCCTCGTTCCTGACCCTGGTCATCCGTTCAAATGCCGGCACGCCAATCAACGAAGATGCGCCGAAAGACGCCGTGAGCCTGGTTTCCTTCCTCAACCGCGAACAATACGGAACCTGGCCCTTCCTCCACGGCCAGTATTACACCGCGCCGATCATCGATTACGGAGATGGTACTCCACTCTACAGGCGGGATGACAAGTCGGGCAAATACATCGTAATCGACGATCGCAAGGGAACTGTTCCCATTTACGACCCACGCTTCACCGTGGTCTTCCCCAGGATGTGGAGCACCCAGCGTAAAAACGCCGCGGCCTTTTACCGTGAATGGGGCGGACCCGGGGTTCCCATGGATGTTACCGGCCCGGACGGCAAACCAGCCACTGTCAACCGGCCCACATTTACCGAAAACCTCAGGTTCTTCTTTACATACCAGGTTTCATGGATGTATCTCCGGTATTTCATGTGGAATTTTGCCGGCAGGCAGAATGATGAACAGGGATTCGGGGGAATCAAGAACGGGAACTGGATCACCGGCATCCCCTTCCTCGACAAAGCGCGGGTAGGTCATACGGTTTCGGATCTGCCCGACAGCCTCAACAACATGGCCAGTCACAAGTATTTCCTGCTGCCCTTCCTGCTGGGCCTCGCGGGAATGTTCTACCAGTTTAAAAAACATTACTCCTGGGGTATCGTGGTCCTGCTGCTCTTCCTGATGACCGGGCTCGGGATCGTGACCTATCTGAACCAGCAACCATATGAACCCAGGGAAAGGGACTATTCCTATGCTGCTTCGTTCTTCGCGTTTGCCATATGGACCGGGCTCGGCGTTCTGTGGCTTGCGGATTTCCTGATTGAAAAGGTGAAGATCAAGGAGCTTTTTGCCGTGGCTGTGGCCGGGTTACTCTCGCTCGTGCTCGTCCCCGGGGTCATGGCCTCGCAGAACTGGCACGACCACGACCGTTCAGCAAAATACACAGCGAGGGATTATGCGGCAAACTACCTGAATTCGTGCGATAAGAATGCGATCCTTTTCACCAACGGCGATAACGACACCTTTTCCTTGTGGTATAATCAGGAAGTTGAGGGGGTCAGGCGGGACGTAAGGGATGTCAACTACGAACTTGCATCAGGCGGATGGTACGTACAGCAGATGTTCACCAGGGTGTACGAGTCGGAACCGCTGCCTTTTACACTATCGCCCATCCAGTACCGCGAGGGGACCAACGATTATATCCCCTTTTACGATTCGGGGATCAAGGATTATGTTGAGTTGAAAGACCTCATCGGTTTTATCAAAAGCGACAACCCTGAAACATACCTCACCTCCCAGGGGGGCGGAAGGTACAAGTTCTTCCCGGCGAAAAAGATCAAGCTGACAGTCGACAAGGATGCCTGCATCAGGAACGGGATCGTTCCCGAATACTACCGCGACAGGATGGTCGATACCATTTACTGGACCATCAAGTCAAACTATCTTACCAAAAATGACCTGATGATGCTCGACATCATTGCCACAAACCAGTGGCAGCGTCCTGTTTATTATGCAGCCCCCTCCAGTGTCAGCCATTGTTTCGACATCGAAAAATACTGCCACCTCGAAGGATGGGTTTACAAGTTCATCCCCGTGCTGGCCGATTCGGCCACGTACATCCCGGGTATGGGCGGTGTTGACGGCCGGGGAAGCTATGATATCTTCATGAACAAGTGCAAATGGGGCAACCTGAGCGATCCGAAGGTATATATTGATCCCGAAAGCCGCAACAGTTCCTACCGGCCTAAAATGGAAATGGCCCGCACCGCGCAGGACCTTGTTGAACATGGAAAAACAAAGGAGGCCACCCAGCTTATGGATATGTTTTTCAAAAATTTCCCGGATAACAAATTTCCATACGACCAGACCATCCTGCCATTTATCGATCTTTACTACCGCACGGGAGGAACCGACAAGGCCAATAAAATTGCCGACCGGCTGTCACAGACCGCACTGCAGAACATTGATTATTACCAGTCGTTCAGCAGTGCCGACCAGCAGGTCTTCCAGAATGATATGGAGATGGATCTCGGTATCCTGGAGCAACTGCAATCGATTGCCGGGAAATACCACCAGTCCGAATTTGCGGCTAAACTCGACAGCAAGATCAAAATGAAACTGAAGGGTTTCGCTAAATAACCGGAACCTGGCAGGCAATTACCGGGAGCGGTTTTTTCATGCTGACTCCCGGTTGCCCTCAGGCGATTTTTTTTCCGGCGCCGGGACCCGGCTTCAGTGAATGGATCTCCTCGATATGAACGATCGCAACGGCGATGGGTTTACGCATTCCAATCTTTGCCGCCATCTCTGCCGCCTGTTCAAACAAGGGTCCCTCTTCCTGAAGGGTAACACTGCCGACAAACCGGTACCCGTCGAGGATCTCACGGTTGACCACCGCAACCGAAACCTTTGAGCCCCGCCTGAGGTTCGCATAGGTCGCTCCGCCGGTTCCTTCGTTAAAGATCAGCGAATCGTCGCTCAGGACATGCATTGAGCGCTTGGGTGCCACATTAGGGATCCCTGCCTCGTTCACTGTTCCGATAAAACATTGCTGGGTAGCAATCATGTCCTTCATTTCCCGGGTAAGTGTTGCCATGTCTGTGTTGTTAAATGGTTGACTGATCCGGCGAAAGGAAAAAAACGTGCGGATCGGCGGAGCCTCGCGGACTTATTCAATTATCCGCGCGGAGAAAGAAACTTTAGGTGAAGGCAAAAACATACCCATCACAGGATAAACCGCAAATGCGGAAAATCCATCCATGAGGGGTTGCCCCCGGTAAAAAAAACGAAAACAGGGTTGCCTTTTCAGGTCTTCACAACGCCCCGGTTCTTGTACCGTTCAATTGTCTCCTTCTCTTTTGTCCTGTCAGAGATAAATATTATGGTCCTGCCGCCGTCAAGCACAACCGGGAATAAATCCTTGGTTGAACCGGACTGTATTTTCGTCTTTGGGATAACTCCCTGAGGATTTGTTAGGTTACGTCTGTTGTCGATCTGATCTCCCTTCATCTTGCTGTCATTTGGTACAAGATACGAAACTTTTCCGGATAAAGCGATAAATATTAAATAAAGATTTCAGGTCTGCCGGTAATCCGGCGAACATTTTACACTGCCGGGCAACGGGAAACAGGGAAAAGATGTCTAATTATCAGGATTTCAGGTAAAAAATGTAAGGCGCTATGAAAAAGGCATTTGACCATGTGACCCGGTTTGTTCTGATGATTTTATTTCCACTGGCATTTACGGCATGCAGCAAACCATCCCCATCGCCGATCCCGGCAACGGTGACCATTGTATCGATCGGTCCCTCCTTTGGCAGCGCAGGCACACCGGTCATGGTGACAGGCACCCATTTCGACGCCACCCCTTCGAAGAATACTGTAAAATTCAACGGCATGACTGCAGTGGTTTCGGGTGGCACCACCACAACCCTGAATGTAACTGCACCTGCAGGCGGCACAACCGGTCCGGTGACGGTTTCAAACAGCACCGGTTCGGCGACCGGCCCGGTTTTTACCTATACGACCGGTTCGGCACCTACCATTGAATCGATCAACCCGGTTGCGGGTAAGGCAGGAACTTCCGTTACCATTACCGGATCCAATTTTGACATCACACCGGCCAATAATACCGTGAAATTCAATGGGACGGCCGCAACCGTCAGCAGCGCCAGCACAACTTCCCTGGTGGTTTCGGCGCCTGCCGGCGGGAGCACGGGTCCGGTTACTGTGACCAACGGCGGGGGAACGTCCACAGGACCGACCTTTACCTATACGAATGGTCCGGCTGTGTATGTTTCCTATGATGAATAGGTCTCAGGTGGCGCCGGAGAAAATATCTATTATTATAAAAACGGCACACCTGTTGGGCACCCAGAAGGACACAACTCTTTGCCGGTGGGATTATTTTATCTGGCAGCGATATCTGCGTATATGGTAAAACGGAATCGCGGTTTTCATTTACGGGCACACCACCCTGCAGGGGGCTGCAACCGGCATCATGATGCAATAAATCCAAGGTTGATATCAGACAAGAAACCGTGACTATTTATTAATTTTATTGTTAAATCAATAATATCTTTCCATGAAGAAGCCAAATACCTTTTTCACCTTTGACGACGCCTACTTTGTCACCCGGAAACCTTTTCCGTTGCTGAAACCCAAAGCAGGCAAGGAGAAGCCGATCCTGAAAGCACTGCAGCAGAGAAAAACCACGCGCGAAGTTGGTGACAAACCATTGCCGTTGCAGGTTCTTTCGAACCTCCTCTGGGCTGCCTGCGGGGTGAACCGGAAAAAAGGCCCCTTCGGCATCGCCGGGAGAACGTCGGCAACGGCAAGCAATTCGCAGGAAATCGATGTATACGTGGCCATGGAACATGGAACATGGCTTTACGATCCATTTCATCACAGCCTGGTCCCGGTAGTCGCGAGCGACCTGCGCAGGCTGGCCATCGGCAAGGGGCAGGAGAATTTCGGAGACCAGGCCCCCGTCCGGCTGATCTATGTCGCCGACATCGACCGGCTTGCAAACACCGCCGGGTACCAGGAGCCGGGGCTGCAGGATCCGGAGATCCAGAAATCATACTATTTTGTGGATACGGGGATCATCGCGGGGAATGTTTACCTGTATGCCGCGTCGGCCGGGCTGACATCATGGTTTCATAACTGCAACAAACCCGCGCTTACCGATAAATTAAACCTACCGCCCGGCCGCCGCGTCCTCTTCGGGCAAACTGTCGGATACCAGGGTCCTGCCATCCTGTCCTGAACATTTTATCACAAAAAACCGGCAGCAACCGCGGGCTGGTTATGCGTGTTGTGTTACACCATCTTGAATCAGGGGCCACTGACGTCAGACCTACTCGTTTTCAAACTTCCCCACCGAAATTTTCCCGTTTTCCGAACTGTAACCGAGCAGGTAAAAACCCGGGGAAGGATCGAACAGATCTTTTCGCGATCGGGATGCATCCTTGCCTGCGCGGCTGGCAGTGTTTGTGAAGCGTCATATGCAGCCCACTTAACCTGCAAATCGTTTGCGGGCCTAAGGGTTACCTGCAGTATTTTAAATTATCTTTACAACCTATGCAACGAAGAGTATTTTTACAAACCCTGTTAACCATTCCTTTAGCCGGAGCCGTTATGAAACTGAAAGAACTGAATGATATGATCTCATCCCTTGACAGCACAGCGCTGATGCCTGTGCTGTTCATCGGTCATGGAAGCCCAATGAATGCCATCGAAGATACCGGATTTTCGAGAGGCTGGACCGCAATCGGCAAACAAATGCCCAGGCCTGAAGTGATCCTGTGCATATCGGCGCATTGGGAAACCAAGGGAACATTTGTGACCGCCATGGAAAAGCCGGAAACGATCCACGACTTCGGCGGGTTCCCGCAGGAACTCTTCAACGTCAGGTATCCTGCCCCGGGAAGTCCGGCCACAGCAAAGGAAGTTAAACGGATTATCCGGAAAACCGAGGTTGGAATGGACGAAAAATGGGGACTTGATCACGGTTGCTGGAGCGTCGTGAGGCGCATGTACCCGGCAGCCGACATCCCGGTTATCCAGCTGAGCCTCGATTTCACCCAACCTGCCGCCTACCATTACGACCTTGCCAAAGAGCTTGCCCCGCTCCGGAAAAAAGGGGTGCTGATCATCGGCAGCGGAAACATGGTCCATAACCTGCGACGCATCGACTGGTCAAAAACCGCGTACACTCCTTACGGGTACGACTGGGCCATCGAAGCCAGCGAAAAGATGAAAAAATTCATTCTCTCGGGCGACCACCAGTCACTTATCAACTACCGTTCACAAGGTAGCGCCTTCGACATGGCCATCCCGACCCCGGAACATTATCTGCCGTTACTCTATGCCCTGGCACTTAAAGTGGAACAAGATACGGTTGGAATTTTCAACGACCAATCCGTGATGGGTTCCCTCACCATGACTTCCCTGACCATACAAAAAAGTTGAAGACACCAATCGGCAATAAAAAAAACAAAACCTGGCCTTGTAATCTGTTCTTTTTCTGAGAACTAGCCTTCCTTGAAAATGCATCCCGTGGATTTCGTGATGCATTTTTTTTCATTTCCGGCAACGACAAGGCAACGAAAATGAAAACCGGGGTTTTATTAATACACGGCAGGAAACCCGAAAACGTAAAAATGGAACACCCTTACCTCCTTTTTTTACCGGTCTTCATCTAAAGGTAATGGGACGCAATGCCGGAATGCGATAATGCAGGCAAACCTTAAATTTCAGAAAAGATGAAAAAAATCATGGTTTTCATGTTGGTTATCCTTGTAGGGCTGAGCGCCTGCAAAAAGAGCCAGACAACAACAACAACAACAACAACAACGGCTGCCAGTTTACCGCTGAAAGCAACGGCTTACATCGACAGCAACTACCCCGACGCCAGCATCGACTATGTCGTTGCTCTTACCGGCAGCAATGCAAAATATATTGTGACACTCAATACCGCCGAGGAACTTGCTTTTACTGAAGCAGGCGACTTCCTGGGCGACGGTAAGAACTTCCACGACGGCCATCACGGCGGCGACACCATATGCGGCGATACAAATCACCGGGGAGGCGGTCATCATGGAGGCGGTCATCACGGCGGCGGTCATGAAGGCGGTCCCGGTCACGGAATCCCTGTCGATTCACTCCCGGCTGCCATCACAGCCTACATTACCGCCAATTTCACCGGGTACAAGATCAACCATGCCGAACTCGACACCCTCTGTCCCAATGGTGCCGTAATCGAAGTGATGATCGGCATGATGGGCGCAGAGCCCAAAAAAGCGGTTTTTGACGCGGGAAACAACTATTTGCTGTGGGCAAAGAGAATCAGGTATGCAGATGTTCCGCAAGCCGTCAAGGATCATATAACCGCCAATTACGGCACCTACCAGGTATGCAACCGGGGTGAACTGTTAACGATGGCCGACGGCAGTCTCCAGTACACGGTTTACCTTATGCTTGGGCAAACACATAAATTTGTGCGTCTCAAAGCAGGAGGAAACCTGGTGTGCGAAAAATAAACCATCCCTGAACAGCCCGCCAGCCGGGAGTCTCAACTGTTGCGCGTTGAGATTCCCGGCTTTTTTGTATTTTTCTCTCCGGTTAATCCCTGCCACTGATGAATTGTTCATCGTGCAGGCAACATTTCAGTTTTCACGTGTTTATTATACAGGATGATCTTTTCACGCAGGAATAAGGGTAACGGAACCCATGACAAAGCCATCGAAGTCATGTATGACCTGCATGCACCCTGGCTGTTTGCCATTTGCCTGCGCTATACCGGGAACCGGGAAGATGCTGAAGATGTGCTTCAGGATGGATTTATCAAGATCATCCTTGCCTACAAAAAGTTCAAACCAGGGGGGAGTCTCGAAGCCTGGATGCGCCGGATTATTGTGAATACTGCACTCAACCACATCAGGGACCATGAAAAGGAGAAATTGTTCTCCGAACTGGAGCCGGCCCTTGAAGTTGTTCCCGATGCAGAGGCCTTCGAAGGCTGTGATCTTACGCAAAACCAGTTGCTGGAGCTGGTTTCTTCACTCCCGGCCGGTTACCGCATGGTTTTCAACCTGTATGTGATGGAGGATTATTCTCACCGCGAGATTGCCGAAATGCTGGGCATCTCGGAGAACACCTCCAGGTCGCAATTGCTCAAAGCAAGGAATCTACTACGTAAACGTCTCAATGTTTATCAGAATGAAAAAAAGTATACGGAAAGAGCAGCATCCTCTTGATGATCTGTTCCGCCAGGGGCTGGATGACCTGGAGGTCACTCCGTCCCGGGAACAAAGGGCCATATTCCTCGGGGAGGCTGCCGACCTGGCCGGGAAAAAGTCCCTCTCCGGATGGGTCTATGCCGGTATCGGAGCCGGATTGCTGATCATTGGCCTGGTCACCGGACTCCTTATTTGGGGTGATCACGGCAGTACCGTCAACGTTGCATACACAGCCCGGGTGCAACCGGTGCAGCAGACAGTCATGACCAACCCCGGCCAGGTGGCAACAACCACTGCCCCGGGAACGGGCCATAAAGCGGTATTCATGCGTGAAAAGGCACAGGCATCTGAAGCCCCTGCCCATCCAGTCAAATCCTTACCGGCGCCTTCCGCCTCCGTTGCGCCTGTGATACCCGGCAACATGGATGGCATGCAGAAACCGTCAACCGTAATTCCTGCCACCCCGGCGACATCAACCGAACCTTTAATTACGCAGGCCCCGGTTGAAACATCCACGCCTCCTTCCATTACCACTTTTACTCCGGATGCGCCGGATCAAACAACAGAACAGGCTGAACCCTTTCCGACAGGGAACAATGAATCAAGGAAACAGGTTCATGCAGTGAAATACACGCCTCCAAAAAACTGGGATGTTTGCCTGGGCCTCTATTACAGTCCTGAATGGATGTTCAACACACTCAACGGGGAGAAATTCGTCAACAATATGGGGGTGGACGGCACCTTCCATTTCGGCAAATACTCGGTAAGGACCGGTCTGGGGCTCAGCATCACCACCGGTTCGAACGAAATGCTGGTTAAAACCAATCCATACGTCGGAACCTATTCATTCCTCGATTCCGTTCAATTCAACTGGGACGCAATGCACTACAACCTTATTGCGACCTACTATTCAACGAATAAGCAGGTTTATGACACGACCCTTCTCAACAACTATTCCTACATTAAAAAACGCTACACATACCTGCAGATCCCCCTCATCCTGGGATACGACTTCTGGCAGAACTCAAGAATATCATTGGGGATCAGGGGAGGCGCTGTGATGTCGCTGCTTTTGAAGACCGAAAATTTGTCAGGGTCCTACAACGCGGGAATGGACCGGGTCATCTCCATCAACGATATCTCGCCCGACCGCATCGACCTGAATTGGCAGGCAGTGGCCGGAATCAGTGCATCCCTGAAACTTTCCGGGAGGTTCAGCCTGGAACTTGAACCCGAAATCAGGTACTATTTTAACTCCGTATACGAATCGTCGGTCAATACTAAAAAACCCTGGTCGGCAGGCATGAGATCGGCCCTGCTGATAAAGTTATAGGATAATGATGCATTTTTCGGGCAACGTTTAACCGATCCAGGGTTTATTATATTGGAACAAACAAAACAACTGCATCCAACTCTTAAAAAATAATCCGATGAAAAAAATGATCCTCCTTTTCATGGTATGGTTCGCTGCCGTCAGCCTGATGGCGCAGACAAACACCATCCATGTGTCAGGCTATGTTACCGACAGCGTTACGGGAGCGCCGCTTGCCAATTACCCTGTACATATCGATATCGATTCGGCCGGTGGCGGTTTCGTTTATCACCATGAGGTCCATACCATGATGAACGGGCTCTATGTGGATACCATTTTCTTCAACAATGGCACCATTCCCGGTGGGATCATGCGTGTTACCGTCCTTGACTGTGTGCTCCATCCCCACCTCGGCGATTTTCCATTCGGCCCGGGCAACCAGAATTTTATAATAGATTTTATCATCTGCTCCGGTCAATCACCCCTGCCATGCCATGCCGATTTCTATCCCGCTTTTGCCCCGCCACCGCCGCAGAATGTTCATTTCATCAACACTTCGGTGGGTGTCAACGGGCCCTGGCAATGGTCGTTTGGCGACGGTTCAACCTCGCCTCTCTTCAGCCCGTTTCACAGCTATGCGGCGCCGGGAGTATACCATGTAACCCTGAAAATGGGCGACAGCCTTGCCGGGGGTTGCTTCGATTCGAGGACTCATGAAGTCCACATCGGCGACAGCACCGGGGTTGGGTGCCATGCCGAATTCACCTGGAATTGCGATAGTAATGCCACATCCAGGACATTTCATTTTACCGACCTGAGTGTTGGCGGCGGATCGTCTTGGTACTGGAGTTTCGGCGACAGCACCTTCTCCAACGATAAGAATCCCGTTCATACCTATGCCACCAATGGCGTCTACCATGTTTGCCTGACAATTACACACACCAATCCTGCATGCCAGGATACCGAATGCAAGGATGTCCAGGCCGGCCCACCTCCTCCCCCGCCGTGTGCCAGCTGGTTCACCCATATGCCCGACTGGCTGCATATCAGTTTTGAGGGACACATGCCATATAACCAGCCGGCAACATATACCTGGAATTTTGGTGATGGGACCACCAGTACCGGAAAAAATATTGCTCACCTGTATGCCGCCCCGGGCTGGTATGCCGTCACACTTGCCACGGTGCGCCAGGATTCGAGCCATTGCGCATTTACCAGCACGCAGCAGATCCTGGTCGGCGACAGCACCGACATCCACCAGCTCTACGGCCAGGTCTTCGCCGGGAATATCCCCATGAGCCACGGGCTGGTAATGATCTTTGCACTTGACACCTCCACCACCCATCCCCCCTTTGTCGCCACCAGTTTCCTGAATCCCATCGGGGCCTATGCATTCCCTTATGTGCCGGGAGGTGAATACGTCATCTGGGCGCTTCCATTCGATTCTGCCGGCGAATATCTTCCCACCTACTTTGGTAATGTCATCCACTGGCAGCAGGCTGCGGTTGTCCACCTCGGGCAGGCACAGAACCCATACAACATCAATCTAGTCCATGGAACCCACATGTTTTCAGGCCAGGGTGGCGTTAACGGCCATATCAACAAGGTGGGACTGAAAACAGGCCAGGTAGAGCAGATCACCATGCTGCTGACCAATGAGCAGGGCGAGACGGTCGGCTACCGCAGGGTGAATGCCTCCGGGAGCTTCAGTTTCAGCGGGATGGCATATGGCACCTATTACCTGAAACCCGAACTCCCCAATACCACCAGCGAACTCGTGAAGGTGATCCTCAGTGCAGGCAACCCGGTGGCGGCGGTCACCATGACGATGAATGGGACCAGCATCCTTGGGATCGGCGAAGCCGCAATTGTGGAGAGTTTTACCCTCTACCCCAACCCTGTCAATGATATCCTGAATCTCAGCTTTAACGTTACCGCCCCGGCGACCGGCCTTACCGAGATTTGCAACATGAGCGGGCAGGTTGTGGTTCGCCAGTCACTCACGCTGGCCAGCGGTGCCAACCATCCTCAGGTGGATGTGAGCATGCTCGGCCATGGTATATACACGCTGCGGATCACCTCCCCGGCAGGAATCCGGATTGTTCAGAAAATTGTGAAGTAAACCGCTGGCAGCACAAGATTCTTTTTTTTCAGAATTGTGTTTTTTTATCGGCTATTGAAGCAATGCAGCAGTCCCCAACCGGACTGCTGTACTGTTTTTAGCGGTCCGGAATCATTATGCCCCCCTGAAACGAAAACAATCATCCGTTTCCTTTCCCGCGATGAACGTAATTATCTTTATTTTCGCAACTTGCAATTAATTGGAAGAACTATGGTTACGCCAAAAGAAAAAACCGGACATCCTCTCAGGATATATTGGGCGGGACTGATCGCCATCTTCCTGGTATTTTTAATTGCAGCCGGGTCATGCAATTTAAAAAATAACGCTCATTCGGGTAGACTGCCAGACGGCCGGCTTATCGGCACCGTGAACCACCGCAGCAACATGCCTTTCGACAGCAACCAGGTGGCTTCATTTTATGGTTCCTACCCTGAACTGAACAAGTACCGGAAAGATCTGCTGGAGGTTTACCGCCAGAACAGGTTCATGCATATATGGTATGATTCAGGAGGAATTGTTGAATTCGGGCAGACCCTCTACAGTAAAATCAGGGAACTTGTCGTGGAAGGGGTTTCTTCGAAATTTCCATACCAGGAAAAGATCGACGGGGTGTTTGAAAATGAAAAGGACAACAACCTTTCGCAAACGGAGACCGAACTGATGCTCACCAACCTCTACCTGTTTTATGCCGAAAAGGTGTACAAGGGTCTTGCCGATACCACCACTACGGCCATTGGCTGGCTTCTGCCACGCAAACAGGTCTCCTTCGCGGCCCTGCTCGATTCGGTTTTGCCCGATCGTGAATTGTTCAAACGCAACGACAGTGTGTTGTTCAGCCAGTATTACAAGTTACGGGATGTGCTTCAGCAATACCGCGAAATTGAAAAGAAAGGGGGATGGAAACCCATCGACGCCATTCCGGGAAAAAAAGGATACAAGTCTGGCGATACGGGCAGGATCATCCTGCAGGTGAAAGAACGGCTCCTCCTCACGGGTGAACTCAAACATAACAATGGCAGCAACCTTTTCGACAACGACCTGATGGAAGCAGTTAAAAAATTCCAGGCCCGCAATGGTAAAACGTCAACCGGGATGATCGGTGCAGAACTGGTTCGCGAGATGAACAGGCCGGTGGGCGAACGCATCAGCCAGATCATCGTAAACATGGAAAGATGCCGATGGATTTCGCCCGAATTTGCCAAAGCAAAGGAGTTCATCGTGGTCAACATCCCTTCGTTCAAACTGACATTTGTCCGCAACGGGAAAACAGAACTCGAATCGCCCGTAATCGTTGGGTCCGATGTAACAAAAACCGTAATCTTCAGCGGGATGCTCAGCTATATTGTATTCAGTCCTTACTGGAACCTCCCGCAAAGCATCATCAGCAAGGAGGTCAGGCCCGGAATGGCGAAAAATAAAAATTACCTTGAAAAACACAACATGGAGTGGAACAACGGGCAGGTACGCCAGAAACCGGGGAAAAACAACTCCCTGGGACTGGTTAAATTCATTTTCCCGAATTCCAATGACATTTACATGCACGATACACCGGCAAAGAGCCTGTTCGCCAGGGAGACCAGGGCATTCAGCCATGGATGCATCCGTGTGGGGAAACCGAGGGACCTGGCACTCACGGTGCTGAACGACGACCCGGCGTGGACCACTAAGCGGATTGATGCGGCCATGCGTTCGGGCAAGGAATACACTTGTGTAATAAAACACAAGATTCCGGTTTATATCGGCTACTTTACAGCATGGGTGGACCGGCAGGGGAACCTCAATTTCTACAACGATATCTATCAAAGGGACAACCGATTGGCAAGCCTGCTGAAAGAGGACAAATAACCTGGTTTAGTGCACGTTAGTCTGTCAAAAAAACGTTAAAAACTTCCGGCAGAGATTATTTGCCTATCTTTGCAGCATGAGAAAACAATTCCTGTTTTTCCTTTTGCTGATAATCCCCTTGATACAACGTGCCGGCGCTGGTAACCCGGGCCCGGACCCTGCAGATCAGCCCCAGCTTTACGCATCGCTGAACCTGTCAGAAAAGGGACTGTCCCGTGAAGTTTTCCAGTTTGCCATGAAAGGCCATCATAAACTTGAATACAATGGCAAACTAAGGAATAATGGCATCCTGACTATTGTCGATTTTTCCCAGTCGAGCAGGAACAAGCGGCTATATGTAATCGATCTACTGAATAAGGTGCTCCTGTTCAATACCTATGTCGCCCATGGCCGCAAGACCGGCGATGAGTTTGCCCAACATTTCTCCAATGTTGTCGGCTCCTGCGAGAGCAGTCTTGGATTCTACATTACAAAACAGGAATGTCTCGGTTCGAGCGTGGGGTTATCGCTGATCCTCGACGGAGTTGAAAAAGGCTTCAACGACAACGCGATGAAGCGCGAGATCATCATTCACGGGGCCGCTTACGCCACTGAAAATTTCATCCGGAGAACCGGCCGGCTGGGCCGTAGTTTAGGTTGCCCCTCCCTGCCTCCCGACCTGATCAAACAGATTGTCGAAACCATCAAAGAGGGTACCTGTTTGTTCATTTACCACCAGGACAAGCAATACATCAGCCGCTCTTCGCTCCTTAATTAACCTTTCACCTTAAACATCGTTCCCTGCCTGATCTTCCGCCCAATGAAGACCGCTTGCAGGTTATTCCCAATGTTCACCAGGTTAGCCGGTCTACGCTGCCGTGCAAATTATCATTCACCAAACAGGATATCCCCGCAAAAATAAATATACCTTATTTAGACTATTTACATTTTATTACCTATCTTTGGCATTGCAATATTGCACAGTTTTAAATGATTGTAACATGAAAGCAATGATACTTTCTGCATGTTTCATAGCAATTGTGGGACTTGCTGCATGTGCCCAGGATAACAGCCGGAGCTGGAGTGATGAACCCGACAGCAGGTTTTACCTTCACCTGGGAGTTGGGGGCGGAATCGGGCTTTGTGATTATGACCCCTGCGATGAATTTGATGAAGATTACGGGCCAACCTCCGACGTATTGTCCTCTGTAAATTTTGCCCCGGGCAAGGGGTTTAATGTCGACTTGGGGTTCGGCTACCGGTTCAACCGCTATTTCAGCGCGGAGTTGGACATCAACGACCATTTCGGGCTGAAGACCAAGACCAATGTGACTTACGAGTCTATATATGACAGTTATACCAAAAACACCTCATACCGGGCCATGGTTTTTTCGCTGATACCCTCGTTCGTGATCACTCCCGGGCTTGAAAACTACAACCCGTATGCACGGTTCGGGTTGGGGATCGGCATCATTCCCGATATTTATTACACCGAAGTCAAAACGTCGGGGAGTACCGAAACCTCCATTGAAGGGCGGTACCATGGAGGGATCCCGCTGGGATATTCCATTGCCGCCGGCATGGATTTCAATCTCACAAAGGGCTTCAAACTCTTTGGTGAATTTGATTTTACCGGGATGAACTATACCCCGAAATATTATGACCTGACGAAATACACGGTGAACGGGACGGATATCCTGGGAGGTTTGTCGGAAAGCCAGAAGCGGACAGAATTTGTCAAGTCGTACGACAAAAAGGAGAACATTCCGAGTACCAGTCCGAGCAAGCAATTAAAACAGACCTTCCCGGTAAGCGGTTTCGGACTCAGCGTGGGAGCGTCCTATAATTTCGGAAAATAGGCCGGCCGCATGTTCCGTTTATGGAGGTATAACCAGTATCCCGGCACGACCGGCTTGTTCCTGGACAGGGCAGGTGTTCATTTCGGGTTTCAATGCGCTGACGCCTAAGGAATATTTTGTATTTTTATACGTTTTTATCAACTACATTTTAGCATAAAATCACTGGTTAACCCTAAGATAAATGGACACAAAGCAATACCTCCGGAATTTATTGTTGATCTTTCTCCTTGCTGCCCCCTATGCCCTGCGGGCGGCAAATGCACCGATAACCACCGCGGCCATTGCCACTGCATGCCCGGGAGCGACGATCACCATCCCGGTCACAGTCGTAAACTTCGCGAACATCCTGGAAATAACACTACGCATAGATTATGACGAAACCATGCTGCATTTTAATACCATGAGTTATGTAAATCCTGCATTTCCGCAAGCTAATTTTGCCAGCAGCCCGGTTTCGGGTACGACCCGTATGGTCAAATTCGTATGGACCGCCTCCGATTTCAACCCGGTAGCCCTACCGGACGGCAGTACGATTTTCACCATCTCCTTTCAATACTACAGCGGGACCGCCGCACTTACCTTTAACAATACCGACAACCTTGGAGGAGATTGTGAATATGCCGATCAGACACTGCAAGCCATGAACGATCTGCCCACCTCCACCTATTATCACAACGGTCAGGTGAGCAGTGCGGCCCTTGCCGGAACGGTCTCGGGCGGATCGACCATCTATTTCGGCGCCTCTACCGGAAGCCTGCCCCTGGCAGGATATCTCGGTACGGTCCTGAACTGGCAGAAACAATACAACGGGGGTGGCTTTACCGACATCGCCGGCACGAGTGGTCAGTCGACCTATTCCGAAACACCTGCCTATACTGGCACCTGGGATTACCGGGCCTACGTGCAGACCCCGTGCTCCTCCCTCTATTCCACCCCCACCACGGTAACGGTACTCACCCCGGTTGGCACCTCGAAAACATGGACCGGCACGGCGGGGACCGACTGGAAATCGCCTACAAACTGGAGCCCGCCGGGCACACCGATTGTTACCGATAATGTGATCATCCCCGCAGGAACGCCAAGTTCGCCGGTGATCCTCATCTCAACCGCCAACTGCAACAACCTGTTTTTGTCGAAAAACGCCGCACTTACCGTAAACCCGGCAAAGAACCTGAATGTTGCCGGCACCCTTACCATAGAAGGCCCTTAGGAACCGGGCCGGTGCATCTTGACAGCGACCGCAGGAGCGCGACAAAATTAAACCGTTATTCCCCGGCATAGAGTTTTTTTCCCTTCGTTTCGGGGAAGGTCCAAACCCATGCCCCGGCAAGCAGGGCGAACAGGGCTGCCAGCGAAATGCCCCCTCCCAGCCCGAACCTTACCGCGATCATCGAAATGACCACGGGGGTGAGGAATTGAATTCCCCGGGCCATGTTGAAGGCCGATCCCATGGCCGTGTTTCTGACCGAAGTGGGGAAAAGTTCGGAAAACAGGGAGCCGCCCCCCCCGAACATCCCGGTGCCGAAGCCTACCATGAACATAAAGGCCAGGATGATCGGGGGATACATGACGATGTCGGCCCAGAAGAGGGTCACCATGATCAGCCCCAGGGCCATGATAACGGAATAGATGCTGTAGGCGGGCCTCCTGCCAAACCGGTCGGCAATAAAGCCGAAAAGCAGGTACCCCAGGAATCCACCGCTCTGGGTGACAAGAATCCAGAGCACCGACTTTGTTAAGGTAAAATGCCGTTCCGCGTGGAGATACCCCGGCATCCATGAGTAAGTCAGCCAGTAGGCCGACATGTCAAAAATGGCCAGGACAAGACTCAGCAGGAAGAATTTCCGGTGCGGCGGCGAAAAAAGCAGCATAAACTGGCGGACACTCCCGGCACCGACCCGAAATACCGTATGAAATCCTTTTTCAATTTCCTTTTTCCGGTACAGCCACAGGTCGGATTCCGGTAATTTCCTTCGTATATAGAATACGAGGAAGGCGGGCATCACCGAAACGAAGAAGCAATAACGCCAGCCGATCATCGGAGCCAGCAGCCCGCCAACCAGCGAAGCCAGCGCGATCCCGACGGGAGCCCCCGTCTGCATGAAGGCACAATACCGTCCCCGGTTTTTACCCGGAAAGGTTTCGCCGATGTAGGTCTGCCCGGTACCCCATTCGCCGCCGACGCCCAACCCGGTAATGATCCTGAAGATCATCAGGAGCCAGAAACTGCCCGCCAGCCCCGAACAAAAGGTACCGATGGAATAGGTAAGGACTGTCCATTGCAGGACCTGCCGTCTTCCATAGCGGTCGGACAGGATCCCGAAGATCACCCCGCCCACTGCGGTTGCCGCCAGGCTGGTTCCCAGCACATATGACATCTCGAGGTTCGAGAAGTTGTATTCTTTGGCAATCGGGATCATCAGGAAGGTGAAGAGGATCAGGTCGTAAAAATCAAAGACCCATCCCGCCCAGCTCATCCCCAGGATCCGGTAATGAACAGGCGTCAGTTTTGTACATTCGTTGAGAAATTCCGGATGAGATCCGGCTGCAGGCGGGGAGTTTGTGTCGGCCATGGGAATCTTATATATCCCAAAGCTATAAAATGTACCGTCTGCACTTCAGAAATAAAAAAAACATAAAGAATGCCGGTTATTGCTTCACCGCGGCCCTGCCGGCAGGGCAAACGGCCATGCATATTCCGTGGCACGCAGACCGCGAAGGTCCGCAAAACCATAAATAAACCTGCCCCGGTGGGAAAGGTGTCTTCCGACAATCCCGTGGACAAGCGCATTGTTCATGGAAAAAGCCTCATTTTACCCTGACCTTTGTTTTTACTTCACTCATGAACTCGCGGGCGGGCTTGAATGCAGGGATCATATGCGCTGAGATCTTTACCGCGGTATTGCGTGTAATGTTCCTTCCCATTTTCTCTGCACGTTTCTTCAGTAAAAAGGTACCAAAGCCCCTCAGGTAAATATTTTCACCTTTCGACATTTCTGCTTTGATGGTATGCATGATGGCCTCGACGGTCGCCGATACAACTTCTTTCTCAATTCCGGTTTTGGTTACGATTTCATTAACGATTTCAGCTTTTGTCATGAGATAATGGTTTTAGGTTTAAAGGGGCTGATACAGCCCTGAAAATTACATAATTCCTGCATATCAGGGCATTGGTTGAGAAAATTTATTAAAAATTCATGTTTATGTTTCTGCCAGGGCTTAATCCCGTTCATTACCGTGAGATTTTCCGGGACCTGTCCCGCGTAAAAAAGAAAGACCAGGGAAGTTTATGGTTGTCTCAGGCGGGGTTGCCAGGTATCATCAAACTTCCTGGCCTCGAAGAACAGGTTGCCAAGGTCGTAATTCACCACGTTCCCGTCATGGTCGTCACTCTTAAAATTATCGATGATAAGGCAGAATGTGACCAGCAGGTCAGCATCGGCATGGCCGTCGGTGGTAATTTTATAATTGTCCCCGGCAAACCAGCTGACGGCCTTTTTATCCCACCAGCCCACCTGGACATTGTTCCTGAAAATCGAATATTTTCGTCCGCGGTGGCCATACAGTTCGTACATATCACCCCCGCAACGGCACTGGTACTGGTTTTTCCAGAATGATACCGTTCTGAATTCCAATACGCTGCCATTGGCGCGGGTGATATCGTACTTTGCCTTCAGCCAGGCAAACCGCTTGTTGATCGTGGCCTGCAGGCTGCCGGTGCCTGCTTCGTACAGCTTGACCACCGGGAACAGGTGGAACAACTCCCTCGAAGCCGTGTGGGTCAGCTTCCCGCCTGTGAATACCTGGTATTTGTCACCAATTGATATTTTCTTCTGATTAATGTCAATTTCCATGATGATGGTTGAATTTATCGTGTCAATAATAAATGGCGGAATCTCCAGGCAAATTAGGCGGGCCGGCTATTCCGGCTCGTTCATGAATGGCTGGAGGATGCTCACCCTGTTTCCCTCCGTGTCGGCGAAGGCGACGAACATTCCCACCCCGGGAATTTCAACCGGCTCGTTCAGCAGTTTGCCGCCCCCGCCGGTGATTTTTTTAATCGATTCCCCGATATCGTCCACGGCGATGACGATCGATGGACAGGCAGTTTCGCCCTCTCTCACCGGGTAAAACCCGCCGTTAATGGCCCCCGGGAATTTCGGCCTCCCGTTTTCATCGGTCTCCGAAGTGGCGACGGTAACATAATTACCCATCTCCTCGCCCAGCATCTGCGCCTTCCACCCGAAGGCCGCCGTATAGAATTCGGCCATCCGCTTCCTGTCGCTGGCCGGCATTTCAAAATGTACAACCGGATTCATCTTGCTCATATGTTGTATTTTTTAAGTTTAAATGGATTTTGTTTATTTACGCCAGTTCCGCCCGGGTCCCGGGCAGAACGCCCGGGCCGGCGAAAAAGGAGTTTCAAAGATATAAAATCGGGTGAAACTGCAACCAATCATTTTGAGGTTTCAGGGATCACAATACCGCCTTTTTCTCCTGCACAGCAACCCCGATGATTATGCTCTTTTTAAGATCCAGGATGGGGGTGAAGATCCAGCCTGATTCCACCGGCGTGGTCTCCCTGAACAACGCATATATGTCGGCCTGCGGGATGATCACCAACTTCACCGAGGGTATTTCGTGGATTTTACGGATGGCCGATGTTTTAAAAAACTCCTTTTCCCTGGGCGACTGGGTTTTCGCGTACATGAAAAGCAGGTCCCTGAAGTCGGTGATGACCTGGCGGCGCTGGCGGTTTACCGCCACGGTGTCATTTTTTGCCCTGGCCGGATGCGGATCGGCAACTACAGCCTTGTTCGGGAAGGGCCGGTCTGTGCCTGGCCTGGAAATGGCAACCCCAGGGCCGGCCGGTTGTACCACATGCCCGCTCCTGTCCGTTGGTTTTTCAGGTGACTGGCTGGGAACCTGGTTATCGCTCCTGCAGGCCTCCGGTCTTGTGCCGCTGCAATTTTTCTGGGTACAGCCGACAGCCGCGAAAAGAAGCAGCCACAGGATGCCGCTCAAAAAAGGCCGGGAATGATGATCTAAATACTTCATAACGGATCGGGATATGTATTTACTGGAGAATATCCGGCTGAAGCGTTGTTCTCCCGCTCGTAGATAAGGTCGCCGGGGGATTTCTTTAACAGGTTCCGGACAGAAACAGCTGTTTTTAAAAGGGCAACCACAATGACAATGCAAATAAAAACCGGGAGCCAGGTGTTGAACAATGAAAAATAATCCTGGCCGGACCCGAGGATCAGCATTCTTTTCAAAATAAAATGATCGAAAAGTTCCCCTGCAGCACAGGCGACTGCGAAAGCAATCAGGATAGAAATCAGCAATATCTTAAATATCACAGCGGTATATATCCCGATGATCATGCCCCGGCTTGCTCCGAATGCCATGAAGTTCCCGAGGTTTCGTTTTACTTTGTCGAGATGGTTTTTCAGGGAGTTCGAAAGGAATATCAGGATCGACAACCCTGAGATAATCAGTAAAAGCAGGATGGCCCCGAGCGAAATATTGAGTGAGAACAGGAAATTCTGCCGCTGCTCCACCGTTTCCATATTCATGGAAACATTATACCGTTTCCTGATAAACCCGGAGAACTCCTGTAATTTATCGAGCCGGCTGAATTCAACGGCCAGGTAATCGAAATTGAAATTCCTTTTCTTTTTTACATAGTTTTCAATCATTTCGGCAGAGGTATCCGGTGCAACGTCGAAAAAAGGGCCGAAATGGAATTTCCTCAGGCCGGCCGACTGGTACAGGATGGACAGGTGATGGCTGAAAAGCTGCCGGGTGGCAGGAAGGTTTTTTGAAAAAGAAAGAACAGCAAGTCCCCTTTTTGCATCGGTCACGGTAGTATCAGCGGTCAGGTTGAAATCCTGTTGCAATCCCGATTTAAATTCTTCAACCCGACCGGGGTCGGTGGTTTCAATGAACAACTTTGAAAAGAACGGGTCCTCCTGGTAACTGAATGATTTCATGATGTAAAAGGAATCGGTGCATAAAGCATCCGCGTGGTCGGGCAGGTCCCTTACAACCCCGAGGATGTGCACCGGGATGTAATCATCCCCGCACAATCCATAGGAGAGATATTTTACAGAATCGCCATGAAAGCCAAGTTTCTCCAGAAATCCATTCGTGACAACAAAACCAAAGGGCTCCTCCCTGAAAACGTTGCGGCGATCAATCGTATTGCATTCAAGGGGAGAGTCAAGCAGGTCGGCGATGACCGGGCTCCCCGGGTCGATGGTCCGGGCTTTGGGCAGCGGAAGCCCCGAAGGAATTCCGTTGCAGTCGAGAAACGAGGCCCCGAAACCCTTCGAAAGGTAAATGTTACGGATGAGGAACCTGTCCCGCAGTGCAGGTTCCGAAAGCGCCTGGAGCAGGTTCATCGAGGAATCCTGGACATTGCGGGTCACCTCGATGTTTATCCAGTTGGAGAAAGGGTTTACCGCCAGCTTTTTCTGATATTCCAGAGCCTTGTTTGCAAACCCGATGCACAGGAAGGTAAAAACGAGGATCATGACCAGGTATACGATGGTCCGGTGACGCTTACCCCTGATTGCGGCAAATTCATTTTTCGTCACCGTGGTTCCGAAGGTGTATAATCTGCTCATCCTCTTTGTTGTACTTTAAAAGGCTAAATAATATATTCTCATATTGCATTCTTTATGAAGGCGACGAGGTCATCCTGTTCGGGATAATTGATCCATTGATCCTGCCCGTCACGGTCAAAAACATGATCGGGCTGTATGCTGAAACGGGCCCTGTTTTTATCAGCGCATGGGCTGAGCATGACGATTCTGTCGGCTTTCTCTGCCGATAATTCGATGTTGTGTGTTACGACAATTGCAGTGGCGGCTTTTTCGCGGATGGTCTCTTTGATATACCCGATGAGCCTGCCCGAGTTTTTGTAGTCGAGGTTTCCCGTCGGCTCATCCCCGAAAAGTATGTCGAAATCTTTCATCATGGCCCGGGCAAATGACAATCGCTGCCGCTGCCCGCCAGCCACCTGGTATGGGAACTTATTCCGGATCCCGTTCCCCGACAGGTTTAGCGAACCGGTAAGCCGATCAATCATTTCACCCGCCGGTACCGGGTTCATGCCGCCCTGGATGAGCCTCGCGATCAACATGTTCTCACTGTTGGTATAATGCGGCATGAGGTAATCATCCTGGAAAATAAAAGAGAACCTGTTTTTCCTGATGGCAGCAACCTTCCGGTACCTGTGCCATATCCCGGCAAGGTTTTCATCCCTGCAGGGGGAATGATAAGTCACCCTTCCCTCCCTGATCGTATTGTTCATAAGCCCAAGGGCCTCGAGCAGGGTCGATTTGCCACTGCCCGACCGGCCAAGAATGACCGTCAGTTTTCCTTTCGGGATTCCGAGCTTTTCGATCCACACAACTGCCGGACCCTTTTCAAGGTACGAACACTCCAGGTTTTCTATTTCAAATGCATTCATTTGTCTGATGTCGTCATGGCAATACCGAAACCGGTATCCAATAGTATTTCACATTCGAGGAATTGCCCGGTTCCCTTTCAATCGTAAAGGGTTTCCGGTGAAGGATGGCCTTCAGTTCCCTGTTTTTTTCATTCAGTGTGTTTTTATATTCCACCGCCGCTTCATTCACCTCGTCCTGGCATTCGCAGATCTGGCGGATGTTGTAATCCCTGATCTTCCCGGCATAGGAATATCCCCAGCTGGTCCCGATCACCTTGTCGAGCAGCTGCGGGATGGTATATTCCAGGTAGGAGTTGTCCAGGATGATGTTTTCACCGATAAACCGCCTGATCAGCGTCACCCAGAGGTCGCAGATGCGGTTGCAGGTATTTGTCGAGGTTTCATCCTTGGTCAGCGGATCGATTGCGGTAGTCAGATCTATCAGTTCTTCGTCGGTCATTAAAATTTCGGGCTGCCAGATGTTGTCGGTTGAAACTCCGGTGTTCTGGTACTGCATCCTCGTAAATCCCTTTTGCAGGATTCTCATGGAGCTGATGTTCCTGCCGCAACCGGGAACGATTTTTTCAAGACCCTGCCTGAACAGGGTTTCATTGGGCGTGAGTAGGATCGTATCGGTTCTATTCCCGCATTCGGCGGCGATAACCTGGGTAACGGTGGAAATCACAGGCTCATAAGAATCCCGGATATAATCCATGATCTGCGGGCCTTTTAACCCGGCCGTATCAACCGACCAGGCAGCCGCCAGCAGGTAATTGGTCATCACCATGCAATTGCCTTTCCGCTCCCAGTTCACGGGAGCTGCATCCAACCCGTGATCCTGTCTGAACAGGTCGATTGCCCGGCGCATGATATTGTCCACTGCGGAGGAAAAGGATGAATTGTCGGCCAGGTCGAAGGCAAGCAGGTAACAGTTCTTTGCTGCAAGTTTCTCCGGAATCCGGTTCTGGGTTTCATTTGCCCGGTATTCGGTTTTCCCCGAATTAATCAGGACGATGAGGTTTGTTTCCTGGCTGTTAAACGATTCCCGGTCGAGTACCTGGTTCAAAACTAAAAAGCAGTTCACACCGTCACCCGTATTGCTGGCGGGACGATGGCTCATCAGGCTGTCGAGCAGCACGTTGTACATATCGTGGCCCGAAGGGTTGCTGCACAGGAGCGACAGCCGGTTCCCCTCCCCCGGATAAAAACAACCGTCGTACTGCTTGGCGAAACCGGCATATTTCGTGTGCAGCTGGTTGAGAAAAAAGATTGAATAGGTCGCGGGAAACAGATCAGGAATGATGAAAAAAACATGCACCCTTCTTTTATTGAAGGAGAGGGAATCACAGATACTTTGCCTGCTCCTGACATATTTGCCGGTCGCCGCCACCTGGAATATCTTCCGGTCACCCTTACTGATCCCCAGAAATGGGAACCTGAAAAATTCAGCGCTTTTCTGTTCATTGGTGAAGGACGACCGAAAACATTCTGATTTCTGTCCGCACCGGTCCCTGCTAATGGAATGGCGCAGGGTTTTCAAATCCATTGCCCTGTTCCTTATATTTTTTTCAAGGGAGGGAGCCATGTAAAAATAATTGGGTTCTTCCCATAACGGCTCGATATTGACCTTCCGGTTCGAAAGGAAAACGCCGAGTTCACTTACCGTCGAAAAGACTTTGGCATTCCCGTATATGGTATCGCACCTTCTTTTCTGGACGGCCCCCGACTGGAAATTCGGCTCAAAGCACAACCGGTTGTCATAATTGAAAACCCTCACAGCATCCACCCAGCCGATTATCTGAGAACTGAAAGAGGAATCGGGGTTAAAAACATAATCCTTTCCAAGAAGGTATCTTTTATTTTCTGCCTGGTAAATAAAATAGATCGAATAGAGGGGTAACACCCTGTCGGGTTCCCGGGCCGTCGGTGAACAGTACACCGGTATTCTCGACTCTTCGATCAACCCCTTGCATATACTGTCGACCAACCCCTGCGAATTCAGCACCACACATTTCCGGTGGATTAGCGCATCGGGGGTGAATTCCGCCGAAAAGTGAAAAAGGAAATCCTGCTTGGATCTCCAGCCAACCTCGCTGGCCTGCCTGATGGTCAGTCCGCTGGTGCCGCTCCCCGAACAGACATGGAAACGGGTAAGATCTTCGTCGGTGACGTAATACTTTTTACCTAAATCGGCGCCCCTGTTCGAATAGACCACCCAGGGCCGCGGCAACCTCGGACCCTTGTCGGAAATCACCTGGTCGATCCTTACCTCGCGGCCGGCATCAAGAAGGCATGCCGGTTGTCTCCGGGCGGATTTCTGGCCGGTTGCAGCCGGTGGCAACAAAATAAAAAATGAGAACATGAAAAGCAGTAATCGCTCCATTTTTCAATATTTCCGGTTAAACATCATTCCGACGATGACATTGATCCCGATTGAATTAATCTTTGGTGCGTTGAACGTCTGGATGAAGCTTACGAACTGCGCGCCGGGATACAAAGGGTAGGTCGTTTTGCCAGTATGCCCCGATATGGAAGTAATCGCGGCGTTGAACCATGGCTCGATCCCTATACAGAAACGGTTCAGTTTCACCTCTGCCCCTGCTGCAATCACCCCCGACAGGTATGCCCTGCGAAGACTGACCGTTGTCGTGTATTGGAAGGACCTGCTTCCAAAAAAGTCCACCCCCGAATTCCGTGCATCCGCATCGTTAAGATAAAACCATTCCCTTGCTGAATCGGGCAGTTGCGCATCGCGGACATAGTAAAATTTTCCCTCCCCTTTGTGAGATAAATTGTACCCTGCATCGGCCTTGGCCGACAGCAGGGAAATCTGCAACCCTCCCTTCAGGTAAAACCTGACCCTGAACGGGGAGGCAGGCTTGATTTTACCGGCATGCCCCATTTTGTCTCCTGACTGGTTGATGGCCGATCCTGCCGGGACATACCATTTCAGGGTTAGCGGCAGGGAGATGGTGCTCATGGAGAGTTTTTCGGTAACAAGGTGGGTTCGGTCGGCCACCGTGCATTCAAAATCCCGGAGGGTGGTGCTACCCGGGCACCTGAATATTTCGCGGTGGAGGTATTGATAGTCATGGACGGAGATATGATAATTTGTCTGTGCATAGCAGATCCCGGCATCGAGGAGGAGTCCGTCGGGTTTATGCCGGTCGATGCGGATGCCTGCCTCGACGCCAAGGTTGTATCCTCCCGATTTCACGATGTCCCAACGGGAGGCGACCGTGCGATCGAGATTTGAAACAGGATGGGAGAACAGACCTCCGGAAATTCCTGAAAAAATGGGTAGGCCTGTGGAAACAGAGAGGTTCCTGATGCGGCTAAGCCTGGAATCGCGGGCCACATTCCCTATCAATGCACCATCTCCGTGGAGATTGATCATCAGTTTCAGGGGAACGAGGTTTCGCGTGAATTTGTGCTTCTGCCCGTCTCCAGGCCCCTGGAATGAGTTGATTTTAACCATGTAAACTATGGTTGTCCTCCCGTCCATCGCTCGTTTTATCACCGTTGTTCCATATGACACGACCGGTTTTAACCCGTTGTAAACCATGTTTACGCTGTCGAGATAGTCATCAACGGACAATACGCACCCCGATTTTGGCGACCGGGTTCTGTACAGGTCCCAGTAATGGGTTGCATTCAGTTCAAAAAGCTCCCTGAAGGCATTGATCGTAGCAGTATCGGTGTAGGCACTGCCCGGGTTTCCCAGTCCCGACAGGTCCTGGTAATTCCTGATCAATGCTGCCGTTTTATCCGTATCCTGCAATTCTGTTTGTGCAAATAGCCATGAATTGCTGAAAAACATAAGCAACATGGCTGACAGAATAGGGATGGTGCTCTTTTTCATGCTTTACAACTTTACGATCCTGGAGGTGAGCCGGGTGCCGTTTATTCCCATGAATTCAATGAAACAGATCCCCGGCGGCAGGGCTGACAGGTCTACTGTCAGGCTCCCCAGGGGGATTCGCTCCTTTCGGACCAGTGAACCCAACCGGTTGAAGACCAGGATACGACCTTCAGGGTCGGGTTTGCCCGTTACCGTGACAACGATAATCCCGTTTGCCGGATTCGGTGAAACCTGCATGCACGTTTCTCCGTCGTCGCATCCTGTCTTCAGCGGCTGGTACGACGCGGAAAGATTGCAGCAGGAACATGCGGTCTGGTCGGAACAGGTCAGCACGGTATAAGTTGACCGGTTAAGGGTATCCAGGATATAGCGTCCCGACGGGGCAACCACACCCCCGAAAGGCAGTCCATTCCTGAACCATTGATAACACCCGGCCAGAGAATCACTACAAACCAGCATGTTGCAGCCGAATTGCCATATTGTTGAGGGCGATGGGGCGTGTTGATCCCTGATAACGACCCTTCTGAAAACAGACCGGGTGCACCCGGAAGGGTTCCGGAGCCAGGCTGACAATGAATCGATGCCGGGCAGGTTACCCCAGCGGACCGTTGCCACGGGTTCTCCGGCATTCCCGGTGACCTTGCCCAGGTGCGCGGTCCAATGGATGGAGTCGGAGGAGGTGTTGCCCGACAGCAGGTAGGTTACCTCAGCGTTCATGCAAACCGTGTCGGCAACCGCTACCGTATCCTCCCGGCGCACGATCCGCGCATCCGGCAGATCTTCAACCGAAACATACAGGCTTGAGGCGGTTCCTTTGCCGCAGGCATTGATCCCCCTGACCGTGAGATAACCGGAGGTTGAACCCGGAGGAAAGAGAACCCCTGCGGCAGTGTCGGGAGTGACTTTGAAAAAACAGGCATTCGGGAAACTCCATTCATAAGCGGTATCATTGGGAAGCGATTTGATTGTGAACCTTCCCGTCTCCCCCTTGCAGATCCGGTTCGGGCCTGCAATTGCGCCGGCGGTATCTGCTGAAACAACAACGATGCTAAAAAAGCATGTATCATGGTTGAAAATATACCTGACGAGGTTTGGCCCCGGTTTCGCGAACCCGGGAAGGAACCAGTTCTGGTCGACCGCCGGGGGAGAAGTTTCGCAGGAATATTTCCCCCCGGGGGGCTCACACTGTTGCAGGGGAAAACTGGCAGTATCCCTGCAGACAATCCTGTTCCGGCAGGTAATGACACCGCAGGTTTGAGCCGTCGCCGGCCCCGGGAACCAACAGCAAACCAGGGATAGTATGGTAATGATCGCCTTCATTTATTATTTTTATGGAACTGGATAAACGGTTATTTACGATCCCCGGCATATTGGAGGAAACGGACTCCTTCATGTTTTGAAACAACGGACCCGTCCATGGCGCGCGTGTCCTTGCGTGTTGAAACGACCGACCATGAAAAGGCGGCCTCCGATGTCCCTTTCAATAATTCGACAACATCAAACCCGGCTGCTGATTTATTGGTCACGTATACTCCGTTGCAATCACCCTCCATCTGGATGAAGACTTTTAAGGGGTTTTTCAAATTCACGGAGATGTTTTTTGAAAACACAGGGTCGAGCGGGATGTGGCATCGCCCACCTGACAATTTCCCCGTTCCGTAATCGGTAAAAACGATCTCAGGCGCTTCGGGGCAGAACATCATGACCTGTTCCCCCTCCTGGTTTTCAACAATCGTCCCGGCCGATCCCCCACCGGTTACCTTGATGGCGGTTGCACCGTTGTACCCCCCGATTTTTGCCCAGCCCTGGCTGCCGCCCGTAAAGTAGCCCCCGTAGTAGGTGGTCTGGGAGGTCCCTGTCGCATTGCCGATCACACCGTATTGCACACCGTTAAAGCTTCCCCCGCTGCTTGCCGGCGGAGTCCATGCCCCGAGATTGTTTCCGATGCCTACCACCCCGGTCCCCGAAGCATTGGTATTGCTGCCTGTGATGGCCGCCCCGGTATTGCCAACATTCGCTGTGGCGGCACCGTTTGAAGCCACCTGGAACTGGCTCGATGCCCCGACGCTCAGCGTGGCGGAAGGTGCAGATGTAAGAATCCCGAGCCGGTCATTTGACAAATCCCAGAAAAGGGCCGCATTATCCTGTGAAAGGGACCCTCCTGCAGCCGAGAATATGAGGGAGCCCGCCGAAGGGGTAAACCAGGCAGGTGCACCCGTTCCTCCCGATACCAATGCGTTGCCGGCATTCCCTGCACCTGTGAACGCGTAGCCCGAACCGTCGGAATAGGCCACTTTCCCGGCCGACCCGAGGCTGCCTGTATTTGTGCCGCCGCGAACCACCGGAAGCACACCCGATACAATGTCGGATGCCGGGTGGGTGTGGGCCGAGGACGCCCGGGTCGCCAATCCGGCCGACAACGCATATTCGGTTACGGCCAGCGATGAACTGGGCCCGGAATAACTGTTGGACAATTGAACAATCCCTGATGAATACACGGATGCATAAGGGATCCCTGAAAGCCTGGTCCAGGGGACATACCCGCTCTGGAGGGTCCCGGTCCAACCCACATCACCGATGACATCGAGGGTATAAAGGGGCAGCGGATTCACAATGCCAAGTCGCGAATTTGCATTGTCCCAGTGCAAATTGGCCGGTGTAAGGACCGGAGAGATGCCATTGCCTACCATCACCTTGCCGGCAGCAAGGCTGGCCTGCCCGGTCCCCCCATTGGTAACGGGCAGGGTACCTGTGATGTTCCCGGCCGATACGGCAAAGTCCTGCAGGAACTGCATATTTACGGCATCCATCCCGTAAAGCGGGTCGGCAAGGTCGGTGATGCGGTTGGTAATCCCCATGCTGAGGTTCCCGGTCATGGTTCCGCCACCCAGGTTAAGGGCGTTGATATCGGCCGGGGTGAGCGACCGGTTGGCGGCAGTGGTGGCCCTGCCCTTTGCATCGAATGTGAGATTCGGGATGTTGTTGCCAGAGGCCCCGTAGGTACCAGGAACAATGGTTGTATTCGACAGCGTAAGCAACCCGGCGGTGTTGATGGTCGCATCGCCTGTCATCTGCACCCCCGTGGCCATATTGAAAGAATTCCCAATAAAAAGGGCCCCCTGCAATAAATTTGCCTGGAGGTAACCGGCAAGGGCGTGGTTCCCCCACCCGAAGGCAGTATTCCAGTTGCTTATGTTGCCCGTTGTAATGCCATGTGCCGGATGGAGCAGGAACACGGGATCGGTTTCCGTGAAGTTCATGTCGTTGAACCGTTGCCATGTCCCAGCTGATCCGTTGTACCAGTAGAGGGCGCTCACCCCGGTATTGTATACGATCAGCCCGTCGGGAGGGGCAGCAATTGCGTTCATCTGCGCGGTGCTCATCCTGGGTGGCAGGATTCCCCGCGTGGTCGATTTCACATCGAGCAT
Organism: uncultured Bacteroidales bacterium; assembly: GCA_903845055.1. Classification (GTDB taxonomy): domain Bacteria; phylum Bacteroidota; class Bacteroidia; order Bacteroidales; family FEN-979; genus CAIVAT01. The sequence continues at coordinate 30,804 of CAIMWF010000152.1, read as the reverse complement.
GGCGGACCCTGAAGGAGCCGAACCATCGGAGTTGATGGCTACCTGGGCGGATAAACCGAAAATGAAAAACAGGAAAAAAAGGGTAAGGGTTATTTTCATAAGCTGTACCATATTATGTCGCTCCAGCCCGGCAAATACCATTGCAGAACTTTGGCCTATTGAGTGCCTGGTAAGATCAGCGCGTCCGGGAACGGTGCGGGCGGAAGGGAGACCGTACGATATGCAGTAACCAGGATCATTCCTGTTTGCCGGGTTAGGAGACGGGACAAAAGCGCCCGGTTCCCGGATCTCTTTTACCAGGATTTCAATGAACGCAGGGACAACAGGTTAATATCGATTGTTTCTACCGGTGTTTGCTTACGAAAAAATGAAATGAAGTACGGTACTGGAAAAAAATAGCAACGATGATCAACTTGAGCAAGCATGATGAGGTTCAGGGGTCAACAGGATCAATGATACGTTTTCAAGATCATTAGGTAATAGTTCCAGCCAGGATGCGGGATGAAGCGGGTATTACGCGTAATGATGTTACAAATATAAACGACAGATTTTCGTTTGTCAATAATTTTTTAATTAAATTGTATAATTTTTTTATTTTTTTATGAAAATCATGATTTTTGGAAATATTTTATTCTTTTTCATGTATATATATTTTACATATTATTATATTACTCCTTATCCACCGGGCATGGACCACAATTTTTTATCTTTACCCGCTCAGATGCGATCCCGATGTTTAGAAACAGGTACGTCATTCTCGGTTTTTTTGTCGTCTTTTCCGTGGCCGTCGCTGCCCAGGTGGCCAACCATTACCTCCCCGTTCCTATCCCGGCATGGCTGCTTATGGTCCTGCGCTGGCTGCCGATGGCCTGCGGGTTCGTGGTTGCCCTTCGGCGTAGAAAACTGACCACATGGATCTTCCTGGCCATGCTGGCCGGGGTGGAATTCGGCTACGATCTCCCATCGGTCGCAAAAGAGCTCAATGTCGTCAGCCAGGTCTTCATCCGGATGGTTAAGACCATTATCGCGCCCCTGCTCTTCGGCACACTGGTGACGGGCATCGCCGGCCATGCCAACCTGCGGCAGGTCGGGCGCATGGGATGGAAATCTCTGGTCTATTTCGAGGTGGTCTCCACGATCGCCCTCTTCATCGGGCTGGCCGCCATCAACATCAGCGGCGCAGGGCTGGGAGTGACCATACCGCCCGACATGGTTAAGGGGACCCTTCCACAGGTGCAGCCCCAGACCTGGCACGAGGTGATCCTCCACATATTCCCCGAGAACATTGCAAAATCGATCGCCGACGGCAATGTGCTCCAGATCGTGGTCTTCAGCATCCTATTCGGCATCGCCGTGGCCATGGTAAAAGAGGAATTCCGATCACCTATGCTGCGTTTCACCGGGTCGCTCACCGCGGTGATGTTCAAATTTACCAACATCATCATGCTCTTCGCACCCTTTGCGGTCTTCTCGGCGATCGCCTATAGCGTGGGGCACATGGGGCTGTCGGTGCTGCTCAACCTCTTCCAGTTGCTGGCGACCCTCTACGTCGCCCTGCTGGCCTTCATCCTTGCAGTTTTCCTGCCCATCATTCTCCTGCTGAAGATACCGGTTATGAAATTCGCGCGGGCGGTTGCCGAACCCGCCACCATCGCCTTTGCCACCACCAGCAGCGAATCGGCATTGCCAAGGGCCATGGAGAACATGGAAGTATTCGGCGTTCCCCGGAAAATCGTTGCCTTTGTCATCCCCACTGGCTATAGTTTCAACCTCGACGGCACCACCCTGTACCTGGCCATGGCCTCCATCTTCGTGGCCAACATGGCCGGGATCCGCCTTTCGTTCGACACCCAGATCGTGATGATGCTCACCCTGATGCTCACCAGCAAAGGGGTGGCGGGCGTACCCCGCGCTTCGCTGGTGATCCTGCTGGGAACAGCTGCCAGCTTCGGACTTCCCGCCTGGCCTGTCTTTATTATCCTTGGGATTGATGAACTGATGGACATGGCGCGCACGGCCATCAATGTGATCGGTAATTGCCTGGCAACGGCCGTCATCGCAAAATGGGAGGGGGAATTCGACCCGGACAAGCCGGTGGATCAGGGCTTCCTGATATAACCGATCGTCGCCTCAGGGGAGGTCATCATGGGAAGCCTGAGCCAGTCTTTGTATTTTTCCTTCATCGCCTTTTCCTTCGAAGGGTCGGCGGCAGCCGTTTTCATGTCTATGAAATAGTCCCTCATTGCTGTGATCATATTACGGTCGCCAGGCTCACCGTGACCCGGGACCACCGTCGCGATACCGGGAATCGACAGCATGCGGTCGAGGTCGCCGATCCATTTGTCGACGTTCGCATTGCTCTCCTTCTTCAGGAAAGGGTTGACCTTGTTGAAGATCAGGTCGCCGGTGAAAAGGACGCCCCTGCCTTTAAGCAGCACCACCATGTCGTTCATGGTATGCCCCTGGCCAAGGTTGTACATGCACACGGTTTCATTCCCGAGATGGAGGATCACGCTGTCCCTGACGAAATGGTTTGGCATTTTTTCAGCACCCATGTCTGCAAGCAGGAATTTACGGTCATAATCGCCGATGTATATGTCGCTGCCTTTATAAAACTGGTTCCCGTTCACGTGATCGCCGTGGTAATGGGTGTTGATCACGATGACCTTCTTCGCCCCGGCTTTCTCCATCGCGAGTTTGTAGAGTTTTGCAGCTCCCCCGCTGAGTTTCGTATCAATCACCACCACGGCGCTGTCGGTTACCAGCAACCCGCTGTTTCCGCCGCCTCCCTGGATGATCGTCAGCCCTTTATCATAATCACGGCTCGTTTCCTGGAACATGAACCGGTACATGGGGTAAAAGATAATGGAGGCCGATCCGGCAATCAGCACCACAATGATAAAAACGACTAAAAAGATTTTTCTCCAGTTCATAATCAAATAAGGTTTAACAATAATGAATCATTTTCACGGGCATATGCCCTGGTTCTACATGGTGACTGCGACCACCTGGTTGGTTTTCCGGCTTTCCTCGGCGGCAAAACCCATCAGGTGGCTTTCAATCGACTGGTCGATGGTCGAGGTGAGCCGTTTGGGATCCTGGTTGGCAATGGCCATCACGAAATCGCGCATCAAAAGCCAGTCTCCACCCCCGTGACCGCTGTTCTTGAAGTATTCGGCATCATCGGGTTTCGGTACCAGTTTCACGCTTTTCCCGGTGCGGAAGTCGGTAATGGTAAGTTCCTCCATATCGCCCACCATGTCGCCCATTGATCCCATCACCCGTGTTCGGCGACCGCTGTACGAGGTGAAGGCCTCCATCGAGAAGCTTGCTGTAATATTCTTGTCGAACATGATAGAAGTGATGTAATGGTCGGGCTGGTCATTTTCCATTTTGTATACACAACGGCCGTAATTTGTGGTACGCAGGTATTCGAGAACGGCTTCGCCCTCCTTTGTCTTGTCATCGGGGAGGTCGAACACATAGAGCCACCCCCGTTCACGATAGTAGATCTTCATGGCCGAATAGGGGCAGGTCGATTCAACGGCGCAACCATTCATGCACCGGTCGGTGGAGCCCGCAGGGGCGTTCTCCTTCCTGAACCACTTGAGGTCGCCCATGGCCACGATGTTTTTGCAATTCCGCCCGATCATCCAGCGCAGGATGTCGAGGTCGTGGCAGCTCTTGGCCAGGATGATGGGGGTGGTCGCCTTCGAATCGTGCCAGTTGCCGCGCACGTATGAATGCGACATATGGATGTGAAAAATCGGTTCCATGTGCTGGAAACTGACAAGTTCCCCGATGGCACCCTCTTCGATGAGCTGTTTCATCCGGATGAAGTAGGGAGAGTACCTCAACACATGGCAAACCGCCACGATGCGGCCGGTTTTGCGGGTCATGGCCAGGATGTCGCGGCATTGCTGCGCCGTTTGTGCCATCGGTTTTTCGAGCAGCACATCATATCCCATCTCCATCGCCTTCATGCAGGGCTCGTAATGGAGGTAATCAGGCATCGTGATGATGATCGCATCGGCGAATTTCGGCCGTTTGAAAACATCTTCCCAGGTCTTGAAACGGTTAGCATCGTCGATCTTGTGCAACTTCGAATATCGTTCGTTCCTCAGGGCGATCGGTTCGGCCACCCCGACGATTTTTATCTGCCCCGGGAATGTTGCGGCATAATCGCCGTAAACATTGCCCCTGTTCCCTGCCCCGCAGGTGATGGCCGTGATGGGGCGGTTCAGCGGGTTGTCGATGGGTTGGTAAACCTCGTTGTAATTCAGGTCGTATTCGACCACGTTCTCCCCGGTCTGTGAGAAACCTTTGATCCCTATGGCGGCGGCGCCGATGGTCAGTCCGATCGTCCTGATGGCCTCCCGGCGAGTAAACATTCGGTTCATGGAATATAATTTTGACACGAAGTTATAAAAAACAAGCCGGATACCAACAATTTGTAATTTTGGATTCCTTAAATCAAAAAAGATGGCATACGACGAATTTCTGACCGAACGGATCCGGCAAAAGTTCAGGGAACTGAACATCGCGTTCGAGGATAAAAAGATGATGGGAGGTATTTGTTTCCTGGTGAACGACAAGATGTGCGTGGGGGTTGTCCGCGAGATGATGATGGCCCGCATCGACCCTGAAAGGACCTGTGAGGCCTTCAGCAGGAAAGGATGCCACGAAATGGATTTCACCCACCGGCCGATGAAGGGTTTTATCTTCATTGATCCCGAGGGGATCGACCGCGACCAGGACCTCGACTATTTCATCCGGCTTGCGCTGGATTACAATCCCAGGGCAAAATCGAGCAGGAAACAAACCAGGTAAAACCAATCACCAACCTATGAAAACGCCACCGCCTGCCTTCACGCTGAGGCCCTGGACCATGGACGACCTGGACAACCTTGTCAGGTTTGCCAACAACAAAAGGATCGCCGACAACCTGGCCGACGCCTTTCCCCATCCCTATACCCCCGAAGATGGCATCGTTTTCGTCCATGCCGGCAATTCCGACGGCAGCCAGCCCCATGCGGTAAGCCAGTTGCCCGGCAGGGTGTTTGCAATCGTTGTGGAGGAAGTCGCCTGCGGCTGTATCGGGTTCTATCCCCAGGCGGATGTTCACCGGAAAAACGCGGAAATCGGTTACTGGCTTGCCGAAGAATACCAGGGCAGGGGGATCATGACCGAAGCGGTAAAACAGGTGATCCGGTATGTATTTTCAACCTACGACATCTGCCGTATTTTCGCCTCCACCTTTGCAACAAACAGGGCTTCGCAGCGTGTCCTTGAAAAGGCCGGCATGCACCTGGAGGCGAGGCTTCATCAATCGATCTGCAAGAACGGGCAAGTTCTGGATGAACTGATCTATTCAGTCGTGGCTGCCGGGTAGTCTCCCGAATTCATTTTTATTTAGATTTATTCCAAATATCTTTTATTTTTGTGCCGTCTTATCCGGCCGGGCACTGCAGCTTGCAGTCATTGGTCGCCAGGGGCATGTTATAACTGTAACTAAATTGAACCCGTATGAAACACTTTTCTTTGATATCCCTTGCATTTTGTTCGATCGTGGTCTTGTCCGCCTCCTGCAAGAAAAGCGCCACGGCACCAAACCCGGTGGTTAATCCCTCGGCATTCACGTTTAAGGTCGACGGCACGGCTGTTACCGTCGATTCGGCCAGCGCTGTATTGTATAACCTGGGAGTTTCTCCCTTCAACCGCGAAATGGATGTGTATGCCTTCAAAGCCGGGCAGCAGGTCCTGGAGATGCACTTTCATCCCATTGCTGCCACATACAATGCCTCGGCAAACTTCGACGCAGCCTGGCTCACCTACGACCTTGGCCCCGAGTCCTATGATTCCCAGTCAGGGACACTGGCGCTGACCACCTGCGACACGGTGAACAATAAAATTGCCGGCACTTTCAATTTTGTGGGTAAAACCTACACCGGCTCAGCCACAAAAACGATTACGGAAGGCACATTGCTTGTTACAAAACTGCGCAGGCAGTAGTCCGTTCGAACTTTAACCGGTGGCTCTGTTACCTATTTTAGTAATTTTACAACTATGAAAATCCTCCTTACCGGCGCCACCGGTTACATTGCAAAACGCCTCCTGCCCGTCCTGCTTGAGAACGGCCATGAGGTCGTTTGCTGTGTGAGGGATACCAACAGGTTCGACGCGACCCGGTTTAACAGCGAACTTCTGAGTGTGATCGAGGTCGATTTTTTAAAAGAGGAGGAACTTTCAAGGATCCCCGTCGACTTTGATGTTGCCTTTTACCTGATCCATTCAATGGCCACCAAACAGGGAAGATTCGAGGAACTGGAAGCCCGTTCGGCCATGAATTTCAAACGACAGCTGGAAAGAACCAGGGTCAGGCAGGTGATTTACCTGAGCGGGATCGTCAATGAAAAGGAGTTGTCGAAGCACCTCTCTTCGCGGAAAAACGTGGAGGATATCCTTGGCTCTCCCTTCTATTCCCTCACCACCCTCAAGGCCGGGATTATCGTCGGTTCGGGAAGCGCCTCTTTCGAGATCATCCGCGACCTGGTTGAAAAACTCCCCGTGATGGTCGCCCCGCGCTGGCTCAACACCCGTTGCCAGCCCATTGCTGTGCGCAACGTGATCGAATACCTTTCGGGGGTCATGCTCAAACCAGAAACCTACAACCGGAGTTTCGACATCGGAGGACCCGAAGTGCTCACCTACAAGGAGATGCTCCTGCGGTTTGCCCGGATCAGGGGATTGCCAAGGTGGATCGGCATCCTGCCGATCATGACCCCCAAACTCTCCTCTTACTGGCTCTTTTTCGTCACCTCCATCTCTTACTCCCTGGCCACCCAGCTGGTGAACAGCATGAAGGTGGAGGTGGTGTGCCGCGACAATGACCTGGAAAAAATGCTCGGGATCACCCCCATTACCTATGATAAGTCAATCGAACTCGCTTTCGACAAGATTGAACAGCACCAGGTGCTGTCGAGCTGGAAGGATGCCCTCACCAGCCACCGCCTTACGACCGGTTTATCAAAATTTATCGAGGTGCCGGTTTACGGGTGCTATAAGGACAGCAGGACCCGCAAAGTGGCCGATACCGGCCGGGCGATGGAAAAGATCTGGTCGATTGGCGGTGAAAACGGATGGTATTTTGCCGACCTGCTGTGGAACATCCGCGGGTTCATGGACCGGCTGGTAGGCGGTGTCGGCATCGGGAGGGGACGAACCAGCCAGGGGGAGATCTCCGCGGGCGATGCCCTCGATTTCTGGCGTGTCATCCTGGCTGATAAAAAAGAACACCGTCTGCTGCTTTACGCCGAAATGAAACTCCCGGGTGAAGGGTGGCTCGAATTCAGCATCGATCATAACAACATGCTGCATCAAACGGCTACCTTCAGGCCGCACGGTATCTGGGGAAGGCTTTACTGGTTTGCAAACCTGCCGTTCCACGGGCTGATCTTCAGGGGGATGATCAACAACATCGCCCGGTAGGAAAAATGACGAGTGACGAATGACGAATGACGAATGACGTTTTCAATGTTTGTTACATCAACAAAATAACCATGAACACCTATATAGCTTTGTTGCGCGGCATCAATGTAAGCGGACATAAAATGATCAAAATGGAGGATCTTAAGCGTGTGCTCGCTGAAACTGGATTTACCGGGCTGAAAACCTACATCCAGAGCGGAAACATTATATTCCGTTCCGGGCAGGCGGATCCTGCCCGGCTGTGTGCGGAGATCGCGGCAAAGATACTGGAGCACTTCGGGTTCGAGGTACCGGTGGTGATTCGTACCAGGGAGGAACTTGAAAGTGTCAGCAAAAACAACCCTTTTTTACCCGGTAAACCGGATGAATCAGCGAAACTGCACGTCACCTTTTTGTCCGATGTTGCAGCCAACGATCTTGAAAACAGGATCATGGAGGTCTCTTTTTTACCCGATGAATTTGTTATCAAAGGAAAAGAGGTGTATCTTTATTGCCCGAACGGGTACGGCAATACCAAACTGACCAACCAGTTATTCGAGAGCAGGTTGAAAGTTACAGCCACCACGAGGAACTGGAAGACGGTGGAAACACTGGTGAAAATGACGAGTGACGAGTGACGAATGACAAGTGACGAATAAAGGAACTGGATTTTTCATTTAAAAAGAGACAACATGCAAACCATACTGGGTTCAGGGGGGGCGATTGGGAATGAACTGGCCAAAGCACTGGTCAAATATACCAGTGAGATCAGGCTCGTCAGCCGGCATCCCAGAAAGGTGAATGAAACGGATACCCTTTTCCCTGCTGATCTGACGAACCGCGACGACGTCTTTTCAGCGGTCAAAGGCTCGGAGATCATTTATCTTACCGTAGGCCTGGAATACAAAACCGAAATCTGGCGGGCGGTCTGGCCCGTCCTGATGCAGCATGTTATCGACGCCTGTGTGGAGCACAACTGCAAGCTTGTCTTTTTCGACAACATTTACATGATCGGCGGCGATGGCGTGCGGCACATGACCGAAGCGTCCCCGTTCTGTCCCACCAGCAAAAAGGGCGAAATCAGGGCCGGGCTCGACCAACTTGTCCTCGACCAGGTTGCAAAGGGGAACCTTACGGCCATCATCGCCCGGTCGGCCGATTTTTACGGGCCCATCCTCTCCCAGAGCATGATGATCGAGATGGTTTACAAAAACATGCTGAAAAACAAGCGATCGAACTGGCTGTGCAATGCCAAAGTCCGCCATTCGTTCACCTATACCCCTGACGCAGGCAGGGCAACCGCACTGCTTGGAAATACTCCCGATGCTTACAACCAGGTGTGGAACCTGCCGACCGATAGCCAGCCGCTCACCGGCGAGCAGTGGATCGCCCTGTTTGCAGCGGAGATGGGAAAAAGCCCGAAATACATGGTCCTGCCACGATTCATGGTCCGGCTCACCGGGTTATTTATCCCGGTGATGAAGGAATTCCCTGAGATGCTCTACCAGTATGACCGGGATTATTTTTTCGACAGCAGTAAATTTGAACAGCGGTTCGGCATAAAACCAACCCCGGCTGCCCGGGGAGTTCGTGAAACCGTTGGGGAACTTAGTAAAAGAAGCGGGTCATGAAAGCAAAGATATCGGTTTTCCTGTTGGTGGTGGTTCCCTTGCTGCTGTCGGCCGGGAGCGTTGAAAAAACATTTCATTTCAGCAACTATACCATTGCCGCCGCCGGTGAATACCAGACCGTGAATTTCGGCAATACCATGCTTACCGGCGTTCCCGGCGAACCCCTGCTTCCCTGGCACCAAGTGATGCTGATGCTTCCTCCCGGAGAAGCAGCCGTGTCGATTGAAATCACGGGCATGGGCGAAACAGTCATTCCCGGTCAATTCCTTATCGCCCCGAAGCAGCATATCCGCACGATCAATGAAGGGAACAGCGGCAACATCATCAGGAATGACAAGATATACCGTCAGAACCGGATTTATGCCCCGCCCTCCCCTGCCCAACTACTCACCCAGTACCTCGACGGCTATGCTTTCGCACTTTCAGCCTTTTCTCCCGTAAAATACAATCCGGCGAAACGACAGTTATCCTATTTCACCAGGGTCACTGTGCGTATCGTCACCCGTCCCGACGACCGTTCGCGTGAAGCGATGAAACACCTTTCAGCATCGGAGAACATCGCCAGGCTTGTTGGCAGTGCCGCCCAAAACCCGGAGATGATGTCCTTTTATCCTGTGCGGAAATCTCCCGCAACCTCCTACCAGTACCTGATCATTTCGCCGGCAGCTTTTAGAAATGAGTTCGGCGCGCTCACCTCCATGTACGCGGTAAAAGGAATCATCTCAAAAATCGTAACGGTGGACAGCCTTACCACTTACGGAACCGGTTACGACGCGGCCGAGAAGATCAGGAATTACATTATTGCCGAGCACCAGCAATCGGGCATCCAATACGTGCTGCTTGCCGGGAACCCGCCACTGGTCCCGGCAAGGGGATTATTCTGCCAGGTTTGGTCGGGCGGAGGCTACTATACCGATTACAACATTCCTGCCGATCTCTATTTTTCGGGCCTCGACGGGAATTTCGACCTGAACGGGAACCACATCTATGGTGAACCCGCCGACGCCGCCGACCTGCTGCCCGATGTTTCGGTGGGGCGGTTTACGGTGAACGATACGGCCGAACTGCACCACATGATCCACAAAACAGTTTCCTACCTCACGAACCCGGTACTCGGTGAGATGAAGAAACCCCTGCTGGCCGGGGAATGGCTGTATGGCGGCCCCCTGACATACGGCAGTACTTACATGAACCTGCTGATCGGCAACCACGGGGACAATGGGTATTATACCCATGGCATCCCACCCGCAACAAACAACATAGAAAAATTATATGACAGTCTGAGTTGGACATGGAGCCCCAGCCAACTCCTCGTCAGTTTCAATAGCGGCAAATCATTTATCCACCATCTCGGCCATGCAAATGAAACTTACTCGATGCGGCTTTCCATGTCGCAAATAACCAATGTAAATTTTCCCGCAGTGGATGGAATCACCCACAATTACGAAATCGTTTATACCCAGGGATGTGACGACGGGGCCTGGGACTGGTCGGGTGGCTGCATCGGCGCCAGGGCGGTCGCCATCAATAATTTCCTGGTTGCGGGCATTTTCAACTCCCGATACGGTTGGTTCGACGAAGGAACCTCCGAAGGTCCTTCGGAGCACCTCGAAAGGGAATTCGTGAGCGCGATGTACCGTGACACGCTGCCCGACAGGCACATCGGCAATGCCCATATGATCTCGAAAATCAAAACAGCCCCCTGGATCGGCCTGCCGCTGGAATTCGAACCCGGGGCACAGCGGTGGTGCCAGTTCGACTGCAACCTTTTCGGCGACCCCGCCCTCGAGGTGTGGACCGACGAACCGACTGTTTTTTCAACGGCCACCTGGACCGGCGCCGTCGATTCGAACTGGAACAACCCGGCCAACTGGAGCACGGGCATCGTACCGACAACGCTATACGACCTGACCTTTCCTTCCAACAAACCGCATTACCCGGTTATCAATACCATCAACCTGACCTTCTGCCATAACCTCAATGTCCAGAGCGGCGCCACGCTGACCATCAACCCCGGCAAGTCGATGGTTGTCTACGGATCGGTGACCCTGATACCCTGACATCTGAGGCCGATCCTGCCGATCCATAAAATTTTCCTCCTGTGGAAAAGCTGCAGGGAAGTAATTCATCATAAAATCAACATCATGAAAAATAAAAAATCTGTTGTCATTGCGACGATCGTAATCCTCCTTGCAGGAATGGTCAACCGCCTTCCGGCCCAGGGTTATCCCTTTGAACTCCCGAAGCTGCCATACGGCTACAATGCACTGGAACCCGTGATCGACGCACAGACCATGGAGATCCATTACGCGAAACACCATGCCAATTATGTAAAAAACCTCAACAATGCGCTGAAGGGTACCGAAATTGAGAAAATTCCCCTTGAAGGACTCCTGCTGTATGCCGGGGAATATGGCGATCCGATCCGCAATAACGCCGGGGGGCATTACAACCATTCCCTTTACTGGAATACCCTCGGACTGAACAGCCCCTTTGATGCGCAAAACGCAGTCGGGAAAGCGGTCATGGCAACCTTCGGCACCCCCGACAGCCTGAAGAAACTGCTGAACAAGGCAGGCGCCACCCGGTTCGGCTCCGGCTGGGCATGGCTTTATGTCACCCCCGAAAAGAAGCTGGCGGTTTGTTCATCTCCCAACCAGGACAATCCCATCATGGATGTCTCGCCCGAACGGGGAATCCCCATCCTGGCCATTGATGTGTGGGAACACGCCTACTACCTTAAATACCAGAACAAGCGCGGCGATTACCTTTCGGCCGTAACCGGCGCCATCAACTGGGAGGCGGTCAATAAAAATTACACCGATGCCCTTGCCAATCCCCTGCTGAAACGGATCGAGAAGGATGGCTGGACTGAACTCAACGATTTCCACGATATTATTTCCCAGACCTTTCACCCGTCGGAAGAGGGAAACCTGAAACCCGTGCGGGAGCGCTCCGGTGAGTTGCTTTCCAAGGCGAAGGCCCTGAAAGGAGGCAGGTTCCCCGCCTCCTTTAACACGCCGGAGATTAAAAAAACGATCGACGACCTCGTAAAGGGGGCGGCATCCGTCAACCAGATGGTCATCAAAAAGGCCGGCGATAAAACGATCACCAAAAAACTGGACGAAGTCCACAACCTGTATCACGCCATCCTGGCGCTCTGCGAGCATTGAGCAGCCGCTTGCCCGAAAAAGAGCCCAATTCAATGCTTAATTATTTCGCAATTGTGTTTCCTGACCGGAACCTTTTCATATCTTTGTCTTTTTGGGAATCACTGTCAGCCTGGCCATTTTATCCCAATTCCGGAAACCATGAGTAGCTTCTCAATTTTTATAGTGGAGGATGATAAATTCTACGGAGAATATCTGAAACACTACCTGTCGTCGAATCCCGACTACGAAATCTCCCACTTCCTGACCGGGAAGGAGCTGATCGCCAACCTCCACAAAAAGCCTGATGTCGTCACGCTTGACTACGCCCTGCCCGACATGAACGGCGCGATGGTCCTTAAAAAGATCCGGCAGTTCAGCCCCGAATCGCAGGTGGTCATTGTTTCGGGTCAGCAGGATGTTTCGACCGCCCTCGACCTTTTAAAAGACGGGGCCTATGATTATATTGTCAAGGAACAGGACTCGCGCGCCCGCCTCTGGAACGTGCTTATCCGCATCCGCGAGACACGAGCCCTCAAAAACCAGGTGGAGATGCTCCAGGAGGAGGTCGGGCGGAAGTACGATTTCGAAAAGACCATCATCGGCAACAGCCAGGCGATCAGGACGATCTATTCGCTGATTGAAAAGGCAAGCAATACCAACATCAACGTTTCGGTAACCGGCGAAACCGGGACCGGCAAGGAGGTGGTGGCCAAGGCGATCCATTACAATTCGGCACGCCGTAAAAAACCTTTTATCGCCGTGAACATGTCGGCCATTCCTAAAGAGCTGCTTGAAAGCGAGTTGTTCGGTTACGAAAAAGGAGCCTTTACCGGAGCCGATACACGCAAAACCGGCCGGTTCGAAGAGGCGAATGAAGGAACCCTATTCCTCGACGAGATCGGCGATATGGACATTTCACTTCAGGCTAAACTGCTCCGGGTCATCCAGGAGCGTGAGCTGGTCAGGATCGGCGGAAAAGAGACCATCCAGCTTGACCTTCGGCTGATCGTTGCCACCCACCGCGATCTCAAGGAGGAGGCCGCCAAGGGAAAATTCAGGGAGGATCTCTATTACCGGTTGCTCGGCCTGCCGGTCCACCTTCCCCCGCTGCGAGAACGCACGAACGACATCCTGATCCTGGCCAAACACTTTGCCGACATGTTCTGCAAGGAAAACAAACTGCACCAGGTGGTGTTTTCAAGCGAGGCCAGTGACAAATTGCTGCGTTATTCATATCCCGGCAATATCCGCGAACTGAAGGCGATCATCGACCTCGCCGTGGTGATGTCGAACGGAAAGGTGCTGATGCCCGAGGACATTGTCTATTCGCATACCTCCCGTCCCAGCGACTTCCTTAATTTTGGAGAGATGACCCTTGAAGAACATAAAAGGATCATCATCAATTCATATCTCGACAAATACCAGAACGACATCCCGCTGGTAGCGAAAAAACTTGGCGTGGGTAAATCGACCCTCTACCGGAAAAAACAAAACGACGAGATCTGAATCATTCACATACTGCACTTTCTCTCAAAACGACCGATTATCCAACGCAAAAACCATCATCATGGAAGCGAACCGGGAAAAACTATTTGATCTGACTGAACTCCGCACCATTGCAGCCGGGGACGACCGTTTTTTTCAGGAAATGATCCGGCTCTTTATTGAACAGGGTGAATATGCCCTGCAGGTGATCAGGGAACTGCCCGGCAGCCAGGATTTTGCAAAGGTCAAATTCACTCTCCACAAAATGAAACCCTCCATCATGGTACTGGGTGTGAAACAAGCCACGGAAATCATCGTTCAGGTTGAGAATCTGACACTCCCGGGAGACGGCGAGGAGAAATGTGCACCCCTACTGGCAAATCTTGAGCGGATACTGAAGGATGTTACCGACCAGCTGAATATCCTCTGAGACCTCGTTCAACCCGCTTTCTGACGAAGCTGCCTGCAGCAGGCTTATCTTTAGCCGGACTGTGTTAACAATAAAATTTCTTTTAACTTTGTTCGTTGTGATTAACACGGCCATCATGCCCGGTGCGGACCAGCAATCCACCGGCAATCATAGTCGTTTTTTTGAAAAGAAAACCCTTAAAACCAATAAATTATGTCAAAAGGTCAGGATGCCAAAAAAGAGGTAAAGAAAGCCCCAGCCAAAACGGCCAAGGAAAAGAAACTGGAAAAGCTCGAGAAAAAGGCAAAAAAACAGGGCTGATCTCAGGGCTCTTGCGGGGCCTTATAAAGGCCAAAATGTGTAATTTCAGGAACATCCCGCGCAGAGGTGATCCTGAGCCTGATTTGGTTTGCCCTCATGGGCTGAAAGCGGAGGATCCGCTTGTACCCGATGGTTGTGCCGCGGGCCAGTTCTTTCCAGCCTGCATCATCCAGGTATTCAATTACGAACGACTCCACCCGCTGGCCCTGACGGAAATTCTCCTGGAGCATGACGCGGTCGAAGGTCACTTTTCCGTTTGGTTTCAAAAGGATCATTGAATCGTTCCGCAGAGCAGGGACATTTTTTGCCAGGTCGTTGCCAAAGGTGGCATCGAGGATGGATCTCATTTTTTGAAGGGCCGCCACATCATTTTCGTGGATAAGTCCGCGCTGGTCGGGCGGCAGGTTGAGCAGGAGCACTGAATTCCGGCCCACTGAACTGCAGTAAATATCCACCAGTTCCTCCGGACGCTTAACGGCTGTATCCTGGTCATGGTGATAGAACCAACCCGGCCGGATGGAGACATCCACCTCCGACGGGTACCACATCAATCCCCGGGCATTTCCGATCTTTTCACGGCTCCCCAGGTCCGCCGCCATCAGGTCACCGGGCGGGGGAAAAACATCGCCGGAACCCGGTTCCCGCAGGCAGGTTTCCGGGACCGGTACAACACTCCATTCGGCCTCACGTCCGTACCCTGATTCGGTGCCTACCCAGCGCACATCGGGGCCCATGACCGCAATTACCGCCTGCGGTTGCAGTTTGCGGACCACCCTGTAATACCTCAGCCAGTCGTAAACCTGTCGTACCCCGTTGGGTCCCTCCCCGCATGCACCGTCGAACCAGACTTCTTCCACCGGCCCGTATCCGGAAAGCAGTTCGGTCAACTGGTTTCTGAAAAATTCGTTGTACGCTTCCGTGCCGTATAAAGATGAGTTCATATCCCATGGCGAAAGATAGATCCCGAGTTTCATCCCCTGTTTCCTGCAGGCTGCGGCCACCTCCGCGACCACATCACCCTTTCCACCCTTCCAGGGCGAGTTTTTAACGGTATAGTCTGTAGATTTGCTGGGCCAGAGACAGAATCCGTCGTGATGCTTCGCCACCATGATCACCAGCCGGGCCCCGGCCATTTTTGCAGTTTTCACCCATTGTTCCGCATCGAGTGCGGTGGGATTGAACAGGGCGGGGCTGGTCCCCTTTATGCCCCACTCGCGGTCTGTGAAGGTGTTCATACCGAAATGGAAAAAGACCGTGAATTCCAACTCCTGCCAGCGTGCCTGGCGTGGTGAGGGTGAAACATGCGCGGCCTTGTGCAGGATCGTCGCCTTATCGTCTCCGGCACCGATCATGGTGATTCCTCCATGGCGCTGTTCCTGCGCCTTCGGGAAAAAGGCCGAAAACAGCAACAGGATGACCATTAAAATGTGTTTCATATTGTGAGGGGGTTCACAACAAAATTAGTGATTTCCTTAAAATCCCGGCAAGGGATGCCGTAGGGCAATCATGTGCAACCCTTTTATCCGTTTAATTCTTTGTGAAGATTATAACGTAATTGAAAAAAATATTATCTTTGTCAAGAATAATTCTAAATAATGGAGAGGTATTTCATCCCGTCAGATTATATCCCTGTGCTGGTCCAGTCGGTCGTAGCGTTTGGTTTTGTGGCGGTTACAATGCTGGCTACGCATTATATCGGGGGCAAGCGAAAGAAGTTTCACACCATCCGCAAAGATCAGAATTTTGAGTGTGGCATCGAGGTGAAGGGAAATGCCCGTTTTCCCTTTTCGGTCAAGTATTTTCTCATCGCGATTCTCTTCGTGCTGTTCGATGTGGAGATCATCTTCTTTTATCCCTGGGCCATCAACTTCAAGGAATTCGGGTGGGATGGTTTCTGGGAGATGCTGTTGTTCCTCAGTTTTCTGCTGTTTGGGTTTTGGTATATCTTTAAGAAAGGAGCCTTGAACTGGGAAGATTAAAAACATAATGGAAAACAACATAAAAACATATAACAAGGTCGATCCGCCCGAAGGCTACAGTGCCCCGGGGATCTTTGCCACAACCTTCGACAGGGTGGTCGGCCTGGCACGTAAAAATTCGCTCTGGCCCCTGCCTTTCGCCACTTCATGTTGCGGGATCGAGTTCATGGCCACCATGGGTGCGCATTACGACCTCGGCCGGTTTGGTGCCGAACGGCTGAGTTTCAGTCCGAGGCAGGCCGACTTGCTGATGGTCATGGGAACCATTGCCAAGAAGATGGCACCGGTCATCCAGCAGGTTTATATCCAGATGGCCGAGCCCCGGTGGGTGCTTGCCGTTGGTGCCTGTGCCTCGAGCGGCGGGATCTTCGACACTTACAGCGTGCTGCAGGGCATCGATCGCGTGGTCCCCGTGGATGTCTACGTTCCCGGCTGCCCCCCGCGCCCCGAACAGATCATCGACGGCTTTATGAAGATCCAGGATCTCGTTGGCAACGAATCACTGAGGAGGCGCTACTCCGATGAGTACAAGGAACTGTTGTCCAGCTACGGGATACTTCTATAAAATGGCAAAATGGTAAAATGGTAATAACGGGAAGTCAGATGGATAACGCATTGATCATAGACAGGTTGTATAAAACATTCGGGCAGGATATCCTGAAAATGGATTCCGGGGCCGATATCCTTACGGTGACAGTGTCGCACCCGGTCATCCACGAAGTGATCCGTTTGCTGAAGGAGGACGATGTGCTTGGCTTTACCATGCTTACCGACCTTTGCGGCATCCACTATCCCGACCGCGGTTTGCCGCTGGGCGTGGTTTACCACCTGCATAATCTCGTTGAGAATGTCCGCATCCGCATCAAAACCTTCGTGACAAAGGCCGAACCATCCATTTCGACGGTCACCGACCTGTTTTCAGCCGCGAACTGGATGGAGCGTGAAACCTATGACTTTTACGGGATTCTCTTTACCGGCCATCCCAACCTGAAACGAATCCTGAATGTGGAATACATGGATTTTTTTCCATTGCGCAAGGAGTACCCGCTTGAAGATCCCACGCGTGAAGATAAAGACAACCGGTTTTTCGGCCGGTAATGCAACCATCACGTCAGGACCGGGTTGGATTGGTCTTGCGGAATATCGATAACAATGACAGAAGACAACAACTATACCACCCTCAACCTTGGCCCCACCCATCCGGCAACGCACGGTATTTTCCAGAATGTGCTGACCATGGACGGGGAAAAGATCATCGATGCCGAACAGACCATCGGGTACATTCACCGTGCCTTTGAAAAAATTGCCGAGCACCGGCCCTATTACCAGGTGACACCGCTCACCGACCGTATGAACTACTGTTCATCTCCCATCAACAACATCGGCTGGCACATGACCGTTGAAAAACTGCTGGGGGTAAAGACCACCAAACGCGTCGATTACATGCGGATCATTCTGATGGAACTGGCCCGCATTACCGACCATCTCGTATGCAACAGCGTGATCGGCGTCGATAGCGGAGCCCTTACCGGGTTCATCTATGTTTTCCAGGAGCGTGAACGGGTCTACGAGATATACGAAGAGGTTTCCGGGGCCCGCCTTACCACCAACATGGGGCGTATCGGCGGATTCGAACGTGATTTTTCGAAACTTGCCATTAAAAAGATAAAATCATTCCTCGACCATATCCCGAAGGTGCTGGATGAATTTGAAAAACTTCTTGTGCGCAACCGCATCTTCATGGACCGCACCATCGGCGTCGGCCCGATCAGTGCCGAACGGGCCCTCAATTATGGCTTTACCGGCCCGAACCTGAGGGCGGCCGGCATCGATTACGATGTACGTGTGACGACCCCCTACAGCAGTTATGATGATTTTGATTTCATCATTCCCGTCGGGACCCAGGGCGACACCTACGACCGGTTCTGCGTAAGGCAGCAGGAACTCCGTGAAAGCATCAAACTCGTCAGGAATGCATTGGACAACCTGCCCGAAGGCGACTTCCATGTGGATGTCCCGCATTTTTACCTGCCGCCGAAGGAGGAGGTCTATTCGAAAATGGAGGCGCTGATCTGGCATTTCAAGATCGTGATGGGCGAAATACCGGTGCCTGTTGGCGAGGTATACCATTCGGTGGAGGGAGGCAACGGCGAATTGGGCTTCTACCTGGTGAGCGATGGCGGGAGAACCCCCTTCAGGCTGCATTTTCGCCGGCCGAGCTTTATCTACTACCAGGCCTACCCGGAGATGATCCGCGGGGGCGTGTTGTCGGATGCGATCCTCACCATGAGCAGCATGAACGTAATTGCAGGAGAATTGGATGCATGAGAAACTTAAAAATCAAAATTCAAATCTCAAAACGAAGTGTTTCGCAAGCGGCTGGCGGGTTTTAATTTTGAATGAACAAAATGATGGAACAAAATAATATCGTCAATCACCGCCAGTTCGCCCCGGAAGGTCGAATGGTCGCCTTCACCCCTGAAGTGCTTCAGAAGGTGCGGCAATTAATACAACGTTATCCCGAAGGTCAGCAGAAATCGGCCCTGTTGCCGGTCCTGCACATTGCACAGGAAGAATTGGGAGGATACCTTTCGGTCGATGTAATGGATTATGTGGCCACCCTGCTGGGCATCGAGCCCATCGAAGTGTACGAAGTGGCTACCTTTTATTCAATGTTTTATCTTGATAAAATGGGCAATTATGTGATAGAAGTCTGCCGTACCGGGCCCTGCTCCATATCGGGAGGCGAAAAGATCATGGAACACCTGCAGGAGGTCCTCCGCGTCAAACCGGGAGAGACCACCCCCGACGGTCTCTTTACCCTGAAAGAGGTGGAATGCCTCGGCTCTTGCGGGACCGGCCCGGTGATGCAGGTCAATACCGGTTATTACGAGCACCTTACACCCGGGAGGGTCGACAGGATCCTTGAAGAACTGAAAGAGAATGCTAACAACAACAAACCTGACGGATCATCATGGGTGGAAAAATTCTGTTAGCCAATATTGATGTTCCGGGCATCCGGGGATTCGACGTTTACCGGGAAACCGGTGGCTACAAATCCGTTGAAAAGGCGCTGAAAGAGATGACCCCTGCCATGGTGAATACCGAAGTTACCAAGTCGGGGCTCCGTGGCCGCGGGGGGGCCGGGTTCCCGACCGGATTGAAATGGAGTTTTCTGGACCGTAAAACCGACAGGCCCCGCTACCTTGTATGCAACGCCGACGAAAGCGAACCCGGCACCTTCAAGGACCGTTACCTGATGCAGCACCTGCCGCACCTGCTCATCGAGGGACTCATCATTTCGAGTTACGCGCTGGGCGTCAACACCTGTTACATTTACATCCGCGGGGAGTTCAAATACCTGGTTGGCATACTCGAACATGCCATCCTCGAGGCCCGTGACCATGGTTTCCTGGGCGAACGGATTCTCGGAACCGATTATTCACTGAAGATCTTCGTGCATCCCGGTGCCGGGGCCTATATCTGCGGCGAGGAGACCGCGCTGCTCGAGTCGCTTGAGGGAAAACGCGGGAACCCGCGCATCAAGCCGCCGTTCCCGGCATTCAAAGGTCTCTATGGCTGTCCCACGGTGGTCAACAATGTTGAAACCCTTGCTGCGGTCGGGCCGATCATCGTCATGGGCGGCGAAGAATATGCAAAGTTCGGAAAAGGCAAAAGTACCGGCACAAAACTGATCTCGGCCTGCGGGAATATCAACAAACCGGGGGTCTACGAAATTGAAATGGGGCTGCCCGTGGAGGATTTTATTTACGGCGCCGCTTACTGCGGCGGGATCAAAGGCGATAAATACCTGAAGGCGGTAATCCCCGGAGGATCCTCCGTCCCGATCCTGCCGGCCGACCTCATGCTCAGCACTGCAAAAGGAGAACGGCGGCTGATGACTTACGAATCGCTCGCCGACGGCGATTTCGCCACCGGCACCATGCTGGGATCGGGAGGCTTCATCGTGTTCGACGAGGATGCGTGCATTGTGCGCAATACCTGGAACCTTGCCCATTTTTACCGCCACGAATCATGCGGCCAATGCTCGCCCTGCCGCGAGGGAACGGGCTGGATGGAAAAAGTACTATTCAGGATCGAGCACGGCCAGGGGAAACTTTCCGACATCGACCTGCTGGTGCGCATCTCCAAAAATATCGAAGGCAACACGATCTGCCCGCTTGGCGACGCCGCCGCCTGGCCGGTCGCCAGCGCCATCCGTCATTTCCGCAGGGAGTTTGAATTCCATGTGGAACATCCTGAAGCCGTGAAACACATAAACCATGGGGCCTTGCCGGTCAGTGCATTGCCGTAAAATATTTTCGATTTGTTTTTGCCTTTTTTGCATGCAGAAATTTGAATTATGTTGAAAGTAACCATCGATAACATACCGATAGACGTTGAGGACGGGACCACCATCCTGCAGGCGGCGCGCATGATCGGCGGGAAGGTTGTCCCCCCGGCCATGTGCTACTACTCCAAACTGAAGGGATCGGGCGGAAAATGCAGGACATGCCTGGTGAAGGTTGCGCAATCATCAGCCAAAGACCCACGCCCCATTCCCAAGCTGGTCGCCTCATGCAGCACGCCGGTCCAGGATGGGATGGTGGTACAGAACCTCACCTCCCCCGAGGTGGTGGAGGCGCGCAAGGCCATCGTCGAATTCCTCCTGCTCAACCACCCGCTCGATTGCCCGGTATGCGACCAGGCAGGCGAATGCGACCTCCAGGACCTGAGTTTCGGTTACGGCATGGAGGAGACTGAAACCGTGGAAGAACGACGCGAGTTCCCGGCAACCGATATCGGCGACAAGATCAAACTGCATATGAACCGCTGTATCCTTTGCTACCGCTGTGTTTATGCCGCCGACCAGATCACCGGCAAGCGGGTGCACGGGGTGCTTTACCGGGGCGATGTCTCCGAAATCGGCACCCTGATCAAACAGGCGGTGGACAATGATTTTTCGGGCAACATGATCGACGTTTGTCCCGTAGGTGCGCTCACCGATAAAACTTTCCGCTTCAAAAGCCGTGTGTGGTTCCTCAAGCCAATGAACGCCCACCGCGATTGCCCTGCCTGCGCCGGCAAGGTGACCGCCTGGCTGTTCGGCGAAGAGATCTACCGCGTTACCGGCCGCAAGGACCAGTACGGGGAACTGGAGGATTTTATCTGCAACGAATGCCGCTTTGAGAAAAAGGATCCCGGCGACTGGATTATCGAAGGGCCGCGTCACATCAAACGGCAGTCGGTCATCTCGGCTAACCATTACGAACGGATGAAGAAACAATCGATAATTCTTCCTATTGCAGGCAAGATGGAGGACCAGTTTTGAGTTTTGAATTTTAAATTTTGAGTTAACAAAGATATGCTTCAGCAAATTACATACAAAGTCCTCCTTTCCAGCTTCATCCTCATCATGAGCCTGCTGGTGGCCATGTATTCCACCCTGATCGAGCGCAAGGTTGCCGGGTGGTTCCAGGACCGCCACGGCCCGAACCGCGCCGGACCATGGGGGCTGCTGCAGCCCCTGGCCGATGGCATCAAACTCTTTTTCAAGGAGGAGTTCATGCCCAATGCCGCCGACAAATTCCTCTATATCCTCGGACCGTCGCTTACCATGTTCATCGCCCTGCTTACCAGCGCCGTCATCCCCTGGGGCCCCGACCTGGTGATCAACGGCCAGTCCGTTCCTCTGCAGGTGGCCGACATCAACATCGGGATTCTCTACATCTTTGCCATCGTTTCCATCGGGGTTTACGGCATCATGATCGGCGGGTGGGCCTCCAACAACAAATACGCGTTGCTCGGCGCCGTCAGGGCCTCATCGCAGATGATCAGCTATGAACTGGCCATGAGCCTCTCCATCATCACCATCGTCATGATGACCGGTTCGCTGAGCATGCGCGAAATCGTTGCCCAGCAGCAGGGGTTCCACTGGAACATCCTGTACCAGCCCCTTGGGTTCCTCATCTTCCTGATCTGCGCCTTCGCCGAGACAAACCGCTCGCCCTTCGACCTTCCTGAATGTGAAACCGAACTGGTAGGCGGCTACCATACCGAATACAGCAGCATGAAGCTTGGCTTTTACCTCTTCGCCGAGTACATCAATATGTTCATCTCCGGGGCGGTCATGGCCACCCTGTTCCTGGGGGGCTACCATTTCCCCTTCATCGACAGGCTGGGTTTGTCGCCCAACGCATTCGCGCTGGTAAGCTTCATGGTCCTGTTTTCCAAGATCACCTTTTTCGGCTTCATCTACATGTGGATTCGCTGGACCCTGCCGCGCTTCCGCTACGACCAGCTGATGAAACTCGGCTGGAAGTCGCTGATTCCGCTGGCGATTTTAAACGTTGTCATAACCGGGATCGTGATCCTGCTTAATAAATAATTTGATAAATGCAAAGATCAACACTCAAAACTCA
Source organism: uncultured Bacteroidales bacterium (assembly GCA_903845055.1). Classification (GTDB taxonomy): domain Bacteria; phylum Bacteroidota; class Bacteroidia; order Bacteroidales; family FEN-979; genus CAIVAT01. Next base: position 7,938 of record CAIMWF010000152.1, on the reverse strand, counting down.
AAATTTCAATTCAAAGTTCAAAACTATGAGGATAGCCGGCAACTTCCCTGTTTTAAGTTTTGATCTGCAGTTTTGAGTTTTGAATTTTGAACTTTGAGTTAACAAAAACATGGATAAACTAACCAACCGGTCCAGGGTCGTTTCGAATAAAAAAATGACCTTCCTCGAACGGATATACATCCCCGCCATCCTGGGAGGGTTGCGCATCACCTTCGGCCACCTCTTCAGGCGGAAAACCACCGTGAATTACCCCGAGGTGACCCGGGAGTTCTCAGAAGTTTACCGCGGGAAACACGTTCTGAAGCGCGACGACGAGGGACGCGAACGCTGCACCGCCTGCGGGCTGTGCGCGATAGCCTGTCCCGCCGAAGCCATCACCATGGTGGCCGGTGAACGCAAACCGGGGGAGGAAGGGCTCTACCGCGAGGAAAAATATGCCGTGGCTTACGAGATCAACATGCTGCGCTGCATCTTCTGCGGCGACTGCGAGGAGGCCTGCCCGAAGGAGGCCATTTTCCTGACAAAGGAGATCGTTCACTCCGACTACAAGCGCGACCGGTTCATTTACGGCAAGGAAGAACTGGTTGAACCTTTGGATCCCGCCCTACGGATCGATGTTTCGAAGCGGCAAACGCCGGAGGTGCTGGCGTTTAAGAAGGATAAAAGATATAAACACAACAGGTAACCAACATGTTTACACAATACATTTTTTACTTCCTCACCGTCATGGCCCTCTTCTCGGCGGTGATGGTGCTGGTGTCGAAAAAACCGATCCATTCGGTCCTGTTCCTGACCCTGACCTTTTTCGCAATCGCCGGTCATTACGTGCTGCTCAATGCGCAATTCCTGGCGGTAGTGCATGTGATCGTCTATGCAGGCGCCATCATGGTGCTCTTCCTCTTCACCGTGATGCTGCTCAACCTCAACAAGGACGAGCGCTCCCCGAAGCCCCTGTGGGTGAAGATCATGGCGATCATGGCCGGAGCCATGCTGCTGCTTACCCTCATCGGCGTTTTCCGCGGGTACGACATTAAAACGGTCAACGACCCCCTGACCACCCAGATCGGGCTGGTCAAGGAGCTTGGCAGGATCCTATACCACGATTACCTGATCCCGTTCGAACTCTCGTCGGTGCTGTTTCTCACGGCCATGGTCGGTGCGGTTTTGCTGGGGAAGAAAGAACAAATTAACAAATGAATATCGAATATTGAATATCGAATGTCGAATGTCGAACGGAATATAAATAGCTGAAGTGGGTGAAGAGAGAAAATATGATTTGGAGGAACGGCTGATCCATTTTGCGGTGATGGTTGCAAATCTTTCCGAAACATTGACTGATTCTGTATTTGGAAGATATATGGGAGGACAGGTGGTAAGGTCGGCATGTTCCCCGGCTTTGAATTACGGAGAGGCAAAAAGTGCGGAATCGCTCACTGATTTTATTCATAAAATGAAAATTTGTCTGAAAGAACTGAGGGAAACTCTGGTTTCATTAAAGATCATTCAGATTAAACCGCTGGTAAAGAACGTTGATATGTTGACAATCGCACTGCAGGAATGCAATGAACTGATATCAATATTTGTAAAGAGCATTCAGACCTCAGAAAAACGTAAAACGCAAAAGTAATTCGATATTCAATATTCGGTATTCAATATTCGATATTCAATAAAGCCCAATATGTCCACACTATCCGCCATTCCGATATCCTACTACCTCGTCTTCTGCTCGATCCTTTTTTGTATCGGCGTTACCGGGGTGCTGATCAAACGCAATGCTTTGCTGATCCTCATGTCGGTTGAACTGATGATCAATTCGATCAACCTGCTGCTGGCGGCCTTTTCGGCCTATACCAACGACCCGGCCGGGCAGATCTTTGTATTTTTCATCATGGTGGTCGCCGCTGCCGAGGTGGCCATCGGGCTTGCCATCGTCGTGCTGATCTACCGTACGACCCATTCGATTGACATTGATGTGCTGAATAAACTGAAGTGGTAAAACAGATAGCGAAATAGCGACATGGCGAAATAGCGAAATTTTGATAAAAATATTTTTCTGAAGATATGATGATGAACGCGATTGTATTCCTGATCCCTCTTTTTCCCCTGCTGGGTTTCCTGGTTCTCGGGGCAGGTATCCGGGTGATTCCCCGGAAAGTCACGGCCCTGCTCGCCCCCGGGATGATCCTTCTCTCTTTAATATCAACCCTTGTCCTTTTTATCGGTTTTCACCCCTCCACCGCTTCACAGGTTCACCAGCTCTTCTCATGGATCCGTATCGGCCCGCTCGACATCCCCTTCGCCTTCCTTATCGACCCCCTCTCCATCCTGATGCTGCTCATCGTCACCGGTATAGGGTTTGTCATCCATGTCTATTCGGTCGGGTACATGAAGGAGGACCCCGGTTTCAACCGTTTTTTCTCCTACATGAACCTTTTTGTCTTTTCGATGCTGCTGCTGGTGATGGGAGCCAACTATCCCGTCATGTTCATCGGCTGGGAAGGGGTCGGGCTCTGTTCGTACCTGCTCATCGGCTTCTGGTTCAAAAACCACGAATTCAACAATGCCGCAAAAAAGGCCTTCATCATGAACCGTATCGGCGACCTTGGATTCCTGATGGGGATGTTCCTGATCTTTACCACCTTCCACAGCCTTGATTACCAGGTGGTATTTGACCATGCCAGGGGAATGACCCCCGGAAACCCGGTTCTGGCCGGCATAACCCTCCTGCTTTTCATAGGCGCCGCCGGGAAAAGCGCACAGATCCCGCTCTATACCTGGCTCCCCGATGCCATGGCAGGACCAACGCCGGTTTCTGCGCTAATCCATGCCGCCACCATGGTCACTGCCGGCATTTACATGGTGGCCCGTTCAAACATATTATACATTCTTTCGCCCGCCACCATGGCCGTCATAGGCATCACCGGGCTGGCAACGGCACTGCTTGCCGCCTTTATCGCCATCTTCCAGAACGACATCAAAAAGATCCTGGCCTATTCGACCATCAGCCAGCTGGGCTACATGTTCGTGGGGCTGAGTGCAGGGGCCTTCACCGGGGCGATGTTCCACCTCACCACCCATGCCTTTTTCAAGGCACTGCTCTTTCTCGGGGCCGGGAGCGTGATCCATGCGCTGGGAGGCGAACAGGACATCCGGAAAATGGGCGGGCTGAAACAGGCCATGCCCAAAACATACCGGACCTTCATGGCCGCCACGGTGGCGATTGCCGGGATCCCCCCGCTGTCGGGTTTCTTTTCCAAAGACGAAATCCTTGCAAAGGCCTTCGAATACAGCCCGCTCCTCTGGGTGTTTGCCGTTGCAGGCTCCCTCATGACCGCCTTTTATATGTTTCGCCTGCTTTTTCTCACCTTCTCGGGCGATTTCAGGGGAACGGAGGCGAAAAGGGCTCACCTGCACGAATCCCCTGCCGTGATGACGATCCCCCTGGTCATCCTGGCCATCCTGGCCACCTTCGGGGGACTTATCAACCTCCCGGCCCTGTTTGGTGGCAATGCCGGCCTCGAATATTTTCTCGAACCGGTTTTCGCGGCTTCCGGTTCAGTGGCAGCGCACGGCACTCCCCTGCCGCCGGCCACTCAGTGGTTGCTGATGGGCGTAACCCTCGCGGGGGTGCTGGCCATGGCCGCATGGGCATGGAAACGTTATACGGCGCAGCACCGCGGACTGCTGCCCGACGACGCCCCGCGAACGTTTGCTGAAAGGGTGGGAAGGAACAAAATTTACATCGATGAACTATACCAGCTTGTCGTGGTACGACCGCTCATGTGGTTGTCGAAATTCTTCTACGAAATTGTCGAACTCCGCTTCATCGACCGCATCGTGAACGGGGTGGGCAGCCTGGTGGTGCGCACCGGCAACACCGTACGATACATTCAAACCGGGAATGTCGGTTTTTACATGTTTGTAATGATCCTGGGGATCATCCTGATCCTCTTCTTTAATATCCTGATCTGACGATGCTGACGATAATCCTCATCCTGTTCCCGCTGGCGCTCTCGCTGGCAACCCTGCTGCTGAAAAAAGAGCAAGCCCTGCGCTTTTTTGTCCTGGGCGGGGCATTGATTGAATTTGGCATCATGGTGGCCGCCTTTGTGCAGTACCGCACCTCCTGCCACTGCCAGCTCCTGTTCCGGGCCGGTTGGCTCACCAACATGGGCATCAGCCTGAAATTCGGCATGGACGGCATCAGCCTGCTGCTGGTTGCGCTAACAACCTTCCTGGTCCCCATCATCATCCTGTCCTCCTTCAGTCACACCTACCGCAGGCCGGCGACCTTCTACAGCCTGTTGCTCTTCATGGAGATGGCGCTGGTCGGGGTGTTTACCGCATTCGACGGGATGATGTTCTACATTTTCTGGGAGATGGCGCTGATCCCGGCCTATTTTATCTGCGCGGTGTGGGGTGGCAATGACCGGATCCGCATCACCTTCAAATTTTTCATATACACCTTTGCAGGCAGCCTGCTGATGCTGGTCGCCCTCATCTACCTGTATTTCAGCACCCCCTTCCCACACTCCTACGATATCCAGGATCTCTATGCCGCCGTGCTGACCCCGGGTGAACAAACCTGGATCTTCCTGGCCTTCTTCGTGGCCTTCGCCGTCAAGATTCCCGTGTTCCCCTTTCATACCTGGCAACCCGACACCTATACCGAATCACCCGCTGCAGGGAGCATGCTCCTGGCCGGCATCATGCTCAAAATGGGTATCTACGGGATGATCCGCTGGATGCTCCCCATCTGCCACGTGGCCGTTCACCGCTGGGGACCGGCAGCCCTGGTGCTGGCTGTCGCAGGGATCGTTTACGCCTCGGTGATCGCCCTCAGGCAGAAAGACATGAAGCGGCTCGTGGCCTACTCCTCCATCGCCCACGTGGGACTGATCGCCGCCGGCGTGCTGGTACTCACCATCCATGCCATGCAGGGCGCGGTGATCCAGATGGTTTCACATGGGATCAATATTGTAGGGTTGTTCCTGGTAATCGACCTGGTTGAACAGCGCACTAAAACCCGCAACATCACCGACCTGGGCGGCCTGGCGCTGAAAGCACCGCGGCTGGCCATTTTTTTCATGCTCATCCTGCTTGGCAGCATCGCCCTGCCGCTTACCAACGGCTTTGTCGGGGAATTCCTGCTGCTGTTGGGGATCTTCGAATATTCGGCCCTTTTTTCGGCCATCGCCGGGGTGACGGTCATCTTCAGCGCGGTATACATGCTGTGGATGTACCAGCGCACCATGCTGGGCCCGGCCAATGATATCACCGCGGAGGTTCGCGACCTCAGCCGGGTCGAAATGGCAGCCCTCATCCCGCTGATCATCATGATCTTCTGGATCGGGATCGCGCCGGGTTTTTTCCTGGACACGGCCTTGCCGGATGTGATGACGATCCTCAGCTACGCACGATAGTTTCAAAATCAAACCATGTCAACAATAACCTCCATCACCCTCCTCGGCATCCTCGTCCTCTTCCTGGGGGCCATGAAAAAACAAACCTGGCTGCTGCCGCTGATCCTTGCGGGGCTGGTGATTTCCATGGTCCTGACGGTCATGGACTGGAACAGCTTCCACTCCTGGTATAACGGCATGCTTATCGTCGACAACACCGCCGTGGCCTTCAGCACCGTGCTGATCTTCTCCACTTTCCTGATCTTCTCCCTGGCGGCGCATTATTACCGGGGAGTGCAGCGACCCCTCGAGGATATTTACGGCGTGATGATCTTCGCACTGGCCGGGGCGGTGATGATGACCTCCTATGGCAACCTGATCATGCTTTTCCTGGGGATCGAAACCCTCTCCATCGCGCTTTATGTACTGGCCGGGAGCCACAAGGAGGCGATCGTTTCGAACGAGGCCACCCTCAAATATTTCCTGCTTGGATCCTTCCTTTCCGGCTTCCTGCTCTTCGGTATCGCCCTCATCTATGGTTCAAGCGGCTCCTTCGACCTGCACCGGATTTCGCTGTTCGTGGCCTCCTGCGCCGGCACCTATCCTCCCATGTTCCTGGCGGGGCTCTTCCTGCTGATCATCGGGCTCTCCTTCAAAATCGCCATCGTTCCATTTCATTTCTGGGCTCCCGACGTGTATGAGGGAACCCCAACCCTCCTCACCGCCTTTATGGCCACGGTCGTGAAAACCGCCTCCATTGTGGCGATGTACCGCTTTTTCACCCATACGTTCAACGGCATTCACGGAGTATGGGAGACCACCATCTGGATCCTGGCGGCCATTACCATCCTGCTGGGGAACTTCACGGGCGTATACCAGCCCAACCTCAAACGCATGCTTGCTTACTCGAGCATCAGCCATTCGGGGTATATGCTCCTGGCCATTGTCTCGTTCGGGGCCATGTCCGACAATGCCCTGCTCCTTTATTCACTTTCGTACTCCATAGCCACCATCAGCGCCTTCGGGATCCTGATCCTGGTGCGCGAAGCCCACGGGAACGATTTTTTCAGCTCGATGAACGGCATCGGCAGGACCAACCCGCTCGAGGCCTTCTGCCTCACGGTTTCCATGCTCTCCCTGGCCGGAATACCGCCGCTGGCAGGTTTCATGGCAAAATACTACCTGTTCACCACCGCGATTGAAAAGGGAATGGTGTGGCTGGTCATCATCGCCATTGCAGGGTCGGCCATCAGCATAACCTATTATTTCAAGCCCATCATTGCCATGTACCTCAGGGAAAATGCCGGGGAACCGTTAAAAGTGGAATGGGCCTACAAGGTGCACCTGGCCTTCATGACCCTGGCCCTCATCATCATCGGGCTGGCGCCCTTCCTGCTGATCGGCCTGCTCTAAAGGGAAAATGTTAAAGATTCTTTTCAGTTCACCTAAATGAACTTTTTGATCTCGGCGGCGTGTTCCTTCTCCTCGTCGATGATCTGCTGCACCAGGTGCTTCGATTCGGTTCGGGTATACTTCAGCAGCTCGGTGTAAAAGGCTACACTGTCGTTCTCGAACTTATAAGCCATTTCAAGGGCCTGGCGAGGGGTGGTGATGGTTTTCGCCAGCAGTTTCCCTGCATCCGGTTTGCCGAAAATGTGCGACTCGGCCATGTGGTTGATGTAATCGGAGGCATCTTCGGTGCCGAAATCAAAGTCTTCCTCTTCAATCTTCTCCACGAACTTCTGGAAAATAGAGATGTGCAGGATTTCCTTCTCGGCGAGGTCGTAAAACAACCCCTTTATTTCAGTACTCTCATCCACCACTTCAGCAGCGGCTGTATAAAAATCATTGCCGTTTTCTTCGATCCTGACAGCAATTGCAGCGATTTCTTGTCCCGAATAATACATGTGTATGTGATTTAACAGCAAAAATATAAAAAAACCCCTGATATACCTGAGAAGCGTATAAAAATCGTTATTCCTGTCATATTTTCTTGTAATGCGTCTAAAGATAAAGATAATCCGATGCATGAAATGTGGTATAAATATTTTCATGGAATAACCTAACAATCATTATTGTTGTTATATTTGTGGCAATATTTTAAAAAACGTCCCCTAAAATCCCTTTGTATCATGAAAAAAACTTTACTCACCCTCGTGGCATTTTTTGCTTTTTTAGTGGTTTTTTCTCAGGCGGTTCAACGAAACCAGGTAGTTATGGAGATCGGCACAGGAACCGGCTGCCAGTATTGCCCGGGAGCTGCCATGGGCGCCCATGATCTGCTCCAGAACGGATGCCAGGTGGCAGTTATCGAATATCACAGCTATAATTCGGGCGACCCGTTCAACACACCTGAAGCAGCAGCCAGGACGAGTTTTTACGGAATAACAGGATATCCCACCGCCTTTTTTGATGGCACCCTGAACTACGTCGGCGGCAGCAACACCGCAAGCATGTACGCCCAGTACCTCCCGCTCTACCAGCAACGGTATGCCATCCAGTCGCCCCTAACCATCGACATGCAGGGGAGCAACGT
>CAIMWF010000151.1 GCA_903845055.1 uncultured Bacteroidales bacterium | reverse complement strand
CGGGGAGAGGTCCTGTCATGAACGGGGAGAGGTCCTGTCATGAACGGGGAGAGGTCCTGTCATGAACGGGGAGAGGTCCTGTCATGAACGGGGAGAGGTCCTGTTATGAACAGGGAGAGGTCCTGTCATGAACGGGGAGAGGTCCTTCTTTTAGAAAGGCAATAAGGCAATAAGGCAGCAGGAAAATTCAAAGGGCAAATGGTAAAATGGCAAAATGGTAAAATGGTAAAATGGTAAAATCGGGTGCAACCGGCCGGCTACCGCGTACATCGTAAATCGTCATTCGTAAATCGTAAATATCAAGTGCAGGAGGCAAAAAAAAGGAGCCTGCCGGCTCCCTGTTAAAAAGTAATTTTTAATTTAAATATCTCCCAGGAAGGGAAAATAATTCAGTAAATGGTTATGAATGTGGATGTTATGAAGCAAGTTCGAGCATGTTCATCGACTCGGAGACCAGTTCGGCGGTGTTGCGGACACCGAATTTGAGGATGAGGTTGGCGCGGTGGCCTTCGACGGTGCGCGGGCTGAGGCAAAGCCTGGAGGCGATCTCCTTGTTGGTAAGCCCGCCGACGATCAGCTGCAGGATCTCGTGCTCACGGGAGGTGAGGTTGATCTCGCTGGACTGCCGTCCGCGTTCGGGCTCGGGCGACAACAGCCGCGGGATGATATCCTGCGAGAAGAAACTCTGGCCCGACGAGAGCTGCGTGATGCAATACTGGAACTCCTCGGGGATGATGTTGTCGGAGAAGAAGCCATGGATCCCGGCCTGGTAAAGGGACCCGGCACGTCCGTATTCCTCGGGTTTGAGATACATCAGGATCTTCAGGTTCGGGTACGATTCCAGGAGTTCCCTGACCTCTTCGTTGCCGGATTTCTTCAGCCATGCATATTGTGTGACGATGATGCAGCGGCTGTTGGCGTCGAGAAGTTTGCGGAGCTGCCTGCAGTCGGGCACGACCATGATGATCTGGATGTCGCGGATTTCCTGCACGAGGAAGCGGATGCTCATGCAAAAGAGGTCGGAAATCCCCGGGATGACCAGGGTGATCTTTTCCTCCACGTTGCCGGGGTTGCCTGTTCCGAATTCATTCACCTGCACGGTGGCATTACTGGTTGATATGGATCGCATAATACCTATGATTTGTTTTACCTATGATGTTGTTGTTAACTAACCCATGGGAGGTTGCCCCTAAATTCTTCCTGCTCTGTCATCTGACTGATGAGTTGCGCCACCATCTCGAAATTGTCGACCTTGGAGAGAAAATAATCGACCCCCGCCTCTTCTGCAAGCTGACGGTAGTAATCGGTGGCGTAATAGGTGAGCAGGATAAATTTGAGGTGGCGATCCTCCTTCCTGATCTCGTTCAGCACCTCCAGGCCGCTCAGCCCGGGCATTTTGTTATCGACGATGGCCAGGTCGGGCTTGAGGGTTCTCAGGGCCCGGAGGGTGTCGGTCCCGTTTCTCATTGCGCCAACTATTTCAACCCGGTCGTTCCGGGAAACCATGGTTCTGAGCCTTTCGAGGATCAGTGCGGAATCATCTGCCAGCAATACTCTCATCTTACGCAAAGGTTTTACTTTTGCGTAAAAGTAGGACCATGAGTCACGAAATCGTGTAAGGGAAATGATAAGATTGTGTAGGGAAAATGCCATACCCCGTGTAGGATATTGCTCATCCCTGGACTGGAAACACGCGTCGGGGATGCACGGGATATTATCTAGATAAGATGATTTTCAATGCAGTAGCGGGTGAATTCGGTGTTTTTTTTCAGTTTCATTTTTTCCACGACCCGGGTCCGGTAGGTGCTTACCGTTTTCCCGGAGATGCACAGGCTGTTCCCGATTTCCTGGAGCGTTTCGCCCTTGGCAAGCTTGATCATGATCTCGAATTCACGTACAGAGAGGTTATCATGCCGGTTCCGGAAGATGTCCTTGTCGAGGTGGGTGGCGAGCCCTTCGGCCAGCGATTGCGAAATGTATTTGCCGCCTTCCGCCACTTTTTTAACCGCCAGCAGGAGTTCTTCCGATGCGGCATCCTTGGTGAGGTACCCCGACGCCCCGAGTTTGAGGGCCCTGATGGCATACTGTTCCTGGGGATGCATGCTGAGCATGAGCACATTCACCGAGGGCCATTTGAGTTTGATCGACTGGAGCACATCAAGGCCGCTCCGGTCGGGGAGTGAAATATCGAGCAAAACCATGTCGCAGGCATCTTTTTTCAAACGGGCCATTGCCTCTTTTCCGTCGCCTGCTTCCGTAAACGAGACCGATCCCGACAATTGCTGGAGGATCTTCCTCAGGCCATCCCTGACAATCTTGTGATCATCACAGATTAAAATTTTCATAGGTTCCGTTGTTTAACAGGGGTAAAATGAACGTAATGACAGTCCCACCCTCCGCGCGGCGGCGGATGTCGAAGGTGCCTCCCAGCGAGGCGGCGCGCTCCTTCATCCCGAGCAGTCCGAACGATTTCTTTGACTGTATCTCCTTCTCGTGGATGCCGACGCCATTGTCGGCAATGGTGAAACTGATGACATTCGCGGTTTTGCGAAGGGCGATGTCGACCCGGGTGGCCATGGAATGCCTGGCGATGTTGGTCAGCGACTCCTGCATGATCCTGAAGATGACCAGCGAGACCCCGGTGGAGATGGTCAGCCCCGATACCAGGCTGGTAACGACCTCCACACCGCATCTTTGCGCAAATTCTTTCGTATACCATTCAATCCCGGCAGTGAGGCCAAGGTCATCGATGATCTCGGGCCGCAGCTGGGAGGTAAGCCGTTGCACGGTTTTGATGGTGTCGGTCACCAGGGCCGAGAGGTTGTTGATTTTGGTCACCACCTCGGCGCTGGTCACCTCCTGCCGGATGAATCCCAGGTCGATCTTGACGGCGGTAAGCGACTGGCCGAGGTCGTCGTGAAGCTCGCGCGCGATCGACATTCTTTCGTTCTCGCGGATCTTCTCATTGTATTTCGACAGCTGGTGCATCTGCTGAAGCGCCGTTTGCTGCTCGATCATGATTTTTCTTTCGGTGATGTCCTGGACGATGCCGACACTCCTGACCGGCTTTCCGGTCATGCTGCGGATGATCCTGCCTTCGCTGAATACGTTGTGCACCGATCCGTCCTTGTGGATGATGCGGTATTCGACGAGCAGCGGATCGCCGGTGGTGAGGTGGTTGTCAACGCTTTTAAGAAAGATTTCAACATCCTCCGGGTGGACAACCCTGACCAGTGAGGAAGGGTTCCCGTCAAATTCGCCCGGGCTGAGGTCGTACACGCAGAACATTTCATCCGACCAGGAGACGTTATTCCCCACCAGGTCGTGGTCCCAGCTGCCCAGGCGGGCAATACGCTGGGCCTCCGCCAGGTTTGACTGGCTCACCTTGAGGATTTCCTCCGTTTTTTTATGTTCGGTTATGTCGGCTGCATTCAGCAGGTACTGGTTCCCGCCTGCGATCACCATTCCTTCAATGTGCAGGCATACCGGGGGAGTGCTGCCGTGGCCGGTCTCAACCTCGCAGGATGCCTTGGTCCTTTCTTTGACGATCCGGCCTGCAAAGGCATCGAAGACAGGACGGGTTTCGCTGGTAAGGTAGGATGTGAACCGGGTGTTTTTAGCCCTTGAGCGGTCAATGCCCAGCATTCTTGCGCCGCTGAGGTTCAGTTCGAGGATGTGCTTGTCGGCCGAAAGGGTAAAATAGCCCGAAGGTGCGAATTCATAGAGATCGGTATACTTGGCGGAAGCGGTGTCGGCCACCTCCTTGGCCCGCGAAAGCTCCTCGTTCTGCATTTCCAGTTCGATCTGGTAGGTCCTCAGCGATTCCTCCAGCATTTTACGGCTGGAGATGTCGCGCGTGAAGCCAATGAACCTCTTGTCGTTCAGTTTAACGGCATTGACCGTCCACCAGTGAGCCGAGCCGGTTTTGGGCATGAACATCACATCGGCGATGGCCCTGCCGGTTTCGACCACCTTCCTGAAATGGTCCCCGGCATCCGGCAAAGATGCTTCGGGTACGAGATCCATGACCGACAGCTGCAGCAGTTCCTCCTTGGTATACCCGGTAATCTGGCAGGCAGCCTCGTTCACTTCGATGTACTTCCCGGTTTCATCGGTTATGAAAACCCCGTCGGGCGCATGATCAATATAACCCCGGTATTTTTCCTCGCTGATTTTAAGGTCGGCGGACAGCCGGGCAAGTTCCCCGGTGGATCTTTTCAGCTCGGCTGCAGTCTCCTGCAAGGTTTTCTTTTGATTGTAGAGGTCGATGAAAACACCTATTTTGGAAATCAGGATGTGGTGGTCCACTGGTTTCAGCAGGTAATCCACCGCGCCGGAGTCATAACCCTTCAGCATCTCCAGTTCATCCGCATCCAGGGCGGTGAGGAATATGATCGGCACCTTGTTGGCCCCGCGCTCCTCGTTTAATTTCTGCGCCACCTGGTAGCCGTCCATCTCGGGCATGCAGACATCGATGATGGCCAGGGCAAGTTCCATCCCGCGGGTCTTTTCAAGGGCCTCCATCCCCGACAACGCGCTGTGGATATGGACCCCTGAATGACGGATGAAGTTTTCAAGGATGACCAGGTTCTCCTTGATATCGTCGACGATGAGCAGGTTGGGCAGGTGGTTCATGGTTGGGTGAATGAATTCAGGACAAAGCAACGTGATAAAATTAACAATTAATTCAATAACCTATTAATCACAGAACATTTTGAAATAAATGGCGTGCAAAATAATTTACTTTCAGGGTTGATAAAATATAGAAAAACAATCATATATGAATTGAATCCAAATTAATAATAAAGCAAATCCGATCGAAATTTACGGAAATCCACAATCGATTCAACAAGAAACCGAAATTTAGAATTATTCTATGCTTATTTGATGAACTTAATCGTTGCAAAAGGGGAATACCGCTGGTTGGTGCGGGTGCCCCGTCACCGTAACACAGTGAAATTCATTATTTGAAGGAGACATTGGCCATTGGCTTCAACCGGAATGGGACCACGTGCGGCGGACAAACCGTGGAACGGGCCGGTGTAAGGGCAATGTTTTATTGAATATGCACCGGCGGGGAAATTCACACATTTTTTACCGGTTTCGGAATACGCGGGTAAAAACCATGGGAATTTTCCCTCCGGGCAAAAAACACCTCCCGCATTCGCTGAAAATACGGGAGATGGATGGTTTCAACTGTTATTGGGGCAGGAGGGGAGTTCCTTTTAATCCACAACGACGAGTTTCATGCTGGCGCGGGCCGAACCGGAGCGGATGCTGTAAATATAGGTTCCCGCGGGAAGCCCCTCGCGGGCAACGGTGAGATGGAATGTCCCGGCGGGGTATGCCTGTTTCACCAGTTCCCTTACCGGCTGACCGCTGAGGTCCGACAGTTCAAGGGTTGTCATGCCGCCGGGGGTCGTGAACACGATGGTGGTGGTGTCGGAAAAAGGGTTGGGGTAATTTTTCTGCAGCATCCCGTTTCCGGAGGTTTGAGCAACGGGATTGATCCCCCAGGTTTTGTTGAAAACGGGAAGAACAGGAAAATCCTGCAGGAGAATGGTGTTCAGTTCAGCCGGGGCGATCCCGAACCAGTCGGCAAGCACCGCGGCATAGACCGAACGGAAATCATATTCCATGGGCAGGTTGTTGCTGGCCGTCGCGTTGGCCGGGATCACGGGGTTGTTGCCCAGGATGCCCGGGTTCACGCCGGGACTGAAGACAAACACCGGCTCGGCAGTGCCGTGATCGGTTCCGTTGCTACCGTTGGATATGATGCGGCGCCCGAATTCCGAGAAGGTCATGGCGGCTACCTTTTTGTCGATGCTGAGCAGCCGGCAGTCATCAAAGAAGGCAAAAACCGCTTCCGATAATTTGTTCAGCAGGTTTGCGTGGGTGCCTGCCGTATGATCGGTAACATCAACCTGGGCGGAGTGGGTGTCGAAGCCCCCGAGGTTCACAAAATATACAGGCGTTTCCAACCCGCCTGCAATGAGCCGTGCGACAATTTTAAGCTGGTCGGAGAGCGAATTGTTCGACGGATAGAGGGAGGAGAGGTTGGTGGCCTGTTGCGCCGCATTCCTGATAGCGGTATTGTACTGCTGGGTCTGCTGGGCGATATAGCGTAAAAAGGTCAGTTCGTGACCCGCCGGTGTAGACGGGGAGGGATCAACCGTTCCGTTGATGATGTTATAGAAGGTTGAAATATCGGTAATGGCCATTCCCATGGATACCTGCGGACCCTGCAATGCCGTGGAAACTCCCGTGCCGATCTGGATTGCCGGCGGATCAGGATTTGTCGCATTCGGATACCCGGTCGGGAAGCCCGGGTAATCGGCCGACAGATACCGTCCCAGCCATCCTGAATCGAGGTACTGGTTCGCATCGGATGCCGTAAGCCAGATATCGGTGGCCCTGAAATGAGAAAAGTTCGGATTCGGGTAACTCACCCCCTGGATGATGTTGACGATGCCCGAATTGAACATGGTCCTGATGCCGGTCATGGAGGGATGGAGCCCGGTGAGCAGGGTTCCGTCCATCCCCAGGACCTTGTTCTGCGGAATGAGGATGTTGGAACGGGCTGCAGAAAGGGCTGGGTACTGGTCAAGGGGAATCAGCGTATTCAGTCCGTCGTTCCCCCCGTTCAGCTGGATCACCACAATGACACGTCCGTTTTGCTGTGACTGGTTTTTCAGCAGGCTCAGCAGTGGATTTGACGCAAACACCCTGACAGGAAGGTGATTGACCAGGGCCACGGCGATGCCGGCTGCCGAACCTATTCTGAGAAAATTTCTGCGTTTCATTTTTTCACAAAGGTTTTATCAGCAAAGCTGACGCTCTGCCAGGCGTGTAATTTCAGTCAGGAGACTGGTAAGCCGCGGTTTTACTATGTTGATATTGGCCGGGGTGGGATTGGCCACATAGGCGAGCCAGGCATCCGTCCAGTAGGCGTTGTTCGTTTGCCCCGACAGGAGGATGCTTTTCAGGGAGTCGTGCCAGCTTGCGGATACTCCCAAACCCAGCAAAAGTTCCACGAAATAGCCGGCAAGCAGGTCGGGATCCCCGGCATTGGCATATTGAAGGGTGAAGGCCAGTACGTCGATCTTGACCGTGGTGCCGGTTCCGGCCGAAAACCCGCTGCTTAGCATCATATCGGTGAAGGCCATGCGTTTCGGCAGGGTGCTGGAGTTGATCCAGGTTTCATAATACCCGGGCTCCTGGTAAAAGGCGGGGTACCCGGCAACATTGGGCGGGTCACCGAGGTCAAGGGCCAGGGCGGAGCCGTATCCCCTGACATAATTCCATAGGGCGTAGGTCTTTTCGACGGGGAGGGATGACGGGATGGTCACACCGAAGGTTTTGAAAGTTCCCGCCAGGTGGTCAAGCGGCGTGGTGATGTAGCAGCCCCTGCTCAGCGGATCGAAAAAGTGTTCGCTCTTCAGCAGTGCCGAAAGAACCGGTTTAATTTCAAAGTTGCTGCTGATGAGGACCTGGGCGAGCGGCAGGATCACATTGGCATCAACCGTCGCATCGATAAGGTAGTAAACAAAGAACCGGTAAATTTTCCTGCAGATAAACAACGCGGCTTCCTGTTTCGAGAAGATCATGTCGATAAGCTGGTCGGTTTCACCCGCCCCGGCGCTGCCAGCCTGGCCTGTGATGAGGGTGTTTCCGTAAAACGGGGAGAATTGCTTGTTGGCAGTATCGTGTTTCGTTGCATCAAACCAGGAGACGATGTTGACACTGTCGATGCGCCAGCCGGTAAGCAGGTGGGCGGCCGCCTTCACGTCGTCTTCCGTGTAATTGGGGTTGTTCCCTTTGCCGATGGTGAACAGTTCCTGCAGTTCCCTGCCGTAATTTTCATCGGGGGCGGTTTTTGTATTGACATAGCCGTTCAGGTATTTGAGCATGGCCGGGTCGGTGGTGATTTGCCTTACCAGCGTCTTAAAGTTTCCCAACGCCATGGAGCGCAGCAGGGTGTTGTGCAGGTATGAATACCGGGCGTCGCCGACACCTGCCACCTCGGTGGCAAAATGGTTGTGCCAGAAAAAGACCATCTTTTCCAGGATGCTGAGGTTCTGGTTCAGCATCTGGCCCAGCCACCATGACTTGAACGAGTTTTCCCGTTTCCCGTTCACCGTTCCGTCGCCATAGGGTGCATTGACCCATGGATCGCCGGGAAGGACTCCTGTGGGATCGGTGTAGGAGGAGGTGTTGTAATTGTTGACAGGAGGGGAGGGAGCCGAAGGAATGTTATTCAGGAGGAAATCCACGGCCTGTATGGGTGTCATGGCAAGCAGCGACGGAATATCTCCGGGCGTCACCCCAAAAACGGTCCGGCGCAACAAATGGATGACCTCCGCCCTGCTCCAGGTCCCGCTGTATGGATTAAGGCCGCTGGCAGGCCTTTCAAGTCCCTGCGGGAGTTCATGGTTCACATACCTGGCAGCGACCGGATCGGCCTCCTCCCCGGCGGGCTTGTTATTGTTTAGCGACAAAATCTCACCGAAGAACTGGCGCCGTTTTAGTCGTTCCATAATGATTATTTAGACTAAAAACAATTTGCGCGGTCGTTTATTGTGCCGGCGGGAAGGTTTAAGGAAAAATTAACGTTTCGCGTTCGCGGTGCACCTCAGTCTTTCACACAGCGAACCCGGTAACGGGACACCTAAGTTTGATGTGTGTTTTATTTTTTAAGTGTTAACAGGACTGTTCTGCTAAAAAACACCTTTGGGCTTGCTATAATTTCAAATCCCATTCTTTGGATTTTAACTTTCATTGTTTCAAACGATTTTTTTGAAACATGAATCAATGGCTCAATGATATAAATTCTACCACTGGGGTTTAAAATCGATTTTAAATCTTCCAGAAGTTTTTCCTGATCTTGTACCTCATGAATCATGTAAAAAAGTAAAATAAAATCCACATGTTCTGTGACTCCAACTTTCGTAGCTTCACATTTATGTATTTCAATCCTTGGTTCTATTTCAGTTCCAATAATCTTTTTACTTAATTTTTCGTAACTATTCACCCCCTACAAATGTAGGGCATTAATTTGGGAGAGAGAATGCAAAGGATTCAGATTATTTTTAATCGCAGTATCAATTATCGATCGCAGGATTGCAAAAGAT
>CAIMWF010000150.1 GCA_903845055.1 uncultured Bacteroidales bacterium | reverse complement strand
GACAATGGCACCATCACTTACAACACCGGCGGCTCCGCCAAGGTGGAACGGTATTTTCCGAATGACACTTACTGGCACTACTATGGTTTGCCAGTAACATCTGCCATCGCCCAACCCTTTACCGGCCTCTTCATGCGGTGGTTCGATGAAACGACCTACGCATTCAAAGAGATCATCCAGGTGAGCACACCGCTGAACCCCATGTGGGGCTATTCGGTTCATGCCAATGGCTCCAACGCCACGGTGGCGGTAACCGGGTCGCTGAACACCGGGAATCTGACAACCCCGACCCTCACCAGCACCAATGTCGCCGGGAACTACGACGGCTGGAACTTTGCCGGAAATCCTTACCCAAGCAGTATTAACTGGTTATCGGCCGGGCTTACAAAGACCGGGATTGATGCATATAAGTATACCTGGAATGGTCAACAATACCTTCAATATAGCGCTGTTGACAGCACTACCAACAACAATGGAAATAGTGTAAACAGGTTCATCAACCCCGAGCAGGGATTTTTCGTGCATGTTACAACGAACGGCGGAACCGGCTCCCTGGCTTTCACCAATGCCGCACGGGTGCACTACACAAGCGTCTATAATAAAACTATCGCGACCAATACAACCCCCGATAAACTCATCCTTACCGCAACTGCCAATGGCATCGATGATGAGGCGCATGTAGTCTTCAGCAGTGATGCCACCGCCGGTTTCGATCCCGACTACGATGCCTTAAAGTTGATGGGCATCCAGCAGGCTCCCAACCTTTACAGCACCCTGCCGGGAGATATCCTTGCCTCCTTTAACTGGCTGCCGTGGACCGGTTCAAACCAGGTGGTGCCGTTGGGTTACAGCTGCGGATTATCGGGGGTTTACCGCATCACGGCCAGCAATATGGAAAGTTTCAACCCATCCACCCAGATCTACCTGGAAGACCTTAAAGAAAATTTCACCCAGAACCTGATTGCGAACCCGGCATACGACTTTAACTATGTCGCAGGGGAAGATCCCAACCGCTTCCTGCTGCACTTCGCCAATTCGTCCACGGGAATCACCAGCCGCCAGGGCGATGAGCTGCAGATCTATTCGTGGGAGGATATTGTATATGTAAAACATCTCAAACCGGGCGACCTCCGCGGTACGGTTTCCATCTACGACCTTTCGGGCCGGGAGGTTTTCAGCGGGGTCCTCGAGAACATCCTGTTAAACAAATACCTCCCTGGAGTTACCAGCGGTTTTTACGTTGTAAAGGTGCAGACCGACCGGGTATTTGTGACAGGCAAAGTATTTCTTAACAAGCAATAATCAGCTACGGTAATGAAACGATATTTTCTCAAACTCACGACGATCCTTTTCTTCCTGTTAGTTCCGTTGTTCAGCCTTCTGGCCGACCCTCCCCTTGATAACCTTCCTCCCCCCGATCCGGGAGGTACCGGGGGTGGAACCCCTGTTGGCGCCCCCATTGACAACGGCACGTCGGTGCTTCTGGTGCTTGGTGCCTCCTACGGGCTCTGGAAACTCTATCAATTACGGAAACAGGATGATGCAGGGACCCTGCCCGAATAAACTGACCCGATTGTTGCAAATAAAACATTATGATCGCATTACATTCTGTATACCTGAAACCCCTCGAAGAGGTTGATAAACATCTGCCAGCCCATCGTGCTTTTCTTAAGGATCTCTATACAACCGGGATATGCATCTGTTCCGGGCCTCAGATTCCGCGAACCGGCGGGTTTATCCTGATGAACCTTCCCGGAAAGCCTGAAGCGCTGGATGTCATGGCAAACGACCCCTACGTCATTCATGGCGTTGCGGTCTATGCAGCCATTGAATTCGACCCAAGGAGCTATGCGCCGGGGTTTGAAAAGTTCCTGCCGAAGGTTTAATTGCTGTTCAGCTTTACAAGGCGGGTTGTTTCGACATGGCTGCCTGCTGATATCCTGCACAGGTAAAAACCGGCGGGCAGATCACGATCGGAAAAATTGACCCGGTAGTTCCCGGCTGCCTCTTTCCTGTCCACAAGCGTCCGGATCTCACTCCCGTAAATGTTGCAGAGTACCACCTTAACCACGTTCTCCTCGTTTACTGTATAACTGACCGTTGTATGGTCGCTGAAGGGATTCGGGGAGCACGAAAGGGCCATTTTTTGCAGTCCGGGATCCCCGTTTATCCCGACGATGTTCGGAATGATGTGGGTATAATAAACATCCTCCTCCCCGTTCAGGGTATTGCTCCATGCAAGGTGGGCGCCTGTATTGTCGGACATCATGTCAAAATAATCACCCATTTTTGACTGCTGCGGGTAACCTACAGAAGGATCGAACAGGTCGGACAGCTTTTCATTGGCCGACCAGGTCACTCCCTGGTCAACGGAATAGCTGTAATAAAGGGCCGACAGGAAACTGCCGGCGGGAGCATCGCGGGTGTCGAGCCAGGCCACGTCGATGCGCCCGTTTGGAGCCACCGACATGGTTGCAAGCCACTGGTAGTTTGTCGTGCTTACATCGCTGTTTATCCTGACCGGCGGGTCGAAGGTCAGAAAGCCGTCGGTACTTCTTGCAAACATCACATCTCCCGGGTCGGTGTTGGAAATCCGTTTTACCGCAGCCAGCACATAAACATTCCCGCGGCCTGGCCCGTTCGACCGGTCAACGTCAACATTGGCCTGTCCCATGATGCCCACCGGGTTAATCGGCGACTGTGAAACGAGGTTGCCGTCCATATTGGCGTAATTGTTGATATCCCAGACGATGGCTGAGCCCACCACCTGCGCGTTGGTTGATTTTGCCACGAGGATGCCGTCGGAACTCCATGCCCCGCAAACATACAGTTCCCCTTCAGGGCCCACCGTCAGGGTGCCCCAGAAAGGATCGTTATCCACCCACTGGCAGTCATCGTAGCTGGCGCCGGCATTGGTTGAACGGGTGAGGAAACCCGGCTGGCACGAACTGTAATACTGGGTCCAGTAGGCATAGATATTCCCGGTGCCCTGGTGGCCGCTCCGGTCGATGACCATCCACTGCTTGTCACCGCCGTGGGCATCGGTCCCCTGGTCCCAGGTCGCCCCCCCGTTGGTGCTTTTATAAACTTTACAGGTGTATAGATTGGCGTTTGCCGTAAGCGAATTATAATAAAAGACTCCTGAGGTATCCACATCCAGCACGGGGTCGGAACGGAAAACCCCGGGGTCGATCACACCCGGGAAGGTCCAGTGCTGTCCACCATCGGAAGAGTAACCATACCCTGCCTGCCTGAAATTGCTGGTCACATTGTCAAACTGCCTCCAGCCGATGACGATGTGATTTGGATTTTTGGGATCGACTGCAATGGAAGGTTCGTTGGCGGCATCGCCCACAATATTCTGACCATTGGCATCAACATTGACCTGTTTGGTAAAGTAACCTGAGCTCCGTTCCGTGTGTGCGGGTGATCTCAACTGGTTGGCAGAAGGCGGGCGGTAAGGGTTATCGGGGACCTCATGGTGGGTCCGGGCTTTTTCAATCGCTTTTTCCGACATGTTCTGGGCATAGCTGCCCAACGGGCTTACCAGGATGATCCAGGCCAGGATCAAAATCTGCTTTGAAAATTTTTTCATACTTCAAATATACGGATTTTTTATACTGACGGATACAACCCACCCGGAAGAGTATCCTGACATATGCTACCAATGATAATTACCAGGTAAAGTCCATCGTCAAAAATGCCGTCAACCTGGATAATACGACCGACAGGGGGAATTACCGCGAACAGGATACCGCCATGACCAGGAACGGCCAACCCTCGGTGGATGTCAACCTCCAGAAAAATAAAGCATGTTTCTCGTGGACCGATGTTCCGGCGGGAAATTCTGAAAGCATCTTTTACGATTCCGAATGGTTGATGACCGGTGTGGATAACCATCGTATCGGGGCCGGTGAAAATTTTCATCAAGTCAGGAAACTGGTAATCAGGTAATTCCGGGGCATGGGTTCATCAGGCGCCGGGATAATAAAACGCCGGGTCCGGCATCTGGCCGGGAACCACTGTGGAAGGCGGTCGACTGTAAGGAAAGTTTACTAAAACTCGTCGGGCAGACTCTTCAGCTGCTCATTCGTGAAGACGGGACCGTCTTTGCAAACATAGGTCGACCCGATGTTGCAGCGGCCGCATTTTCCAAGGCCGCACTGCATTTTCATCTCCAGGGTGGTAATGATGTCTTTATCGGCAAAACCGAGCTTCAGGAGCGACTGGATGGTGTATTTGATCATGATCGGCGGGCCGCAGGTGATCACGCTGGTGTTTTCGATTACCGGTTTTACCACCTCTTCCAGGATCTTCGGCACCACACCTACATTGTCGTTCCAGGTTTCTTCGGGTTTATCAATCGTCAGTACGACCCTGAGGCTTTTGTTATCCTGCCACTCTTTGATCTCATCCTTGTAGCAAAGGTCGGCAGAGGTGCGGGCGCCATAAAGGATGGTGAAATCCTTGTAATCGCCGCGGTTGTCGATGCAGAACTGGATGAGCGAACGCAACGGGGCCAGGCCGATCCCGCCGCCCACGAAGAGCAGGTTCTTTCCTTTGATGTCATCAAGCGGGAACCAGTTTCCAAAGGGCCCGCGGATGCCGACTTCGTCGCCTTCTTCAATATTGGTGTGAATGTCGGCCGTAACAACCCCGGCTTTTTTGATGGAACAGTCGAAATAGCCCTTGCGGGTAGCAGAGGAGGCGATGCAGAAAGTACATTCCCCTGAGCCCAGCAATGAAAACTCTACAAACTGCCCGGGCAAAAAGGTGAATTGCTCCATCAGGCCTTCATCCCTGAACTTCAGGCGATAGGTGCGGATGTCGGGGGTTTCCTGGATGACCTTGTCAACTTTGCAAATGGTAGGAACTAGAAGCTTTTCCATATGAATCTTTACTATATTGATGAAATAGCGAGGTAGCGAGGTAGCGAAATAGCGAAAATATTATTCCTGCATTCCTGCATTCCTGCATTAATTTATTCCTGCATTGAAACAGAAACCTGGTTCACTACCTCGAAGATGCTGATGTTCACGGGGCAGGAAATGGTGCATTTGCCACAGCCCACACAGAGATTTTCGCCAAAGCGTTCCTTGTAATAGACGAATTTATGCATGGCGCGCTGCCTCCAGCGGCGGTATTTCGCCGGGCGGGGGTTGTGACCTCCTGCCATGAGGGTAAAGTACCCGTTATTGCACGAATCGTAGCTTTTATACCTGACGCCGGTATCTTTGACCTTCTCGTCTGAGATTTTGAAGCAATGGCAGGTGGGGCATACAAAGGCACAGGTATTGCAGCTGACACAGTTCCCCGAAACATTTTCAAACTCAGGGGTGTCGAAGATCTTCGATAGCCTGGCGTTCACCTCCTTATAATCCATTTTCAGGCGGAACGAACCGGCAAATGCTGCATATTGGTTCTTCATTTCAGGCCCGGCTACCTCGTCGGTAATACGTGACATGTGACCAGAAACGGGTTCGGAAAGAAACTCCTCCCCTTTTGCGGTCCTGGCGCTGATGAAAATTTTATCTCCGGATCCGTTGACGACCCGCACGTCCAGGGCATCCAGGTTTTCAACATCATAATCAAGGGAAGTACAGAAGCAATGGGTGTCGGCTTTGTCGCAACGTGTGGATATGATGACGGTGTTCATTCGCCGTTTCTGGTAATCTGTGTCGATGTAATCCCAGTTGTAAACCTTGTCGAGCACCTGCAGGCTGCGGGCGTCGCAATGTTTTACTCCCAGCACAACGCGTTTGTTTGCCAGGGGATCTTCATCCACTTCGCTGACATCGGTTCCTGAACTGGTGGCCACATATTTCATCACCTTGGCCGACCGCGGGAAGAAAAGAGGCTTCATGCTCAGGGTCTTTGCGATGGGTGACGCCGGATCGCATTCCGAAAGGTTCGTTACGCGTTTATAATCAAATTTTCCGAATTTCTCAACCGGGGCATAGGTTTCATTGTTGGCCAGGATGGCTTCGTAA
Source organism: uncultured Bacteroidales bacterium (assembly GCA_903845055.1). GTDB lineage: Bacteria > Bacteroidota > Bacteroidia > Bacteroidales > FEN-979 > CAIVAT01. Next base: position 1,502 of record CAIMWF010000150.1, on the reverse strand, counting down.
AATTTTTGCAGGCCGGCTTTATCGGTAACAAAGGTTGAAAAGCTCATAGGTTTTGAATCGGATTACATGATAAAATCATCGGGATCTTTCAGACTGTATTTGTAGAATGCACCCCGGTCTTCCGAAATTACGCCGGCCAGGTGCTCCTGGAAATTCTCATAGATCACACTTTCATTCTGCTTGTGCAGCAGGTGCAGCGGAAGGTGGCTCGGGCAGGCCTTTTCACAGTTGCGGCAGTCGACGCACCGTCCGGCAAGGTGAAGCGACCAGGTCATCAGGGCATGGAAGGCAGCCGAAGTGGTGTTGGCACCGTTGTACAGGGTGGAGGTCTCCTGGTCGATGCAGCACTTTGCGCAGTAGCACAAAGGGCAGGAATGGCGGCAGGCATTGCAGCGGATGCAGTTCGCGAACACCTCCTCGAAGTAGGCGGCACGTTCGGGCAAGGGCATGGCAGCCAGGGCGGTCACATCGGCATTCGCCTTGTAGGCAGCGGGCTGCGACCCCGACGGAGTTCCCAGCATTTCATCAAACACCACGGCATCGGGAACCATGCAGTCGGTGCAGTTCTGCATCTTCTGCCCTGCATCGTCGGTCACCCCTTCGCAGGCAATTCCGACCACATAAAGGTTTTCACGCTTCACCTGGCTTTCGGTAAGCATCAGGTTCAGGGAGCGGCTGTCGCAACCCTTCACCACCAGGCCCACTCTTTTGCGACGGGTATGGTCGGGTTTAAGGTAATTCACAAGGTTGAACACCGACTTGTCGGTGAACACCAGTTTGGGAATTTCGTTTACGCCGGTGATCAGCACCGGGACCTGGTTGTCATCAAAACCATTCATGCGGTATCCGACAAATACATCGATCTTATCCTCCGCAAACAGTTTTGCCGCGATCTCCTGGATCTGTTTCGTGTAGTTCATTTCTTTTCGAAATTTTCTTTTTTATACAAATGGAGCGGTCCGAGTTTTTTGATGTCGTCGGTCACCTTGGCAACCACTTTGGCAAACTTGGGGCCTTCGGCTGCCGATACCCATGAGAATTGCACCCTGTTTTCGTGGTAACCCACGAAGTTGAGCAACTTTTTCGTTACAAGGAAGCGGCGGCGGGCGTAATAGTTTCCGCTGATGTAATGGCAGTCGCCGGGGTGGCACCCCGAAACAAGCACGCCGTCGGCCGTGGTTTGAAGCGATTTGATCAGGAACCACGGGTCAACGCGCGACGAACAGGGCACGCGGATGATGCGGATGTTTGGGGGATACTGAATCCGGGAGGTTCCCGTGAGGTCTGACCCGGCATAGGAACACCAGTTGCAGAGAATGCCCATGATCACCGGTTCCCAGTTGGGGGGGGCAATCAGTCCGGGCTTTTCAATGCTGACAAGTTGATCTTTTACTTCTGCTTCCATTAGATTGAAACTATCTCGTTAATGATTTGAGGATCGGTAAACCCGGCCAGGTTGATGGCCATGCTTCGGCAGACCGCCACGCAGGAGCCGCAACCCT
>CAIMWF010000149.1 GCA_903845055.1 uncultured Bacteroidales bacterium | reverse complement strand
GCATCGGTAAAATCGCCCGGACACAGGGTGGCATGCAATCCCCCCGCGATGGTCAGGATGTCCGGATTGAATTTTTTTGCTGTCCGGAGAATTTCAATACTGAAATCAAACTCGGAAGTGATGACCGTGACCCCTACCAGGTCAGGCTGAATCCTTTTCAAAAGGGATTCGACCAGGATATCAAGCGCCGGGGCTGCAGGGTCGAGGTCATACTCACCCTTGGTATCAAAAACAGTGACATCATGGTCCTTCACCGACGCCGCAATCGTCAGCAGCCCCAGGGGCGGACCGATCAGCTTTTTATGAATGAAATGCCTGGCATTTTCCGGTGCATATTTCAGGATGCTGTTTTCGGGCGACCGTGGCGGGTTGATCAGTAAAATCTTCATGGGACAAAATTAATCATTTCCATGAAATCACAGTCCCGCCCGTCTCGATGAATTGGCTATATTTGTTCCTTCAAAAAATGCAAACCGATTGCAATTCCCTATGGTTGACCTTACACTGTTGCGAGAGAAATTTACGGAACTTCGCTGCTGCATCATCATCCCGACCTATAACAATGACCATGCGCTCAGGGAGGTTATTTCGGGCGTGCTTGAATACACAGCCGACGTGATCGTGGTCGACGACGGGTCAACCGACAACACCAAAACCATTTTACGGGATATCCCGCAGGTACATAAAATAACCATCCCGGTTAATACCGGTAAAGGCTGGGCCCTGAGAAAGGGATTTGAGTATGCCATCAGGCAGGGATACCGTTACGCGATCACCATTGACAGCGACGGGCAGCATTTTCCGCAGGACCTTCCGCGGTTTCTTGAGCTTGCCGGAAAACAACCCGATTCCATGATCCTTGGGGCACGCGATATGTCGCAGGAAGAGGTGCCGGGAACCAGCAGTTTCGGGCACAAATTTTCAATATTCTGGTTCAAGATCGAAACCGGTATCACGGTTCTCGACGTTCAGACCGGTTACAGGCTATACCCCCTCGACAGGATCAGGGAAATCAGGTGGGTCGTCTCGAAAAAATACGAATACGAGGTCGAAATTCTCGTCAGGCTTGCCTGGCGCGGGGTGAATGTACTTTCAGTCCCCGTAAAGGTCTATTATGCGCCGAAGGAGAACCGCGTTTCCCATTTCCGCAAATTCAGGGATTTCACGCGGGTAAGCATCGCCAACAGCATCCTGGTGTTCATGGCCCTGCTGTGGGTCAGGCCCCTCTCCTTTTTCAGGGGATTGCGGAAAAAATCAGTGCGTGAATTCGTCCGGGAATACATACTCAACAGTGGAGATTCAAATATCAAACTATCCCTTTCCGTCTCACTGGGTCTTTTTATCGGGGTCACCCCGATCTGGGGCTGGCAGATCGTAACGACCCTCGGACTGGCACATTTGCTGAAGCTGAACAAGTTCGTCGCAGTTTCGGTTTCGAACATCAGCCTGCCTCCCATGCTGCCCTTCGTCATCTTCCTGAGTTACCTGATCGGAGGATGGGCAATGGGAGTCAATACCACGAACATTCATTACATGCCGGGATCAGGGCTGCAATGGATCAGGGAAAATATCATCCAGTATCTTTTAGGCAGCGTTTTGCTCGGCTTGTCGCTTGCGCTGGTAATGGGACCTGTTACATATCTCATCCTGAGCATTTTCAGAAAGAACCCGGGAAACGGTGCATAACCCTGCTTCCCTTTATTTTGCTACTTTAATGACACATGATACCTAACGCATCCTCCCGGCTACATGCATAAATTCGACGTGGTTATCATCGGCTCCGGACTTGGAGGACTGCTTTGCGGGAACATCCTGAGCAGGGAGGGTTTCAGTGTCTGTATTCTTGAGAAACAATCCCGGTACGGGGGGAACCTCCAGACCTTCAGGCGGGGTGGCCATACCTTTGAAACCGGCGTTCACTATACCGGTTCCCTGGGCCCGGGCCAGACCCTCCACCGGTATTGGAAATATTTCGGACTGATGGAAGCACTTCAATTGCAGCAGCTCGACAGCGACGGGTTCGATATCATCGGGTTCCCGGGAGGTGAATTCCCTCTTGCACAGGGCTTTGACAACTTCATCAGGCAACTGCTTCCATTCTTCCCCGGGGGGTTTGATAGTCTTACAAAGTATACGACCAGGATCAGGGAAGTGGTGAATGCCTTCCCGCTCTACAACCTCGAATTACCCGACGGGCACAAGGAGCACCACTATACCGGTCAGAGCGCGGTTGAATTCCTGAACGGTTTTTCACGGATCATGTATTCATCGGGAGGGATTCCCTTGTCTTCAGTCCTGGCCGGCAACAACTACCTGTTCGGCGGAGATCCCGTCACACCGCTGCACATGACCGCTTTGATCAGCCATTCCTTTATCTCCGGTGCATTCCGGTTCATTGGCGGAAGCACCCGGATCGCCGACCTGCTGGTTCAGAAGATCCAACAGGCTGGAGGAACCATTCATACACGGCAGCATGTTACCGCCATCAGCAGGTCAAATGACATTTTCACCCTTTCGACCGCCTCCGGAGAAATTTTCATGGCCGACCGCGTGATTTCGGGGATTCACCCCGCCGCAACATTGTCAATGATGCCCACTGAAATCATTCGTCCGGCTTATGAGAGGCGGATCACCGGTCTGAAAAACACCGTTTCCTCCTTCATTCTCTATCTTTCGCTGAAGCCGGGCCTGTTCCCCTACCCTAATTACAATTACTATTTCCACGAAACACATGATCCGTGGAATGAGACTGGTTTCCGCGGTGAGCAATGGCCCGGCATGTTCCTGCTTACCACCGGATGCACGCAGCCCGGCCAGGAATTCGCAGAAACGGCCACCATCCTGACCTACATGCAATACGATGAAACAGAACCATGGCATCATACCTCAAGCGGGGACAGAGGTGCAGCATATCTTGATTTCAGGCAGCAGAAGGCGGAACGCCTGCTGCAACTCGTCTTCAGGAGGTTCACCGGACTAAAGAATGCCATCAGCGGTATGGAAATCTCCACACCGCTTACATACCGCGACTATACCGGCGACCCCGAAGGTTCGCTCTACGGGATTCAGAAAAATTTCCATGAGCCGATGCTTACCAGCGTGATGCCGCGGACAAAGGTCCCGGGCTTCTATTTCACCGGGCAAAACACGAACCTGCATGGCCTACCGGGCGTCACGATCGGGGCGGTTGCCACCTGCGGTGAAATCACCGGGTTGGAATACCTCTTGAAAAAAATCAAAAACGCCTGACCGGTCCAGCCTTTTGGCCTCTTTTCAGGTCAACTGTTCAACCTCCCGGCACTTCGTTTCATATGCTGTTTATTACCTGTATTAAAAAATTTATATCTTTGCCGCATTGCAGTTCAAGGCAAGGGTGACCGAACCGGATTGTCCCACGTGGAGTCCGGGCTCCTGATCCAATAAATGATGAAGGTACAGTAAAGGTGTACAAACACTTTTCCTCACCGGCGGACCGCGGCGATGGCAGCGGATTACAGGGGATTTTCAAGGGTTATCCCGCGAAACCGTAAAATCAGGATTCACATCATCCCGGCAGGGTAAACCACCCCGCCGGGTGTGTAAAAACAAACGAGCATGAAATTTAAACTGATATATCCCAGATGGGAAAAACTGGAAGGGCAGACCATCTTCAACCTGCCTCCCCACGGACCGGTTGTCATGGCTGCCGAAATACCTGAAAGTGTGACCATCGACTTCACCGATGAAAACGTCGAACCCCTCGTCATTGATGATGATCCCGATTTCGTAGGGATTTCAATGATGCTCACCACGCAGGTCAAGCGCGGCTGGGAAATTGCCGACCAGTACAGGAAGCTCGGAAAGAAGGTCATTTTCGGCGGAATCTCAACAATGCTCCATGCCGAAGAGACCATGCTTCACGCTGATTCAGTATTCCTGGGCGAGGTGGAAGGACGTCTTGACCAGGTTTTCAAGGATTTCCACAACAACGATCTCAAGAAAATCTACAATTACATCAGCAAACCTCCCGAGATGGGGCTCATCGGTCCCGCCAGGCGGGACATCCTGAACAAGGACATGTACTATCACAAGGGGTTCCGGATGGTCGATCTTTTTCACGCTTCCCGCGGATGCATCTACGATTGTTATCCCTGCGCGGTAAGATACCTCGGGGGCCGGGGATTCCGCCCGCGCCCGATTGAAAAGGTGGTTGAAGAGCTGTCACAAATGGATAACAACAGGCTTTTCATCGTTGACAATTCGCTGGCCCTTGATACCAAATGGGAGAAGGAACTATTCAAAGCCATGATCCCGCTAAAGAAAAAATGGGTCAGCCATACCATCGAGGACAAGGACGACGTCCTCGACCTGGCCGCACAGGCTGGAGCATGGTATGTATATCAGGCTGTGTTTGATACATCTGATTATATAAAGAATCGCATTAAGCAATACCATCAGTACGGCATTGCGGTTGAAGGCACCATCCTCCTGGGTCTAGACAACCAGACCGAGGATGATATCAAGCGCCTCATCGATTTCCTTCTTGAGATCGAGCTCGACCTGGCTGAATTTACCGTCCTGGCCCCGTTCCCCCATACCAAGGCATACAGCGACCTCCTCAAACAGGGCAGGATCTTTGATACCGACTGGAACCACTACAATGCGGGTAAGGTCGTCTACAAGCCGAAACATATGTCGCCCGAAAGGCTGGCGGAGCTTTTCCAGTATGCCTGGGATACCTTTTACCACGATGAGCCCCAGACGAAAAAAATGTTCAACCTGATCAGCCGTGTAACCTCCCGCGAACTTGAGGACGGGACCTATACCCCGCGCCGCCGTGACCTGGCAAACCAGAGTTTCGGAAAAGAAGTTCCAAAACCGGCCTGATCAGTATAAACTGCCATTTTACAAACTTGCCAAATACAATTTGCTTTTCTATGGAGACAAATCCCGACTTCGACAAATACATGGACCATTATTACAATTACTTAGGACAATGGGAAAGTCCGTCCAGGTGCGGGTTGAAAATCATAAAAAGGAAGGATGGCAAGACACTGGTGATCGTGACCGAGATTTACAGGCAAAACCCCGGCACCCCGGTAACCGAATGGTGCGCCCCGCTGGCAACGCAGCTCCTTCATGAGCTGAACTGCCCCCCGGGCGAGTTCATTTTCATTGAGCACACTCCCGATCTCGGGAGCAAACTGGACTTTTACGGAGAGACCTTCGACCTGGTGAACTTCCTGCCCGGCGAACAGGTTCTTACCATAGCAAAATGGACCAGGTTAACAGCGGAAGAGGTTGATTCCTTGATGAATGAATAATATAGGTAAATAAACAGTATCTTTGCATTCTTTTATCCCTCAAAATGACAAAAATCAACCCGCATTCTTTCCATATTCCTGTTCTCGGGATTGGATATTCGATCGATACGCCTGTTAAGGTCGCCCACCTTGGCATATCATCCGTAATCTCACTGCTCGATGATATCCTCATGGAAAAATTACGGGAGTTTTACAGCCAGAAATTTGATCTCCCCTTTCAGGCCATCTCCGACAAAATCGATGATTTCAGGGCTAAAAGGATTACGGCATATCTGAATATGGTCGACAAGATTGCACGGTCAAAGTTCGAGGAACTGAAAGCTACCTACGATCAGAAAAGCAGCGAATTTTCCCGGTATATCGAGTTGCTCCAGGATTCCTCAGTCCTGAAACAGAAGTTTGAACAACTCAAACAGGACTGGGATAAACTGGACGTGCGTGAATGGATCCACGACAACCTGTCAATGGGCAGCATTGACGTGAACATCATGACCAAGGTGGATAAGGAGAATTACCGCAACAATGAGAAACTTCCTATCGAGTATAATGACGGACATGCCGCCCTGCGCGGATTTGTTAACAGCGACCTCACCTCCTCGGTGGTACTCTCGGCCGGAATGAGTCCCCGGTTATACAATTACCTTGAAACATTCGATGCTTTTTACCCGGGTAATGATTTCAAGCTCAGGAAAAAAATCACACTCAAGGTGAGCGATTTCAGGTCGGCCCTCATCCAGGGAAAATATCTTGCAAAAAAGGGGTTGTGGGTAAGCGAATACCGCATCGAATCGGGATTGAACTGCGGAGGTCATGCCTTTCCCACCAACGGATTTCTCCTGGGCCCTGTGCTGGAAGAATTCAACAGGAACCGTGAGGACCTGATCAGGCAGACATTTTCCTTACTCCAAACCGCACTAAAGGCTAAAAACCGTTCATGCCCCGTCGAACCACTTGAAATTCAGGTTACTGCCCAGGGTGGTGTTGGTACAGCCGAAGAACACCAGTTCCTGGCCGACCATTACCAGCTTGATTCTGTTGGCTGGGGCACTCCCTTCCTGCTGGTCCCCGAAGTAGTCAATGTGGATGATTATACCCTGGATCTCCTCTGCAGAGCAAAGGAAGAGGATCTCTTTCTGAGTGATATCAGTCCGCTGGGCATCCCGTTCAACAATGTTCGCGGAAATACCAAGGACATTGAAAAACAGGCTTATATCAGTCAGAATACCCCCGGGAACCCCTGCCCGAAGAAATATGCCGCACTCAGCAATGAGTTTGGCGAACCTACCTTGTGCACCGCCTCCAGGAAATACCAGAAATTAAAAATCGCCGAGGTGAATGCAAGTGGGTTGAGCGAAGAAGAAACCAGGCTTGAAATTGCAAGGATTGTCGATAAGGATTGTATCTGTGTCGGGCTTGGAACCTCCGCCTTACTGGTCAACCACCTGGATGTCAGGGTTGAAAAACCAGGGGTCTCGGTCTGCCCGGGTCCGAACATGGCCTACTTCTCCGAAGTAATGACCCTCAAGGAGATGGTGGACCACATCTATGGGAAAACCAACGTGATCAAGCGTAAGGACCGGCCCAACATGTTTATCAAGGAGTTGAACATTTACATCGATTACCTGAAAAACAAGCTGGATGAAACCACCCGTCCTTTTACCGAAAAACAGCAGGAATATTTCAACACCTTCCATGAAAATCTCGGTAAGGGGATCGAATATTACAAGGATTTGTTTTCCAACGTAAAGCTGAACCTCCGGGAGAAAAAGACCTGGCTGATCGCAGAACTTGAAAAGTTTGAACTTCAACTGAAAAATCTCCCGGTCAGGTAATTCAAAACCTGTTTCCCGGCACAGACTAACGAGATCATGATGCATGATGCTCCCCTTCAGAAACTCCCTCCTTACTGGTTCATCAGGATACTGAACTCGTTCCGTTCGTTTTTACTACGCCTCAACAGGAACATGTTCCCCGGGAATGTGGTCCTGTATGAACAATTCCAGCATTTATGGATGCTGCCATCCCTTTACGTAGCCGCAAAACTTGACATCGCGACCATCCTCCTTGAAAGGCCCCTGACCGCAGCCGCCATCGCGGAGAGGCTGCAAGCCGATCCGGTGAACATTGCACGCATCATGCGCGCACTGGCAAGCCAGGGGGTCTTCAGGCAGCACCGCGACGGCCGGTATGCGCTGAACGGGATGTCGAAGGCGCTGGTTGAAGGGCCCGGGTCGCTGCGCTTTATGATCCTGCACCACCTGGGACCGGTCAACTGGAACCTGATGAGCAACCTCGAATATGCCGTGATGAGCGGGAAAGATGCTTTCAGCGACAAATACGGCAGCATGATCTACGACTTCCTCAAAGACCATCCCGAAGAATATGACCTGTTCGACAGGTCCATGACCAATTTGTCCGACCTGGGCCTGGCTCCCATCCTGAATGCCTATCATTTCTCCGGCTTCCCGGTAATCGCCGACATCGGGGGCGGTGAAGGTTTTCTTCTTGCCAGCATCCTGAAGTTTAACCCCTCCTGCCGGGGCCTCCTTTTTGATACAGCCGATGCACTGGTCAAGGCACCTGCCATGATCGCCGGTTTGCATGCCTCGGATAGGACGAGCGTCGTTCCCGGTAACTTTTTCAGTGAAATCCCCGGACCGGCAGATCTTTATCTCCTGAAAAACATTATTCATAACTGGGGCGATGATGAATCATTGCGAATCCTGGCAAAAATCGGGGAGGCAATGAATCCTGAAGGCAGGCTCCTCATCATCGAAATGGTGGTGCCCGAAGGGGATGGCCCCTCCCTTTCAAAATTGCTCGATATCCAGATGATGGCCACCCTGCAGGGTGGAAAAGAGCGTACTGCCATGGAATACAAAAGCCTGCTTGAGCAATCGGGATTGTCGCTGACCAGGATTATTCACACCATCGCCCCGATCAGTCTCATTGAAGCAAGGAAAATCAGCTAAATCTTTTTACTTTTGCCTGATGCGAAAACTCTGGTTTATCATCAGGAAGGAATTTTTATTACTGTTCAGGGACATCCCGGGATTGATCATCCTCTTTATGATGCCCATCCTGCTGATCTTCGTGGTGACCCTTGCCCAGGAAAATGCGCTGAAAAGCCAGAACTCCCGTACCAGGATCCTCTTCGTTGATGAATCGGGCAGCCCGTTTTCAAAAAAACTACTTGCAAATTTCGACTCCTCCGGGTTTGTTCAACCCGTGAAGGTGATCGGCAATGCCATCGTAACGCTGCCGCAGGCCAGGAGACTGATCGGCCTTGGCGATTTCAAATTCGGGGTCATCATTGGCCGCGGTGATTCCGCCATTACCCTGCTTGTTGATCCAACCCTCCAGGAATCTTACAAAACATCGGTGATCAACGCAATGACCTATATTATCAAGGGAACCCAGTCGAAAGAGGCCATGAACGGCATCTTTGACCGGCTTCCCGAAAACATGCGACCGGTGATCAGGGGAATGGTGGCACAGGCCCTTCAAAAACTCCCGCAGGTAAAGGAAACGTATGCCCTAAAAGAATTGTCCACACTGAAGCCCAACGTGATACAAAACAATGTTCCCGGGTTCATCCTTTTCGCCATGTTTTTTATCGTCATCCCGCTAGCCGGCAGCCTGATCACCGAAAAAAACGAGGGAAGTTTCATGCGCCTGCGATCGCTGCCGGTTAAACTTACTGCCGTCCTCGGCGGCAAGGCGCTGGCATACCTTGCTGTATGCCTGCTCCAGTTCATGCTGATGTTGTCCATCGGTACGTGGGTATTCCCCACTTTCTGCGGTATGCCTCAATTGCAAATCGGGCACCAGTATTTCGCCATCGCTGTTGCTACCATTGCCGCTTCGCTGGCTGCCATCGGTTTCGGGATCCTGGTGGGAGCCGCGGCGACCACCCACAGCCAGGCCGCCCTTTTCGGGTCGGTGATGGTCGTCCTGCTTGGCGTGGTGAGCGGGACCTTCCTCCCCATACACATCATGCCGGCATTCATCCAGTACCTGAGCTACCTCTCTCCCATTCGCTGGGGGATCGATAACTACCTGAACCTGTTCATCCGCGAAGGGAATATCCTGAGCATCCTGCCAAATACGATTTTATTGTGCCTGTTCTTTATTTTTGCATTAATCATCAGCATTGCTATTTTTGCAAAACGGAAGTAGGAGGATATTCATTAATTTCGAATAACCGATGAAAGAAAAAGAAGGTTACGTAGATTATCCGGAACAACAGATGATCCTATATGTGGAGAAGGACGATGGAAAATACGGCCCCATGCAGACTGGCTCTTTTATTTCAGCCAACTACCTGGACGATTATAAGTTAAAACGCCGGAACCTGGAGATCGGACTGCGTGAACAGCTCACAGCGAATTCCATCAGCCCACTGAAATATTTCATGGTGCTGGAAGACCTTACCCTTTCGGAACTGTCTGCCAGGGCGGGGATCAGGAAATCAAGGGTAAGAAAACAACTGACCCCTCAAAAATTCGGGTCCGTCACCACAAATGAACTGCAGCGCTATGCGGCCGTGTTTAACATCGGGGTGGCAAACCTCCTACAGGTCGTCCTTGTCGGCATCAACGGCAATTATGAATCAAACCTGATCCTGGAAAACAGTGCCGGGCACATCTCCGTTATTCATGAACCAACGGCGAACCCATTTGTGGTTCTGACTAAAATTGAGGAAAGAAAATAATGACCATGGAGAACTACCATCACAAAATGGCTGCCCATTGCGAATCAGGAACGGTTACAGCCCTGCTCAACCATGGGGGCCTGGAGATCACCGAACCCCTGGTCTTTGGCATTTCAGGCGGGATCTTCTTCGGCTATTTTCACAAAACGAAGGCATTTTCGTTTCCCACCTTCATCATGCGCAACAAGCCCGGCCAGATACGCAACAACATTGAAAATCGACTCGGTGTAAAGTTCAGGACATACGAATTCAGGGACCCGGTTAAAGGGCAGATCCAGCTGGATGACCTGCTGATCCGGAAAATACCGACCGGCGTCCAGGTTGATTTTTTCTATATGGATTATGTTCCCTCATGGGAGCGCGTGCATATCAACGTGCATTACCTGGTGGTCGTCGGAAAAGATGGAAACCATTACGCCATCAGTGATTCATATTTTCCCGCGATGGTTGAACTCGATGCGTCGTCACTTGAAAAGGGCCGGTTTGCGGGCGGGAACATGTCGCCCAAAGGCTTTATTTTCCACCTCGACCGTGTTCCGGCCGACATTGACTACCAGGCTGCCATCGTAAAAGGGATCAAAAAAGCCTGTTTTTACATGCTCAGGCTCCCGATGCCCTTCCTTGGGATCAGGGGCATACGCCTGTTTGCGAAAAAAGTGGTGGAATGGCCCTCTTTTGCGCGTGATACAGAGCACCTCTCGCATGAAATTATGAAAATCAACATTTTGTTGGAGGACCAGGGAACAGGCGGTGCCGGGTTTCGGTATATTTACGCGACTTTCCTGCAACAGGCTGCTGCAATCGTACAAAAACCTGAACTCAAAGAACTTTCCGAAGAGCTGATGAAGATCGGCGACGGCTGGAGGGAAATTTCCCTTTTCTCGGCCAGAATCGGGAAAAACCGGGACCTTGGTCCCGATAAACTTAAGCTGCTCAGCGAAATGATCTATGACCGGGCAGAGGCAGAGGAGCGTTTTTTCAAAAATCTCTCCGTGGCAATCAAATAAACAGGACCAAAAAAGACAAGATGAAAAACCCAACCGACGAATTAAAAATAGAAATAATAAACCTGATCATTGAAACCCTTGGCATCACGGACGTGGATCCCGCAACAGTCGATTACGAAATTCCCCTGTTCGGGGGCAACAATACCCTGTCCCTCGATTCGGTCGATGCCATCGAAATCATCATGGCCATACAGCGAACATACGGAACGCGCATAACCGACCAGTCATTAGCCCGCGAAGTTGTGCGGTCGGTCAACAGCATTGCAACGTTCATTGCGAACAACCGGGAATGACCTTTCCGGTTGCGGCGGTTGCTAATGGGCCTTCATTACTGTTCTGAAATTTTATATCTTTGAAATAAATCTTACCATAAATCGCCCGGCGCAATGAAAAAACTCCTGCATGCAATCCTGTGCATTTCGTGCATTATGCCAAGTCTCCTGCGCGCGCAGGAAACCAGTTCTTTAAGCCATTGAAACAAATTCCGTCAGGATCATGGCTGGGCTTTTCTTTTAAACCTTCCAATCCTGCTGCGCTATGATTGATAACTTTTTCCCGGACATAGAGAAGGAAACTCCCTTGAAGATTGCAGCCTTCCAGGAGATGCGCCTGCGTTCCGCCCTGGAATACCTGGCGGCACACTCCCCCTTTTACAGGGAAATGTTCCTGAAACATTCCATTGACATACAGGAGATTCGCACAGTCTCCGACCTGGTCAGGATTCCTGTAACCACGAAGGACGACCTCCAGCAGCGCAACGATGATTTCCTCTGTGTGCCCCGCAACATGATCATCGATTACATCACCACATCCGGAACCCTGGGAGACCCGGTCACCTTTGCGATGACCAACAGGGATCTTGACCGGCTTGCTTACAACGAAGCCATTTCATTTGTCTGTGCCGGCGGCAGCCGGGACGATGTTTACCAGCTGATGACCACCATCGACCGGAGGTTCATGGCCGGGCTGGCATATTTTCTCGGGATCAGGATGCTGGGGGCAAGCGTCGTCAGGGTCGGAAACGGGATTCCCGAACTCCAGTGGGATACCATCCAGCGGATCAGGCCCAACTCGATCATTGCCGTTCCTTCCTTTATCCTGAAGATCATCGAATACGCCGAACAACATGGCATCGATTACCTGAACAGCAGCATAAAAAATGCCATCTGCATCGGGGAACCGTTGCGTAAAATGGATCTTTCCCTGAACACCCTGGGCAGGAAGATCATGGAAAAATGGCCATTGAAGCTTTACTCAACCTATGCTTCAACCGAAATGGGAACCTCCTTCACCGAATGCAGCGAGGGAACCGGCGGTCACCACCATCCGGAACTCATTATTGTTGAATTCCTCGACGACCGGAACCATCCGGTCGGGCCGGGTGAACCCGGGGAAGTCACCGTGACGACGCTGGGAGTCGAAGGAATGCCCCTGCTGCGGTTTAAAACCGGCGATATCTGCTTTCATTATACCGAACCCTGCGCCTGCGGCCGGAATACCATCAGGCTGGGTCCGCTGGTAGGCCGTAAAAACCAGATGATCAAATACAAGGGGACCACCCTGTTTCCCCCTGCACTTTACGACATCCTCGATAACATCGATTACGTCTCCAATTACATCGTGGAGGTGTATACAAACCAGATCGGCACGGATGAAATTCTCATCCACCTGAGCGGCAAAGGGATCGGGGAGGAAAAGGAAAAAGACATCAAGGACCATTTCAGGGCGAAACTCAGGGTGGCGCCCCTCATCACCTTCTCATCCGAGAGTACCATTCAACAGATGCAATTCCCCGAGACATCCCGCAAACCCATTAAGTTTATCGATAACCGCGAGAAAAACGGGAATATTTCATGATTTTTCTATACCACCTTTCTTTTATTGTTTAAAAACCTCAAGGCCCTTGATATAGGTACTTAAAACCCTGGTCTCCGGAACATGGCCAACAGGTACTTGCATGATATCGCGGTCGGTGATGACAAAATCGGCATCCTTTCCTGCCTCCAGGCTCCCCTTTCTCTTTTCAAGAAAACCGGCCCGTGCTGCCCACAGGGTTATGGAGTGGAGGGCTTCACCGCGTGAGAGTGAATTTTCCGGCTGGAACCCGCCTGCAGGAAAACCTGCTGCATCCTGGCGTGAAACCGCCGCATAAAAGGTCAGGAACGGGGAGATGTTCTCGATGGGGAAATCGGTTCCATTGGCAATCCAGCCATTCTGGTCCATCAGTGTTTTATAGGCATAGGCGCCTTTCACCCGGCAGGGGCCCAACCTGCTGCCCGCCCATTTCATGTCCGATGTGGCGTGTGTTGCCTGTACCGAAGGGATCACGGAATAATCGCCAAAAAAATGCACATCCGCAGGATCGACCACCTGGGCATGCTCAATCCGCCATCGCAGGTCATTTTTCCCCTTCAGCAGGGCGGCATAGATATTCAGGATCATGCTTGCGGCCGAATCCCCGATGCAATGCGTGTTAACCTGGTAGCCATGTTCAAGCGCCAGCCGGCACAACTGCAGGACGGAATCACGGGAGGTGACCATGATCCCCGATGTGGAGGGGTCGTCGGTGTAGGGGGATTTCAAACGGGCCGTCCTGCTGCCAAGACTACCGTCTGCATATATCTTGATGGACCTGACGACCAGGTTTTCTGTTACATAGGTTCCTTTCCTGACCAACCGGAGAAGGTTCTCCGTTGTAGGGGCAAGCATGGCATAAACCTGCATTTTCAAAAGCCCGCTTTTCTGCAAAGAATCCACCTCCATCACCTGGCTGTATTCAAGTCCTGCGTCGCTCAAGCAGGTAAGGCCGACGGCAAAGCAATTTTGCTGCGCCTGCTCTACCAGGGCAGCCAGGGCACGACCAGCAGGTCGGGGAACCGCAGCCCGCATGAGGTCGGCAGCCGTTTCGCTCAGGATTCCCGTCATCTTCCCGTTCCGAAACGCAACCTGACCGTCACCGAAACTGTATTTTGTGCCGATCCCGGCAAGTGCAAGCGCCTCACGGTTTGCAAGGACCACGTGCCCGTCAACCCTGATCAGCATCACCGGTGTATGCGGGAACAATTTATCAAGCTTTTCATTATCCGGGAATTCCCTGGATGTCCACAAATTCTGGTCCCAGCCCCTGCCGACCAGCCACTTTGTTCCGCTGACCACACCCTGCTTCTGCAACCGCGCAAGGACCTCCTCAAATGAGGACGCACCGTTCAGGTCGACATACTGCATCGCGAGCGCATATCCAAGGAAGTGACAATGGGCGTCGATAAACCCCGGGAAAAGTGATTTTCCTTTCAGATCAATGGTCTGAGGCGCCTGATAATGTGCAGATATCCCGCCCGATTTACCGGTAGCCAGTATTTTTCCATCCCTGACGGCCATCGCTTCAGTCTGTGAATTCAGCGAATCGGCAGTGTAAATGACTCCGTTGGTGATGATTAGATCGGCTTTTTCCCTTGTTGGCATACAGGCTCCCATTACAAAACAGGTCATCAATGATATTAATGCAGCAGTATATCTCATTTTAAAACACTGGTTTATTGATTGTTCTCCAAAAATAAAAAACTATTTTCAAGGTTACTTGACTTTTATTAAAATGATTTACTATTTTTGTGTCATACTAATCCTAATATATTAATGAAATATAAATCTATCAATCCTAGATTTATCATTGTTTTTTCAGTTATTCTTGTTGCAGCCCTTTTAAGGCTGCTGCCGCATTGGCCAAACTTTACGCCGATTGCAGCCATGGCACTTTTTGCCGGTACCTATTTCGACAGAAAGCAATATGCTTTCGCCATTCCGATCGCCGCGATGTTCATAAGCGATCTCGTTATAGGACTGCACGCCAACATGCCTGCTGTCTACCTGGGTTTTGCCATCACGGTTCTTATTGGTATGTCGATCCGGAAAAAAATCTCCGTAGGATCTGTCGTACTGGCCTCCTTATCCTCTGCCGTTATCTTTTTCCTGATAACGAACTTTTCATCATGGCTGGCCAGTCCTTACTATCCTCAAACGGTTGCCGGGCTTGTTGAATGTTATGCAGCAGGTCTTGTGTTCTTCCGCGATACCACCAATGGATTCTCATTCTTCATGAATGATCTCCTCGGAACCACATTTTTCAGTGCGGTATTCTACGGTGCCTTCTATCTCGTTGAGATGAGGTTCCCTGTACTGGATAAGTCCAGGTTTTAACTGAATTACTCCTTCACCCGCCTGCGGGTTGAAGTGCTGAGTTCTGAAAAACAATGAAATCTGCTCATCATTGAATGTTTCAATGTGATTCATTGCGTCTTTAATTTTACATCTTCCCGGTTCCCTGGTCCTGGTGAATGATTTGCCCTGGAGTTTTCCGAACTCCTGCTCAATCCCTGTTTTACGGAATCGTATCTGAAATCCTGCACTTGCAGGATTTTTTTTACATTCAATGTTACCCGGCCACCGGGGGCGACCTTTATCATGTAAAAAAATATGGGTACTTTTGCAACTATGAGTGACATCATTCGTCTCCTGCCCGATTCAGTCGCAAACCAGATTGCTGCCGGAGAGGTAGTTCAACGCCCCTCTTCTGCCGTCAAGGAGTTGCTCGAAAATACCATTGACGCCGGGGCAACAGACATAAAGCTGATTGTCAGGGAATCGGGTAAATTGCTGATCCAGGTGACCGACAACGGTTGCGGCATGTCGGAACATGATGCCCGGATGTGTTTCGAGCGCCACGCCACCTCCAAAATCAGGAGTGCCGACGACCTGCTTTCCATCCGGACGCTCGGCTTCCGCGGGGAGGCGCTGGCATCCATCGCCTCCATTGCCCAGGTGGAGATGAAAACAAAACGGACCGAGGACGAAGTCGGGACCTGTATCCTGATCGAAGGTACCGAACTGAAAGACCAGTTCCCTGTAAATTGCCAGAACGGAACCTCCGTAAGTGTCAAGAACCTGTTCTTCAATGTGCCGGCTCGCAGGAACTTTTTAAAATCCAATACCCTTGAACTCAAATACATCATCGAGGAGTTCTTTCGCATAGCCCTTGTACATCCCGATATCGCCTTCACTTTTTATAACCAGGATAAAATTCTCTTCCAGCTCTCAAGCGGGAATCTTAAACAGCGCATTATCAGCCTGTTTGGATCTTCCTACGGGCAGCGGCTGATCCCGGTGGAGCAAACCACCGCACTGGTGAATATTTCAGGGTTCATAGGGAAACCGGAATTCGCAAAAAAAACAAGGGGTGAGCAGTATTTTTTTACAAACGGCCGCTTCATGAAGAGTGCTTACCTTCACCATGCGATTGAGGGAGCCTTCAGGCAACTGATACCCGACGATTCGGTACCCTCCTACTTTATCTATATGGAGGTCGATCCGCAAACCATCGATGTCAACATCCACCCAACCAAAACGGAAATTAATTTCCAGGATATAAAAAGCATCTATGCCATCCTTCATTCGGCAGTCAAACAATCGATCGGCAAGTTCAACCTCTCGCCTACCCTCGATTTCGATGTGGAACAAAGCATGAATTATATGCCTGTGCCGGAGAATCAGCCGGTAATACAGCCAACAATCACCGTCAATCCTGATTACAACCCCTTTGAAAAGCGGACGGAGCCCCAGACAAAATTCACCTTCCCTTCAAAACCCTCCCCCTCCATCAGCGGCTGGCAGGATTTATATTCAATTTCACCCCGGGCGCAAGGGTTCCCGGGATTTCCGGAAAGAGGAACCGAAGCCGGTCCAGGGGCAATCTCACACGCCGGATTGTGGGACGCTACCCAGGATGAAGCACCTGCAGAAAAGAAAAAATGTTTCCAGTCACGGGATTCCTTTATTGTAACCCACACGCAGTCGGGGATTATTATCATCGACCAGCAGTTCGCCCATGAACGGATCCTTTACGAGCGTTTTCTCGCGAGGGAACCCGGTGAACAGCATTCCGGCCAACATCAGCTGATCCCCCAGACGATCACCCTGAGTCCCGGTAACGCGCAATGCCTGCTGGAATGGATGGAGCGGTTCAACGAAATGGGATTTGAAATAAACGATCTCGGTAAAGGGACTTTTGTGGTACATGCGGTCCCGGTCAGCACCGGGGCTTCCGCCACCGGTGAATTCATCGAATCGGTCCTGGAGTGCTTGAAAACACCCGGCAATGAAAATAATCTTTCGCAGAAACAGGTTATCGCCAAAGCCCTGGCATTGAAATTGTCAGTCAAAAGAGGGAAAAAACTTCACCAGGAGGAGATGGATGCATTGATTGAGGGAATTTTCGCCTGCAATGTACCGGAATTATCGCCTGAAGGAAAACCCACCATGGTGGTCTTCCCGTTTGATGAACTCAGGCGGAAATTAAAAATTTAATCTTTAAAAAAACTGCATGTCACAGCAATATAGCCCGGCAGGCTTCAGCCTGCTCCCTCCCGTAGTCAAAAACCTGCTGATCATCAACGGGTTGTTTTACCTTGCAACGGTCACTTTCCAGTCCACCTTCGGCATCGACCTGGACAACCTGCTCGGTCTGCACTATTTTCGGTCGGATCTTTTCCGCCCTTACCAGTTTGTAAGTTACATGTTCGTTCATGCCAGTTTTCCGCATGTTCTCATGAACATGTTTGCCCTCTGGATGTTCGGGTACCTCCTTGAAAATGTATGGGGATCCAAGCGTTTCCTGACCTACTACATCATCACCGGG
>CAIMWF010000148.1 GCA_903845055.1 uncultured Bacteroidales bacterium | reverse complement strand
GGGGTGATCCTCAGCCACCACTGGACCATCGGGCTTTCGGGCAGTTTCATCGGCAACCTGAAGGGGCTCTATTATCACAACATCTATTTTGATTCCACTGCGAACAGGAAACACGGGGCAAACTTAAACGGGGGATTCGGCGCTGTTCTCCTTGAATACACCCTCCATCCGAAGGCACGCGTTCATTTTGCATTCCCGCTGCTGATCGGCATCGGCGACCTCTATTATACACACCAGTCGCACCACAACGACTCGACCATTTCACATCACGACTGGAAACCGGGTAATGTCATCAAGGACCATTTCTTCTTCCTGGAGCCGGGTGTGCGGGTGGAGGCCAATATGATCCGGGCCCTGAGAATCGGCCTGGGCATCAGTTACCGTTACGCCCCCAATCTCGATCTCAGGAACACCCCGGCCAACCTGGTCAACCAGTTTACTGCCACCCTCCGCCTGCGTTTCGGCAGGTTCTGAATACCCCCCGGGGGGGGCAAAGGAGAATAAAATGTAATGCTATACATACTTTAACTAACTTTGACCTCCCCTTAACAAGCGATAAGATGAACCGGAAAGATTTTTTCAAAACAACAGCCCTTGCACTGGCAGGCATCGCCATCGGCCCCGCACTGATCGAAAGCTGCAGTAAATCGGGAACGGGGCCGCAGGGTCCGACGGTCAATTTTACTGTTGACCTGAATGCCTCCGCCAATGCCGCCCTGGCCAACATGGGTGGATTCATCTATTCCAACGGCGTCATCGTGACACGCATCAGCACCGCCGCCCTTGGCTTTGTCGCCCTCGCACAGGCCTGTACCCACGCGGGTTGCACGATTGCCTACAACGCGGCGGGTATGAACTTTCTCTGCCCCTGCCACGGCGGAACCTACGATGCAAACGGAAATGTATCGGGCGGTCCTCCTCCAAACCCGGTGAAATCGTACGCAGTTACCCGGGTAAACAGCATACTTACCATTAAGGGGTAAGACCAAATTTAAAATTAATAATTAATAATTACTTTTTGATGGTGAGCCGGCCTGCTGCCTGCCACTATTGCCTACTGCCTATTGCCTATTGCCTTATTACCCCCGTCTTATTCTCCGACCGGCTTCCGCCGATTGCGTTCAAGGTAATCGTTGAAGTTCTTTTCGCCCTCCTCTTCCCAGTAACGGTCGTAGTGGCTCCATTTCATACCGTAGTCATGGTCGCGGCAATCCTTGCGGCCATGCATGCCGCGCATGTGGTTCCATGGCCCCGACCTGCGTTCCATATGCCGGTGTGGTCCGCCATGGTGCATGCCGCCAAAAAGCAGCCGCCCGAGGATCGCAAGGCCAATGGCCTGCCAATAGGTGATTACCCCAAGGTGGAAGATGACGGGCATGAGCCAGTTCCAAAGGGACAGGACCACCAGTCCGAACAACAGGGCCAGGGCTGTAAAACCGATGATGCCGAGGAATACCCACCCGGCCCGGTGCCGGCGGTTCCCGAAAAAGCGTTTGTGCTGATATCTGTTTTCTGAAGTTTCCATAATTGTAATTTATTAAATGATGGTTGATTTTTATGTTTTGAGTTTTGAATTTTAAGTTGCGGTTACGGTCAGGTCAATGACCGGTTCTCAGACAATTTCCGGTGTAATTTCGAAAGCGCCCGGTGTTTGCGCGAAAGCAGGGTCCCCACCGGCACATCCCAGCTTTCGGAGAGCTCTTCATAGCTCTGATGGTCGAACTCCGTGGCGATGATCAGGGCCTGTTCGTCGGGCCGCAGCTCCGACAGGGCCTGCTGCAGCCGCTCCGGGGCGATGTCAGGCCAATTTGGTTCATCTTTTAGGGTTTCATCTGCAAGGGTATTTAGTAAATAATTCTCATTTTTTTTATCCGTGTAATGCTCAATCGACACATTCCGCAGGGGCTTTTTCTGCAGGTCGATGATCCTGTTCTTCACCGACCGGTAGAGATAGGCTGTCAGGTTGCCGATCTGGGCGTCGAGATCCAGCCGGTCGATCAGCCCCAGGGCCACATCCTGCACGATGTCTTCGGGCGAGGCTTCAAAAAAGCGGTCTTCCAGGTTCTTCCTGACATAATTCACCAGTTTCTGGTATTCCACCCTGAAAAACCGGTCGAGCGACCTTTTCTGAAATTCCTTTTCCATGATGTTGTAGACGCGATCGTTCCTATTTATTGCAGTAAAATGAAAAATATTTATTTTTTGACGGGTTTCAAGGTTATATTTGCGGTGAATACTTTCTTCATTTTTAAAATACCGTTACCCGGGAAATTACTAATTACTGATTACTAATTACTAAATTAAGGTCATCAGGCGTGCTTCCCGCTTTTAATTGCCTGTTGCCTGTTGCCAGTTGCCTGTTGCCTTTTTTATTTATCAATCCGGCTTCAATTTAATGATTTGATCGCCCGCATATCCCCCCCGATTCTGAACAGGCCTCCTGGCCGCCAAATCTTAATACCATGAAAAAAAACCTGCTGCTTTTTATTGTCCTGATCCTCGTAACCTTTTCTGCCGTTGCAAGCGATAGACAGGGTGGGCATTCCTTCTCCCGGAAATCCGCCGGCCACCTGGCAATGCTGACCGCAACACATGCCGCACCCGGTGTGCATTTCAACGGCTATTCCCAAAATCCGGGCCGGATTAACCCCGCCACGCTTCTCTGGAAATGGGACACAGTCATCACCTACGACACCTCCGGGGTCGTCGAACGGCAATCGGCCACCTTCGATATTCATGGGAACCTGCTGACGATGCTTATTGAGAACTGGCAGGCAGGATTGTGGGTGAATTACATGAGGGATGCCGGCACCTATGATGCCGCGGGGAACCTGCTGACCGATGTGAATCAGCTGTGGCAAAACAACGCCTGGGTCAACAACTGGAGGTATACATACACCTACAATGCCGCCGGGCTTAACCTCACGGAGACCGTGGAACAATGGCAGGCGGGGGCATGGACCAACAACTTCAGGTATTCCTACACCTACGATGCAGGCGGGAACATGCTGACGGAACTGGATGAATACTGGCAGACAGGCGCATGGGTGAACTCCGATCAATACCTGCTCACCTATGATGCCAACGGCAACAACCTTACCGATGAAAAGCAGCATTGGGTGAACAACGGCTGGATTGCAGCGGACATCTACACCGACACCTACGATGCAAACAACAACCTGCTGACCATGCTTTACCAGATGTGGCAGGGAGGTGTCCTGCAGAACCAGTTTATCACGAGTTACACATACAACACGGCCGGGAACATGCTGACCGAAACAAACCAGCAATGGGTCTCGGGCGCCTGGGAGAACTACTGGCGCCTGCTCTATACCTACGACTCAGCCGGGAACATGCTCACCTCGCAGGATGAGATGTGGCAGTCGAACGCCTGGGTGAATAATTACCTCATCACCCATACCTTCGACGCGGCCGGGGATATGCTGAGTGAAACATGGCAACTGTGGCAAACAACCGGGTGGGTGAATTCATCGCGCTACGTTTATACGTACGATGCCGCGGGTAATTCGGTAACCGGGAAATACGAACAATGGAGGAACGGGGCGTGGCAGCATGCCATCGGCTCGCTGTGGATGTATTCGCAGAAAAAGACCATCGGGGCGTTTTCGGTATTATACAGGTATGAAGCAAGTTTCGTTTCGTTTGTCAGTTCGGGGTTGCCCGGCAGCGGCAGGATCAGCCGTGACCTGGCTGTCTGTCCCGATCCCGCCTCCGACAGGATGGTCGTATCGGTGCGCAATTTCAACCCGGGCGCAGTTTGCGCGCTCTCCGTTTACGATTCCCGCGGCAGGCTTATGTTGCGCCGAACCGTCAGCAGTAACAATACGGAGGTCGACATCAGCCGGCTGGCCAGGGGAACCTATGTACTGGTACTTTCCGCCACTGATTTGAAAGAGTCGGTCCATTTTGTGAAGGAGTAACGTTTGCGGTGCCTCTTTCTCCAAGTCTTGTTCGGACCAACTTTACTTTGTGCGGAAAATGTCATGCTGACCGGAATGGACCGGTGTGAACCGGCCTGTATTGGCCAACATTGATGGTACGATAATGATCTATGTTTTATGGGTAAAAAAGTGTAAATTTGGGGTTTGCAGACATAATACCTAAACAAAATGCGGACAAGAATACTTTTAGCACTTGTTTTCACGGGGTTCATCCGGTTTGCTGCACTTGCCCAATGGAGCAGTCCTGCGGATATCTCTCCCGGGGCAGTTTCCGCTTTACTGAATGAAAGCATGGGATCATGCATAGGAGTCAGTGGTGACACGATCCATGTAGTATGGTGCGATCGGTTCAGCGCAAAGAAAGGCGCTTTATATTACACAATGTCTGCGGATACGGGGTTAACCTGGACTGCTCCCATTCCAATAACAGGGATCAACGGAAATGCCTGGAATCCTGCGATTTCCGTCAGTGGCTCCCGGGTACATGTTGTATGGAGGGAAATTGATACCGTTGACAATCACCGGTCATCCCATTACAGGCATTCCCTGGATGGAGGCAGTACATGGGGCCCCGGCGTCATGCTGGATTCTGTAATTGCAAACTGGCCCGCTGTCACGGCATCGGGTAACAGCGTTTATGTGGCAAATGACATTGTGACTTCCCAATCGCCTTACAATACGGAAATCTTTTTCCTGAGATCAGCCGATAACGGAACGACATGGAGTCCACACCAGCAAATTACGTATGCCTCGGGCCGATCGGAAGATGAAGCCATCACGGCCCAGGGACCTCATATACACATGGTCTGGAATGACAACCGGTATAACAATAAAATGCAGATATTCTATAAATCCTCACCTGATTACGGGATAACATGGAGTTCTGATGATACAATATCCCCTCCTTATGGTTACGGAACAATGGTAAGCGCGGATAGCTCAAATGTCGATGTTGCTTATGCCGGGGCTCCCACAACACATTACCAGGTTCATATCGTTCAAAGCGGAGACAACGGTTTAACCTGGGGAACGGACAAGAATCTGACCAATGACCCGGATACAACTTTTTATTACCCGTATATGGTCAGGGATGGTTCCGACCTGCATTTGACATACGTAAAAGCATTCATTGGTGGTCAATACCTGCACTCCGGCGACGGTGGAACAAACTGGGACGCTCCTTTTACATTTTTCCCCGGGAACATCGGGATCACAGCTTTTACAGCAATTTCAGGCTGTGCAGTTCATATTATTTATGCAAGCAATACGGATCATCATGTTCATTATATGCGCAATCCGACAGGTAACAACGGCCGGCATTGCCTTGCGACAACGGGTATTCCGGGGATAGAATTGCCGGATTCCATGAACGTTTATCCTGATCCGTTTGATATATCGGCGACCATCGAATTTCAAAAAGAACTTCAAAACGCCTGTTTGAGAATTTATAATATTTGGGGACAGGTGGTTAAAACACAAATTGTGACCGGTAACAGGATGATCCTGGAAAGAAATAATTTACCAGGCGGAATCTATTATTTGCAGGTAACAACGGGGCACGGAGTCATCATGAAATGTAAAATAATCATTTCCGGGTAACACCAGGGGCCAGGTGTCAAATGCCAGGTCAATCTTAATTTCCCCCATTCTTCCTTACATTTGAAGGGTATGAAAAACCTGCTCACTGCACTTTTTTTCCTGTTCAGCCAGGTCTGTTTTTCGCAGTCCGCCCCTTCTGTCCAGCTTACCGCCGTACCCGGCTGGGGCGGCGGGGGACAGTTGCAGGGCGTGGTGCACAACACCACTACCGGCGACCATGCCATTGCCGTGTACATCTTCCTGGAGGAGGCCGGCGGGTGGTGGATCAAGCCCTCGGCCGCGGCTCCCGTCACCGTCATCCGCGCCGATTCGGGGTTCAGCGCCGCCATCGCCATCGCCCCCACCGACCCCTATGCCACAAAGATCATCGCCTTCCTGGTACCGGTTTCATATTCACCGCCGGCACTGGAGGGCGGCGACCTCCCGGCCGCACTCCTTGATTTTCCCTATGCCGTCATTTGCCGTCCGCACGGCGAACGGGTGGTCAGCTGGTCGGGGCTCGAATGGACCGTCAAACGGTCGATCGGCAGTCCGCCGGTGCCGATGGGACCCGGTCCGAACCTCTTCAGCGACCGCGACTCGATGGTATGGGTGGATGCGCAGCAACGGCTGCACCTGCGGGTCGCCCGCAGCAATGCCGGCTGGTCCTGCTCGGAGGTGATCTGCCGGTCGTCGCTGGGTTATCAGCGCTACAACTTCGATGTGGCCGGCCGGACCGACCTGCTGGATCCGAACCTGATCGCCGGGATCTTTACCTGGGACGACTGCTCCCCGCTTGCTAAACCGCCAAACAATTACTACCGGGAGATCGACCTTGAATTCTCCCGCTGGGGCGACCCTGCGAACAGCAATGCCAAGTTCGTGGTGCAGCCTTACGATGCTGCGGGGAACATCAGCCGGTTCAACATGACGGCAGCGGACCATTCGGTTCACTATTTTGACTGGAAGCACGATTCGATCCTCTTTTCAAGCACCTGGGGAGATTCCGCGCGAAGATGGACCTACCGTAATAAAACCTACCTGCCTGAACCGGGCGATGAAAACCTCAGGATCAACTTTTACCTGTACCAGGGGCTCCCCCCGGCCGACGGGAAGAATGCCGAAATGATCCTGAATTCGTTCACGACCGGTTTGCCCGAACCCGGGCGCCTGCCCGGAAACATCAACATCTTTCCCAACCCCTTCTCCGACGGGTGCCAGGTTGAAATAACATTGCGGCAGGCCACGGAGGCAGAGATCGATATCCTCAACCTGCAGGGGAGGTGTATCAGGAAGCTGTTTGCCGGGAAACCCGATGCCGGGACCATCCACATCTCCTGGGACGGCTGTGCCGCGAACGGGCGTATTTTACCCCCGGGGGTCTACCTGCTGCGTTTCAGGAGCGTGGAGGAGAACAGGGTTGTTAAAATGGTAAAATGGTAAAATGGCAAAATGGCATTTGTGAGAATCCCATGGCCGGCTACCCCTTCAATCGTAAATCGTCATTCGTAAATCGTAAATCAAAAAGACAACAGGCAATAGCAGCCCACCGGCCGGCACAAAATCTCTTCCCGCCTGCGGGAAAATCAATTGCCTCCGGCTTTAGCCGGGGGGTGAGCAGGCCGGAGTTACCCTGGGCTTTAGCCCTAAACGCTTCGTTTTGTCATATTGCCTTTCTTTCTTTTGCTGCCATCAAAAGAAAGAAACAAAGAAAAATCACCGCTTACGAAAATTCACTAAAAATCCGCGTCAATCGCTAAACTGCGGAAACTCGGCGCTGCGCGCCTCAAACAGTCCGCAGTTTTTAACGCTCATTCCTTGATTTTCTTCACGTGAATTTCCTCATGCGGTTCCTGTGCTTCGCCAGCATTTTTTTATTTACGATTAACGATTTCAGGGATCGCCGGCCAGCCGGTAAAAAACGTCTTCCCGCAAGCAAGGAGAGGTCTTTTGCAGACCGGACGGCTCCCTGTCAAAAAGTAATTTTTAATTTTTAATTACTTTGCAGTTGTGTTCACCCTACCGGATGTTGTTTTCACTCCTGTTCATTCGTTTTCACCAGCTTTCTCACCGTGACTTCCGACCCGGTCGTGATGCGCACCAGCCAGGTGCCCGCATGCAGGGAGGAAACATTGACATCTATGGACTGAACCCGGCTGTAACCCGATGAAAACACCTCCTTCCCGAGCATTGAATAAATGGATACATCGACCGAATGCTCCGCATCCGGAAATTGAATCCGGAACCGGTCGCGGCAGGGGTTCGGGGAGATGACGATCTCATTCGGCCCGATCGCTGGTTGAACGCCGGTGACGATCCCGCCGCTGTTGGTGGTCCTCAGGATCACGCCACAATCCCCGGCAAGGATCCCGGTACCCGAACCGTTGAAGCAGAAATCCCGGAGCAGGTAACAGGTCATTCCCACCTCCTTCTGGCTCCAGGAAAGGCCTCCATTCACTGTTTTATACATGCTGACATTCCCCAGGTCACCCCTGGTCATGGCGTACCCGTTCTGAGAATCGGCAAAGTGCATCCTGCTGAAAAATACGGGTCCTGCATAGAACGGCTCCCAATGCAGCCCCGCGTCGGTCGTTTTGTAATTTATACCGTTGCCGTAGGCATCCATGGCACAGGCAAATCCCGTTGTTTTTGATGAAAAGCAAAGGTCGCCGAAGCCCTGCACCTGGAATGTAGCCAGCACGGTCCATGTATTTCCACCGTCGGTTGTTTTCCTGATATTGTTGTTTGCAGCAAGATAACCGGTATCTGGGCTTGTAAAATCCATGAAGCAGTCATAACCCAGCCCAAGGTAACGCTTTACCCAGGAGGACCCGGCGTTGGTTGTCCGGTACAGGATGATGGAATCATCGAGGTTCGTACCGCCTGTCAGCACATACCCGGTGAAGGCGTCCGGAAATTCGATGGCATCCGGGTCATGGCTGCTGACCTGTAATGGAGTCCAGGTGCCACCACCATCCAGCGTTTTCCATACGGTTCCGTTTGATCCGGCTACATAACCCGTCTGGACACCCGTAAAGCAAAGTGCCTTGAAGTCCGTTCCCCCGGGGATTGCCACCGGCTGCCAGGTGCCGCCCCCGTTGACCGTTTTCAGCAGGGTGGCGCTGTCGCCCGCGATATAGCCGGTGTTCGGGTCGCTGAATACAACGGCGTTCAGTTGTTTCCTGGTAACCGAAGCGGTGAGGTTCGTCCAGCTGTTCCCGCCGTCAACGGTATTGAAGATGATTCCCTGCTTTCCCATAATGACGCCATGCAGCTGATCGGAAAAGGTGACGGTCTCCAGGTCGTGATCGGTAAGGGCCGGCAGGGTATACCATGAAACCCCGAAGTCGTCGGTTTTTAGCATCTTCCCCGAACCGCCGACGATGAAACCCTTCCCCGACTGCAGGATGCAGGCCGCGGAGAGCGTCTTTGTTGTCAGGATAGGCCCGGTGGACCAGTGTTCACCCCCGTCGGTGGTGCGGCAGATCATCCCGCCCATCCCTACATAAAGGCCGGTATCGGCATTCATGAAGAAAAGGGAGCCCTGCCAGCCATTAAAATTCTGGATTTTGACCGTCCAGGTATTCCCGCCGTCATAGCTTTTGTACAGCGACGACTGGCAGGTCATGATTGCCGTTGAAGGCGAGGTATACCAGATCGAATAGTTCCAGGTATAAGGCCCTTTCCAGGCCCAGTGAACGCCCCCGTCGGAGGTGAGGAAAACGCATTCATCCCCGATGGCAGTCCCGTGCAGGGCATCCGTGAACCATACATCCCACATGTTGAAGGTATCGAAGGAGTAAAGGAACGACCAGGTCAGCCCCCCGTCGGTGGTCTTGTATAAGTATGATCCGCCATCGGAGATGGCAAACCCTGTGTCCGGGTCGGGGAAAGAGACAGCATTTAATCCACCGACCGACGGGTCGTCCACGACCGTGGTCCAACTGGCTCCGCTGTCGGTGGTCCGTAGGATGGTTCCGCAGTCGCCCACCGCAATGCCGGTGGTGGCGTTGACAAACTGCACGTCGTGCAGGGTGTTGCCCTGCGGCAGCGGGTTGACCCAGTTCCACTGGGAGAAACAGGCAAATTGCAGGAAAAGGCACAGAACAACCAGGGAGGTTCTCATAAGCCGGGGGATTGGCAGTACAAGGTACGAAAGATTTTCAAAAATTATCCTGACATGATCCCTTTTTGCACTGTTTATCCTGCGACATGATCGGCGGATGACGGTAGCGACACGCCATGGCGTGTCCCTGCGGGTAACCGGTCGCCAGACATCCTGACAATCAAATCCCCTTCAGGGAATCATCCTGATTTTTTCACACTGTAATCGTGCTTTTCCCCGAACCCGAAACGCAGGAATCCAAAGGCCATGGAAACATTGGGGTTTTTACCGTTAACCACCGTGATGATGTCGCGGGTGGCAACCCCAATCTCCCAGGTGGTTGTACCCTTGAATGGATAAAAGGTAACGCCAAAGGGCATGTTGGTCCCAAAGTTAACACTGCTTGTCACGCCCAGCGAAAGTTCCACCCAGTCGGCCGGATCATATTTGCCGCCTAAGCCGAAAACCAGGCTTTCGTAAGCACCGGGAACATGTTTGGTAACCGGGATCAGGAAATCTGTACCGACCTCCAGCTGTTTGACGATTCGGTAACTGACACCACCGCGGAAATTCATCGGGAGTGAATAGGATTTGTTTTTCAACCCTTTCCAGAAACTCGAATCGTTCGGCGGGTTGTCAGCCGTGATCAGCTGGCCCTGTGAAAAAATGTTGTAATTTTCAAGTCCCGATGTGGATATTTTCCAGACACGCGTATCGCGGGCCTCATAAACATTGCCGTTATACATCACCTGGCCGATGTCGTTCAGGGCAAGCCCGATCCTGACTTTGTCGTAAAGCTGGATGGTCGTTCCAAGGTCGATCCCCCAGCCCCAGCCGACCTTCGCAAGCCCCGAACCTGAAAGCTGCGATGGCGTCGGTGTACTGTATTTCACATTGAACAAAGGGCTCAGGGCTGAAAAGCCAAGCTGATCGACCGAGTTCGAATTGGAATACTGGGTCCCGGCATAAACCGTCATGTACTTCAGGTTGATCCCGCCGTACCATTTCACATGTTCCTTGTTAACGATGACCCTTCCATATCCCAGGTTGTATTCCCTTGTCCAGAGAAAATTCTGGCTTGTTCCCTTGTAAAGCACCGACGCTTTTTGAGGATGCTTGCTGTAACCGACCGTATCCTTGCCATGGATGGCCAGCGAATCGAAATAGGGGTCGTGGTAACCGAGAAACAGGAACCTTGCGCCGTAATTGTTCAGCACTGAACTCCAGTTGATCCCTTCACGGATCGCGAATGCAAATCCACCGACCTTATCATCCTGGTAAGCAAAGCCCAGCCAGGTCATTGAAATATTGGCTGAGAACCGTTTGTCATTAAAGTTCTGGGCCGCCAGGTTTCTTTCCTGCATGGATAAACTCAGGGAATTGCTGAACAGGTCGTGAACGACCTGGTGACCGGTCAGCGGCTGGGCATATACTGAAAACGCAGATTCCATGAGTCCCAGGCTCATGCTGTTGCCGCCCTTGTTCCAGCCCAGGTTTGCCGGATTGATCCCAAGGCACTGGTAATCCGTTGCCGTTGTGGTTGAATAAGCACTGCCCGTAAGGTTAAACGCTGATAACTCTGTCTGCGCAGTCGCCTGCAGCGCCATGATCAGCATCACAATAAATATGTAGATCTTGTTCATGATTTTAGGGGTTTTAGACCCTAAAATTATAAAATTAATTTATAATCAATCTAATTACGGATTATTTTTTTAAAATTTTAGCGGGGTCCGCCGGCCCGGGTCGGTGTCCATTTTTGCTGTCATTGCAGGTTTCATTGGAGGTGGTTCCCGGAATTTTATACCTGGATATGCCCCGGAAGGGGACCGGTCATGCATGCCGGTTATCCGGGGAACAGTGGATTTCGATCCTTTAAACCGGTTGTAAGTAGCAAAGTTCGCCGGGCTATGATACGGGGGAGGTGATCGCGCCATGGCATGGCATAGCCCTGCCGCGAGCCGGTTGCTCATCCCGCATCAGAACGCCCTGGCGGCACGCACAAAGCAAAGATCCTGTTTCAGGGCGTACAACTGTTCGCCTGTATTGAACCATTGGAGCCATGCCCACTCCGGCCCTGTCGAATTGAATTCTGTTGAATTCCAGTATGCCCCCGGAGTGGCGGGAAAACCGCCGATAACATCCCTGTGAAGGAACATTTCATTCAATTCATCTTTCGAAGGCAAAAACCAGTCGGAATATCCATTCAATACCAGTGCGTCGCAGAGGAGCGCAGCATTCTGCCCTGTATTGCATTTTAACACGATGGCGGTGGTATTGCCCCGTCCCGAGCCGATCGTTGCCGCGGTGCCAACCCTGACGCCTTCACAGCCCCATGCAACAGAGGCCCCCTGGTCGTTGTTGGCCGCGACCAGGCCATGCACGCCCGTGCTGTCGAGGTAAAAAACAGTCCCGCCTCCGTATTTGGAACCGATGTAATAGGTGTCATCAAACGTAACCTCATTGCCATAAAATGTTCCGTCGGCGGTTGTCGCATAGGCCCTTGCATAATAGCGGGTATTCGGGGTAAGGTTGTGCATCTGGCTGACAAACACACCGGTGCCGGTTCCGTCCACGCTGTGATCATCCATGAGGGTTGGAGCAGGACTGGTGCCCCAGCAAAGGCCGCGAGCGGTAACCGGTTGCCCGCCGCCGGTAAGCACGAAACCGCCCGACCGGGCCGAGGTGGCTGCGATCTCCGTCACACGGGCAGTTGTAATATCCGGCGGGGGGAGCGTTCTGAACGTTAGTTCTTTGCCGTAACCCGTTCCAACACGGTTGGTGGCATAGGCGCGGATGTAATAAAGCGTGTTGAATGTCAACCCGGTCAGCATGCTCACATAATCCCCGGTCCCCCCGCTGCCGGATGTTCTGTTGCCATCCGTGGTCGGCGCAGGCAGCGTACTCCAGCACACCCCTTTTTGAACGATCACCGCCCCGTTTTCCGTGCAGTTGCCCCCGGACTGCGCAGAACTGGCGGTGATATTGGTTACAGCCAGGGTTGTCACCCCGGGGATCAGCGCGTCGTTTCCGGCTTGTTTCTTTTTGCATGCCGGCACAAGGATCATCAGGATGGCAAGGAAAAGAAATCCAATTTTTAAATCAATCTTTTTTTTCAAGACTACGCAAAATAGTTGATTGGTAAAGATTATATGTTCCCTTATCGGTTAAGATTTTATGAAACCATTCAGCTTCCCGTCCATCGCCGGAAGAATCAGGGTCATTGTTCATTTCAGAATATGATTTTTCTGCTGATTCGATTTTATCAAGCCATGCGTTTTCAGGATTTGCCAGGATTTCAAATCTCCCCACATCTTTGACGGCAATTTTCGATCCCTTTATTCGCTTTGGTGGTTTTTGAAAATTGTCAACTGAATCAATAAAAGTACCTGAAGTTAAATCCTGATATATCGTCAGTGAATCAAGTAATAAATATTCACGTTCACTGTGTCTGATGAATTTGATTGAATGGTCAACGCTTGAATATTTAATTGAATCATAATCAGATGGGTTTCTTTTCCAAAGAAGAAACGTTATGTTCATTTTATCTACTTTAAGATATCTGCTGAGGGAATTATTTTCCTTCATGGCACATTCAATGGTTGAATCTGTACACAGAATATATCTGAAATCCAGATCGAAAAAGAATTGTTTATCATGCCGTTGCCCACCCTGCCGGGTTTCAAGATTAAACCCATTCATCCAGATACCCTCGTAGTTGCCGGAACCCAGTAGAATGAATCCTTCCGCGATGGTCCCATTTCTCAGGTTTACCTTACAAACAGCCTGTATCGTTGGATTAACGTCGGCCTTCACCGCCGGATGGCAGAAAAGAAAAATGACGAGGATCAGGGCTTTTGTTTGCATCTCCTGCAATTGATGGTGCTTGATTTGTTGTTCCCGCCAGAAAAAGTTTAAATGTACAAATAAACTTGTCCGGGTAAACAACGGGGGGTAATTTACCGAAGGGTAAAGTTTCTTATCTGCAGCGTTACCGGGAAGTTTTAACAATCCACTACGGTGTAATCGGCGTGTACCTCCGGAAATCTTCCCTGAATCATACTGTTTCCATTCGTTTTCAACAAAAAAAAAACGCCCGTTATGAGTTGCATTACAGGCGCTAATTATTTTAATCCGTGACTCCGAAGGGACTCGAACCCCCAACCAACAGAACCGGAATCTGCCATTCTATCCAATTGAACTACGGAGCCGTTCAGCCGGCAAAGATAACTATTTTTCGGGTGTAAAAAAGCCGGTTTGTGCGATTTTGGCTACCTTTGCATCCTGAAACGATAAAAATACTGAAGTTATGCCAGAAAAAATCAGAGATAAAGTTGCACCCGGTGTTGCAACGGGCGAGGCCGTGCAGGAGATCTTCCGCATCGCGAAAGCCAACAGGTTTGCGTTGCCTGCAGTGAATGCGATTGGTACCGACTCGGTGAATGCCGTGATGGAGGCCGCCAAAGCGGTAAATTCCCCGGTGATCATCCAGTTTTCCAACGGCGGCGGCATCTTTTACGCCGGCAAGTCGCTGAAGAACGACCAGGAGCGCATCGCCATCAAAGGCAGCATCTCGGGCGCGCTGCACATCCATGAAATCGCCGAACTGTACGGCATCCCCGTGATCATCCATACCGACCATGCGGCAAAGAAACTGCTGCCCTGGATTGACGGACTGCTCGACGCCGGCGAGAAATATTTCGCCAGCCACGGCAAGCCACTCTTCAGCTCGCACATGCTCGACCTGTCGGAACAATCGCTCGAAGAGAACATCGAGATCAGCAAACGCTACCTCGAACGCATGAGCAAAATGGGGATGACCCTCGAAATCGAACTCGGGGTGACCGGCGGGGAAGAAGACGGTGTCGACAATACCGGCATCGACAGTTCGCGCCTCTACACCCAGCCCGAACATGTGGCCCAGGCCTATGAAGCCCTGCTCGCTGTGAGCCCCAACTTCACAATCGCCGCCTCCTTCGGCAACGTGCACGGTGTGTACAAACCCGGCAACGTAAAGCTCGAGCCGGTGATCCTGCACAATTCACAGGTCTATATCCGGCAGAAGTTTAATACCGTCGAAAACCCGGTCAACTTCGTATTCCACGGCGGATCGGGTTCCGAACCCGAAAAGATCGCCGAAGCCCTCGGTTACGGCGTGGTGAAGATGAATATCGACACCGACACGCAGTGGGCCTTCTGGGAAGGTGTGCTGAACTTCTACAAGAAAAACGAAGGATACCTCCAGGGCCAGATCGGCAACCCCGAAGGCGAGGACAAACCCAACAAGAAATTTTATGATCCGCGCGCCTGGCTCCGCGAAGGAGAAAAATCGGTCGTCGAACGCCTCAAAACCGCCTTTACCGACCTCAACTGCATCGACCGCTACTAAAGGAAACTTAGGTGAAACCCTGAATGACCGCTAGTCATTCGTCACTGGTCACAGGTCACTCCAAATCGTAAATCGTAAATCGTAAATCAAAACCCCTGTCCCGTCGCCTGCGTATCCTTCGGGTGTATGCTGAGCACGGGGATGGGGGAGTGGTTTACGATCTGGTGCGCGTAAGGGCCCAGGAAAATGTTGGCGGTGGTGGTCTCCTGTTCGGTCATCACTGAAATGAGGTTTGCGTCGACCGTCCTGGCATATTCGATGGTGGCATCCGAGATATTCTCGCATTCCATGAAACCGACCTGGAATTTAATCTTCTCCTCCTCGAAGTGGCGCGTGACCTGCAGGGCGTAGAGGTCGACATGATGCCGCATCGCCTTGATCTTGGAAGTGTATAATTTCAGCACGAAAATCTCGGCCTGGTGCCTTTTGGCGATGAACCCGGTGAAAGAGGCTTTCTGCCGTGTCTCCTCGGCGCTGTCGATCGGCAGCACGATCCGGGTCAGCGGCCGCGCGATGTTGATTCCCCCGCGGATGGTGAGCACCGGGCAGGTGCTTGCCGTGACGATCTTGTTTGCATTGCTGCCAATCCAGAACTCTTCGAATCCTGAAGCCCCGTGGGTGCCTGTGACGATCATCATCGCCTTCTGGAGCCTTGCTTCTTCTGTAACCTCCTTGTAGATCTTGCCCTTACGGATTTTCCATGAAATTTTCACGCCGGGATGAGCGGGCTGGTATTTCGCGATCAGATATTCAAAGGCGGTTTGAACGTCCTTCACTGAATCGCCGGACTGGGCCACATATTTTTCTTTCTCCCCGTTTGCCTTTTCGACCCAGAGCAGGATCAGTTCACCATCGCAGTGTTCGGCAATGGTAAAGGCATGCAGAAAAGCATTGATGGAGCATTCCGAAAAATCGATGGCAACAATTATCTTATTCATATCCAGGCAATTTAGTTGTTGGTTTTTGGTAAGTTGATCTGGTCGGTTATGATAAAGGCATTGGAATATTCTGCTGAAATTTCGATAAGAAAACGTTGCGCATCCAGTTTGGTGCGGAAATCTCCTGCCCTTACCTGGTAGTTGGGGGATTTGAAGGTTAGGTAGACCCCGGTGGCCGGGAACTTTGCATGAAATTCATCAAGCGCAGCCTGCGCCTTGTTTTTTGAATTGTTACCCGAATCCGAAAACAACTGGATCCTGTACCCGTCCATCGTTTTATCCGCCTGGTTGATCTGGATGTGCTTGTTCACCAGCTGGTCCACCCTTGGATCCTGGATTATCCCAGTTTTAACGGTTGTTGTATCGGAATGTTGCGCACGGGTGTATCCTGGCAGCATGAAAAGCAGCAGCAGGCAGAGTCCGGTAAAAACAAGGCGTTTCATATGGCTGCAAGCGTGAATTTTTCCTGCGGATGAATGCTTAATACCGGGATCGGCGACTGGTTGATGAGCTGCTGTGCCTGGGCCCCGAGCATAATATTGACCGGGGTTTCCTGTTCGGTCATGATCGCGATGAGGTCGACCTGCAGGTTTTTGGCGTAGTCGATGACCGATTTGGTCAGATCGTTGGAAATGATGCTGTCTTCGATCACCGCCACATGCTGCTCCCTGATGAATCCGAGCGCCGTCTGCGCAAGTTTCTCGGTGATCCGCTGGATCGATTTCAGGTGGCTGTTGTGGGTGGTCACGAGGTGGATTTCCGAGTTGAAGAGTTTGGCGAGATTCACGACAAAGGGAATTTTATGGATGGTTTCATTGGAGCCATCCATGGGAACGAGGATCCTGGCCAGGGTGTCGGTAATCCCGAAATCATGTCGTACGGTGATCACCGGCGTGGCAGTATAGGAGACTATTTTGTAGGCATTGCTGCCGATCCAGTACTCTTCGTATCCCGAAATGCCGTGTGCCCCGGTGACGATCAGCCCTGCCCCGGCCTGCCTGGCGAGGTTGTCGACTTCCCGGTGAATCCTTCCCTTTTTCAGCTTGCATTCCATCGTGAGTCCCTTGTTCAGCATCGGGCGGTAATGGGCGATGAGCTCCTCGAACCGCTTTTTCGCTTCATTCCTGTTTTCGTTGGAGGTGTCGGGATAGACCGACTCCTGCGGATTGAGTTTGTCGACCCATACCAGGAAGATATCCGACTTCATCCTGTTTGCCATCGGGATAGCATATTCTACAGCATGGATCGAGGTGTTCGAGAAGTCAACGGCTACAATGATGGGTTCCATGATGAGGCAGGTTTATGAAAGATAACGTAAAAATAGCAAAATTTATTTACAAATTAAATTTATGAAAATAATTTACTTTTGCATATATGAACGAAAACCTCGATCCCACCGGGAAACTGCTGAATCC
Organism: uncultured Bacteroidales bacterium; assembly: GCA_903845055.1. GTDB lineage: Bacteria > Bacteroidota > Bacteroidia > Bacteroidales > FEN-979 > CAIVAT01. The sequence continues at coordinate 16,089 of CAIMWF010000148.1, read as the reverse complement.
TGCGGATAAAGAGATTGAAAAGGCGTTGCGTCCCGGAGTGTTCGTGGACTTCTCCGGACAGGAGGCCATTGTTGAAAACCTGAAGGTCTTCGTGCAGGCCGCCAGGCTGCGCGGCGAAGCCCTCGACCATGTGCTGCTGCACGGTCCGCCGGGGCTTGGCAAAACCACCCTGGCGCACATCATCGCCAACGAGCTGAATGTAAACATGCGGGTCACCTCGGGTCCCGTGCTCGACAAACCGGGCGACCTGGCAGGTCTGCTCACGGGGCTTGAGCCGAACGATGTGCTCTTCATCGACGAGATCCACCGGCTCTCCCCGGTGGTGGAGGAGTATCTCTATTCGGCCATGGAGGATTACAAGATCGACATCATGCTCGAAACCGGGCCGAATGCCCGCAGCATCCAGATAAAGCTAAACCCCTTCACCCTGGTGGGGGCCACCACGAGGTCGGGATTGCTCACCGCGCCGCTGCGCTCGCGTTTCGGCATCAATTCACGGCTGAACTATTACCAGGCAGGCACCCTCGACAAGATCATCAAACGTTCGGCCGAACTGCTCGATGTGCCCATCGACCAGGCCGCCACGGCGGAAATTGCGCGCAGGAGCCGCGGCACGCCCCGCATCGCCAACATGCTGCTGCGCAGGGTGCGCGACTTTGCCCAGATCAAGGGCGACGGGAAAATTGACCTGAAGATCAGCCAGTATGCCCTGGCGGCGCTGAATGTCGACAAGAACGGCCTCGACGAGATGGACAACAAGATCCTGCTCACGATCATCGACAAGTTCAAAGGCGGACCGGTGGGCCTCGGCACCATCGCGACGGCGGTATCGGAGGATTCGGGAACCATCGAGGAGGTGTATGAACCCTTCCTGATCCAGGAGGGATACCTCATGCGCACGCCCCGCGGCCGCGAAGCCACCGAACAGGCCTACAGGCACCTTGGCAAGTACAAGCCGGGGACGCAGGAGCAACTCTTTTGAATATCGAATATTGATCAACGAAGTTCGAAGTTTGAACTGTAAGGACAGCCAACGTTAAGGTTTGAACAACACATGCCGGTTAAACCCAATCATGCTGATTTCAAACTTCGTTGATCAATATTCGTTATTCATTCAAAGGTTTACCAGGTGATAAAGTCCTCCATCATTCAGAAAGCTTCCGAACTCGGCTTCAGCCTGTGCGGTTTTGCGCGTTGCACGCCGCTGGAGGAATTGCGTCCCTTTTACGACACGTTTGTTACGGAAAAGCGGTTCGCATCGATGCAGTACCTTGAACGGTATGCCGCACAGCGGCTCGATCCGGGCCGGTTGCTGCCCGGCGCACAAACCGTGATCAGCCTTGCGTTGAACTACTATCCCCCGGAACAGATCCCAACGGAGGATAATTTCATCATCTCGCGGTATGCATACGGGCAGGACTATCATGTGCTGATCAGAGAGCGGATGGAGCAACTTGTCAGCCACATGCGTATGCTTGCAGGCGATTTGCACGCAAGGGCCTTCGTGGATTCCGGGCCGGTGCTTGAGAAGGCTTGGGCCCAGCGGTGCGGCATCGGCTGGCAGGGAAAGAACACCCTGCTGATCAACCGGTCGGCGGGATCCTTTCTTTTCCTTGGCATCATCCTGACCGACCTTGAGATGGAACCCGACCTCTCTGAAACGGATCACTGCGGCGATTGCGACAAATGCATCCATGCCTGCCCGGCGGGTGCGCTCGATACAGCTTACCAGCTGGATATACCCCGCTGCATTGCTTACCGGACCATAGAAAATAAGACAGGGGCATCCGATGACTTGCCTTCAAACACGGCCGGACGCATCTATGGATGCGACCTGTGCCAGGATGCCTGTCCCTGGAACCGCTTTGCCGCTGCCCACAAAACGCCCGCGTTCCTCCCTTCGGCCCGGTTGTCGGAGATGCGTAAAAGCGACTGGACCGCGCTCACAGAGACGGAATTCAACGTGCTTTTTGAAGGTTCACCGGTGAAAAGGCTGGGATATGCGCGGTTTATGCAAAACATACGCAATAATGCGGACTGAGGAGCAGGTTGCACATATTTACGATTTACGATTTACGATTTATAGGAAGCAGGCTTGTTACCCGTTATCAATTCCTTATTGCCTATTGCCAGTCTTCCATTGCCTTTGGCAATGACTTCGAACTTCAAAAATCGTTGATCGTCTTTTCGACTGTTCACCCTCCCCACCGGTAGCTTTCCAGCTCAATTCCCGCCAGCGCCAGCACCCGGTCGGTCACAGTCATGACGAGCGCTTCGATGGTGGCGGGCCTGCTGTAAAAAGAAGGGGAGGCGGGGCAAACGATGGCGCCAGCTTCGGTGAGCAGGGTCATGTTGCGCAGGTGGATCAGGCTGTAAGGGGCTTCCCGGGGGACCAGGATGAGTTTTTTCCGCTCCTTCAGCATGACATCGGCCGCCCGCGTGATCAGGTCGGAAGAGACGCCCGAAGCGATCCTGCCCATCGTACCCATGGTACAGGGGCATATGATCATGGCATCGTAACCCGATGAACCGGATGCCATGGGGGCGAAAAAATCGCCGGCGGCATAGAGCGTCATCCGGTCGCCGCCGGAGGCCGCAGGGAGGTCGGGTTCCATTCCCAGCTCATACCGCCACACTGCGCGGGCATTGTCGGAAAAGATCACGCCGCAGGCCTGTATCTGGTCGCCGAGACCGGCGAGACGCTCCAGCAGCAGTTTGCCGTAAATGGCGCCGCTTGCCCCGGTTATCGCGATGATCAGCCTGTGTTTTTTCATCAGTGGTCCCTCGGTTTGAAATACCAGCTCAGTGCCAGCGAAAGCACATTGTTGTACTGTCCTGCCTCAAATAATATTTTTCGTTGCCCGTATACATACCCTGCTGACCGGATGGAGAGCAGCGAATAATTGGCGCGAAGCCCTGCTTTCAGATGATCGGTGATAAAACAGGAAAACCCTGCGATTCCGCTTAGGGTGACAGGACGGTATGGCACGGTGATATAGGGCGGTTCAATACCATTTATTTCCACGTGCGTGCCGAGCAGAACATCAACGGCGGGACCCACTTCAACCTGCAGCCGGTTTGCAAAGGTATACTGGTAAAGCAGCGGGATTTCCAGGTAATGCAGGCGTGTCAGGTAGGTATTGCCCGTATTGGTGATGGAATCGGCGTTCACCCGCGCCCCTTTCTGGATGTATTCCATCTCAAGCATGAAGGATGAATGCGGAGAGACCTTCAGGCTGACAAATCCCCCGCCCAGGAAGCCGTACTTGTTGTAACCTCCGTAATTGTCCCCGTCAACCTGGCTCACCACCCCGCCGGCCAGCATCCCGCCGTTGAACCGTTGCGCGAAAACAGCCAGAGGCAGACAGAAAAGCATGATGATGATGGTTATTTTCATCCACAAATTTTTCATAAAAGTATAAAACAACCCGTTATGTTTGCCATAAGATCTTATCAAACATGAAAGTTCTGATAAAATTGTGAAGTTTATTACCTTTACGAAGGAAAACCGAATGACCAGTGACGAGTGACCAGTGACCAGTGGCGCATGACAGGTTTAAATCAAGGTACACATTTATAAGTAATCAGTATTTATTAATTAGTAATTTTACTCGTCACTCGACACTCGTCATTCGTAACTTTAACTGGTTTTTATGGAAAACAACGAAATAACGATCCTCCTGGTCGACGATGAGGCGGACATTCTGGAATTTCTCGGGTATAACCTGGAAAAGGAGGGATACCGCGTGCTGAAGGCAAAAAACGGCCAGAAGGCGCTGAAACTTGCCCGGGAAGGCAAGCCTCAACTGGTGATCCTCGATGTGATGATGCCCGGGATGGACGGGATGGAAACCTGCACCAAACTTAGGGAGATCCCTGAGCTGGCCGGCACGGTAATTGCCTTCCTTTCGGCCAGGGGAGAGGATTATTCGCAGATCGCCGGTTTTGATGCCGGTGCCGACGACTATATCGCCAAGCCCATCAAACCGAAGCTGTTCCTCAGCCGGGTCCAGGCCCTGCTGCGCAGGTACAAGGAGGCTCCCGACAACGGCAGCATCATCACCCTCAAGGGGTTTACCATCGACAGGGACCGGTACGTGGTCATCGTCGGGGAATCGGAATACACACTGGTGCGCAAGGAGTTCGAACTGCTGCAATTCCTTGTGTCGCGGCCCGACAAGGTGGTCACCCGCGAGGAGATCTTCGCGAATGTCTGGGGCGAGAATGTCGTGGTGGGCGACCGTACCATCGATGTTCACATCCGCCGCATCCGTGAAAAGCTGGGCATCGACAGCATCAAAACCATCAAGGGGGTCGGCTATAAATTCGATGAATCATGAAACTCTACGAACCCCGCAACCTGGCGTTCCTGAACGCGGCTGTCATCACCGTCTCCTACATCCTGCTGTTTGTATTGTCGGTCACGGTCATCTTTTCCGATGCCTTTACCCATTATTATACTTTCCTGGCCCTGTTGGTCAGTGCGATGGTCATCTTCCTGGTAGCCTACTTCAACTTCCGCTACACGCTTGAAAAGTTCATCTACGACAAAATCAGGCTGATCTACAAATCGATCCACTCGGTGAAGGTTGGGAAGAAGGGCAAGGCCCAGATCCGCCCCGACGGCAACCTCATCGACAAGGTGCAGGCAGAGGTCGAAAACTGGGAGAAGGAGAAGGAACTGGAGATCGAACAGCTGAAACGGCTGGAAGTCTACCGCCGCGAATTCATCGGCAACGTGTCGCACGAACTGAAAACACCCCTGTTCAACATCCAGGGCTACGTGTCGACCCTGCTCGACGGAGGGCTCGAAGATCCCACCATCAACCGCGAATACCTGAAGCGTACCGAGAAGAGCATCGAACGTCTGGTCAAGATCATCGGCGACCTCGATGAGATTTCGCAGCTTGAATCGGGACAGTTGCGGCTGAACATAATCCGGTTTGACCTTGTTGCCCTGACACGCGAGGTGGTTGAATTCCTGGAGATGAAGGCGCAGAAGCATGAAATCTACATCCTTTTAATCGATCCCGAAAAACCGGTCATGGTAGAGGGCGACAAGGACCGAATCAGGCAGGTACTGACCAACATCATCGACAATTCGATCCGGTATGGCAATCCCGACGGCGGGAAGACCAAGATCAGCTTTTTCGACTTGGACGAGCACATTCTCACCGAGATTACGGACAACGGTATCGGGATCGATCCCGGCGACCTGCTGCGGGTCTTCGAACGATTTTACCGCACCGAACGCGGCAGGGTGGCCACGCGCAAGGGGAAGGGGCTGGGACTTGCCATCGTCAAACACATCATCGAAGCCCACATGCAGACCGTCAATGTCCGCAGCACGATCGGGGTGGGCACTACCTTCGGTTTCACCCTTAAAAAAGCATAGGGCAGGCGGGTCAGGTATTCCGCTCGGTGGTGAAGAGTACCAGCTGTTCGAGCGAGGTACGGTAACTGTTCGCGGGGAAGGTTTCCAGGATCTCGAGCGCTTTGCCTCTGTATTGAAGCATCTGTTCATTTGCGTAATCGATCCCGCCGCGTTCGACGACCTTTCCGATCAGTTTCGACACCTGCGCTGCATCGTCATGGTGATTTTTTACCGTGTTGATGATCCAGCGCTTTTCCATGTAATCGGAATGGTTCAGCAGGTAGATCAGGGGAAGGGTCATCTTCTGGTCGCGGATATCGGTGCCGTTCGGTTTGCCGGTGGCATTGCTGCGCTGGTAGTCGAAAAGGTCGTCCTTGATCTGGAAGGCGATGCCGACATGCTCGCCAAAGGCCCACATCGAATCGATCATTTCCCTTGAAACACCCACCGAGGAGGCCCCGCAGGCACAGCAGGAGGCGATGAGGGTGGCGGTCTTCTTGCGGATGATCTCGAAATAGACATTTTCCTGGATGTCGAGTTTCCTTGCCTTTTCAATCTGCAGCAATTCGCCTTCGCTCATTTCGCGAACTGCGTTCGACACGATCTTCAGGAGTTGGAACTCATCCTGTTCAAGCGCCAGCAGCAATCCCCTCGACAGCAGGTAATCGCCAACAAGGACAGCGATTTTATTCTTCCAGAGCGCATTCAGTGAAAAAAAACCGCGCCGCAGGTTGGAGTCGTCCACCACGTCGTCGTGCACCAGTGTGGCGGTATGAAGCAGCTCGATCAGCGATGAGGCCCTGAAGGTGCTCTCGTTCACCACGCCGCAAAGTCCCGCCGAAAGGAAGACGAACATCGGCCTCATCTGCTTTCCCTTACGCTTGATGATGTAATGGGTGATGGTATCGAGCAGGGGCACGGAACTTTTCATGGAAGCCCTGAATTTGTCTTCAAAAGCTTCGATGTGTTCCCTGATGGGGGCCTTTATTTCGTCGAGTGATATCACCGGGTGGATCATATAACCCGTAAAAGTAAGTATTTTTAACGTGACTAATTTAGGTTTTGCCCACGAAAATGCGGAATTTTGCACCTTAATTGGAAAATATGGCCGGATTTCTTTTTCATGAAGTTGTGTTTGGCCCGGTGCGCAGCCGGAGGCTTGGATTGTCGCTGGGGATCAACCTGCTGCCCCTGAATAGGAAGTATTGTTCCTTCAACTGCATCTACTGCGAATGTGGTTGGACGCCGCCGCATACGCCCGGCCCGCCTGATTACCCCTCCCGCGCGGAGGTAAGCGGGTTCCTTGAACAACGGCTGCAGGAACTGGTTGCCGAAGATTATCTTCCCGACGCTCTTACCTATGCAGGGAATGGTGAGCCTACGCTGCACCCTGAATTTGCCGCCATCGTCGACGATACCATTCTCCTTCGTGACCGGTATCTCCCCGGGGCAAAAGTAACGGTTCTTTCAAACGCGAGCCGTCTTGGCGATCCGGGGGTATTCGAAGCACTTCTGAAACTGGATAACAACATCCAGAAACTGGATGCAGGGGCTGAAAAGATGTTCGGACTGATCAATAATCCGGAAGAGAACCTCTCCTTCGCGGAGGTGATCGGCGGGCTGAAAAGGTTCAACGGCAGGGTGATCATCCAGAGCATGTTCCTGCGGGGCACATGGAAGGGTGAAGTCATCGACAATACCACCGAAGCGGAGGTTCAGCAGTGGCTTCGGCAATTGCTTGAGATCGGCCCCGCGCTCGTCATGATCTACCCCATTGCCCGTGCAACGCCTGTGCAGAACCTCGAAAAGATCGGCCTGGCCGAACTGAATGCCATCGCGGTCAAAATCCGCCATGCCGGCCTCAACGTCCAGGTCTACGAATAATTCGTCATTCGTAAATCGTCATTCGTAAATCGTAAATCGTCAATCGAAATGTTGTACTATCCCCCCAAAATCTGGCTGGCCTTCGGAGAGGCGGTAATCGGCAACACGGAGATCGTGGAGTGGCTGATGAAGAATGGCTATCCCGAGGTGGCTGCCCTGGCCCATGCCATCAGGGGAAGCGAAGAGGCAACGGTGTGGCTGTTCCGCAATAAGTTTTTTCACCTGGCGGCATTCGATGCGGCCATTGATGAAAATGCACAGGCCTGCCGGTGGCTACAGGTGAACAAGCACCCCTTCCTGGTGGTTTTTGCCGATGCATGCCGGGGCAAACAGACGGCCATCGACTGGCTGCACGGGAACAACCTGCAGGCCTTCGTCCTGATTGCAAGACGGATCAAGGATCTGCGCGACAACACCACCTTTGACTATCACAAGAAACAGTTCTGAAGGCTATCCGCATTTGGAATAGCCGCAGCTTTTGCATACCAGGCAACCTTCCTGGTATATCAGGCCGTTGGGATCGCTGCATTTCGGGCAGGCGTGTTCGGCGGCCTTGGTGCCGTCGGGGATGAATTTCTTGAGGGCGCGCTCCACGCCGTTCTTCCAGGTGTTGATGGAATCCACCTCGAAATGAAGTTTGGAGATGATGTTGACCACGAAGATCAGCGGCATCCCGTGACGCAGGATCCCCGAGATCAGTTTGGCATAGTTCCAGTACTCCTTGTTGAACGAACGCGATAGGGCTTCGATGGTGATCTTGTAACCCTGGCGGTCTTCGAACTGGAAATCGTACCGCGAACCGTTGTTGTCGGTGCGGGTTTTGATGATCCACCCCTTCTGCACCCAGGTGGGAACCCAGAAGTCTTCGGCAACGCCGGTGAAGATCTCGTATGGCCTTCCGTTGAGGATACCCACCACGGCCACCCATTTTTCGTGGTCGTTCTGGAAACGGACGATCTCTGCCTCCAGCCGGTCGGGGCGATGGGGCGCTTTCGTCTCAACGAACTCATCCCCTTCTGCTTTTTCCTTCTTGTCGTTCACGTTGTTGTTCACCAGCACGCCGTCGCGTGAACCGTCGCGGTAAACGGTCATCCCCTTGCAGCCAACCTTCCAGGCTGTTTCGTAGATCGAACTGATCATCTCCTCTTTCGTGTCGTTCGGTACATTCACCGTGACACTGATGGAATGGTCCACCCATTTTTGTACGGCTCCCTGCATGGTCACCTTGGCCACCCAGTCGACATCGTTGGCGGTCGCCTTGTAGTATGGCGATTGCTGGATGATGGGTTTCAGCTCTTCGTCGTCCATATGGGCCACCTCGTCGACATTGTATCCGTTGACGGTAAGCCAGGTGACGAAATTGTGGTGAAAAACGTTGTACTCTTCCCACGTATCGCCCACCTTGTCGGTAAAGGTGATCTTGACATTCTTGTCGTTGGGGTTTACCTTCCTCCTGCGTTTGTACGAAACGGCAAAGACCGGTTCGAGCCCCGAGGTGGTCTGGGTGAGGATGCTCACCGAGCCGGTTGGCGCGATGGTCAGCATGGCGATGTTCCGGCGGCCGTATTTGGCCATGTCCTCATAAACGTCGGGGGCGGCTTCACGGATACGATTGATAAAAGGATTGTTTTCCTCCCGCCTGGTATCGTAAACCGGGAAGGCTCCTCGTTCGCGTGCCATGGTGACTGACGAGCGATAGGCTTCAATGGTGAGGATCTTGTGCACTTCAACAGAAAAATCGGTGGCCGTGTCGGAGCCATAGCGGGTACCGAGTGCGGCGAGCATGTCGCCTTCGGCGGTGATCCCGAAGCCGGTCCTGCGACCCTGCAGTGCTTTTTTCTTGATATTCAGCCACATGTTGCGTTCGCGGGCCTTGATCTCTTCCCCTTCGGGATCCTGGTCGATCTTTGCCAGGATGCGGTCGATCTTCTCGAGCTCGAGGTCGATGATATCGTCCATGATGCGCTGGGCCTTGTGAACGTGTGAAATAAACAATTCAGAATCAAAGCTGGCATCGGCGGTGAAGGGCTTGTCGACGTAATTGTACAGGTTGATGGCCAGGAGGCGGCAGCTGTCGTAAGTGCAAAGGGGGATTTCGCCGCAGGGGTTGGTCGATACCGTCCGGAAGCCAAGGTCGGCATAACAGTCGGGGATCGATTCGCGGATGATGGTATCCCAGAAAAGGATGCCGGGTTCGGCCGATTTCCAGGCATTGTGCACGATCTTGCTCCAGAGTTCACGCGCCCTGATCGGTTTTGTGACCATGGGATTGTCGGAATCCACGGGGAATTTCTGGATAAATTCGGTATCGTTTATAACTGCATCCATGAACTCGTCGGTGATCTTCACGGAGATGTTTGCACCTGTGACCTTTTCGGCTTCAAGCTTGGCATCAATGAAGTTCCCGGAATCGGGGTGAACAACCGAAATGCTGAGCATCAGGGCGCCCCGCCTGCCCTCCTGGGCCACTTCGCGGGTCGAGTTCGAGTACCGTTCCATGAAGGGTACGATGCCGGTGGAGGTCAGCGCGCTGTTCTTCACCCTGCTGTCCTTGGGCCTGATATGCGACAGGTCGTGGCCAACGCCGCCCCTGCGTTTCATCAGCTGAACCTGCTCTTCATCGATTTTCATGATGGCCCCGTAGGAATCGGAGGCGCCTTCGTTCCCGATGACAAAGCAATTCGACAGGGAGCCGATCTGGTAATCATTGCCGATACCGGCCATCGGACTTCCCTGCGGAACGATGTATTTAAAATTGCGCATGAGTTCGAACAACTCATCCTCGCTCATCGGGTTGGGATATTTTATTTCAACCCGGGCAATCTCCCGGGCGATGCGACGATGCATGTCATCGGGGGTCAGTTCGAACAACTGGCCTTCCGAATTTTTCAGGGCATACTTGTTGGCCCAGACATTCGCGGCCAGGCTGTCCCCCTTAAAATACGCTGTTGATTTTTCAACCACCTCGGCAAACGAGTAAATCTGCCTGGCAGGTTCCTGTGATTTTTTTTCGCTCATTTCAAATTCTTCAATCGTCATTTTCGGCCGGATTCTTTTTGCCAGTACTTCATTGTAATAGTCGGATTTATGATCCTTTTCCGTATTTACCACCATGTTATTTTCCATGCATGAACAGGATTATCTGTTATGTACCAGTTTTGTCAATTAACTATTCTTTCGAACGTTACAATAAATTTTTGGGAAATATTTTGATGAGGCAATATACAACGAAGAACCGGGACGGGTAAATTTAGTTATTAACAGGGGTGGTGCGTAACTCAGGTAAATACCTGACTTCAAAAAACATAGACTTTGATAATTCAGCAGATGCCCGCCGGGCCTTTAATTACGGGTATCTGCGGCAGACCAGAGCAGTTTTTTGCCAAAACCGAGCTGGTTGTCGGTCATCTTAATAAAGTCAGGTTCAACAAACCACAGGTGTAATGCCGGCATCAGCCGGGCGATGGGAAATCTTCTGAGGTAGGCCGATTTTGCCGTTTTCAGGTCATCCCCTTCCGGGGTTGTCAACAATCCAGAGAACTGGATCCCCCTGATTTTTCCGACGAGCTTCGTCTCAAGGGCGATGGTCCCGGCCACGCGGTAGTTCCCGCTTTCGGTCACCTCCCGGATATGCCGTGTGTCATGATCGGAGGTGATGACAAACCGGTTCAGGTCCTTCAGGTAGGCATAATAGCAGGTGGCGCACCAGGGAAGGTCATTCCTGGAAATGGCGAGGTTAAGGATATGGTGTTCGGCGATAAAATCGGTGATGTGTGTTTCAGGAAGGCTCATGATCAGAAGTCGAGGCTGAGAGAAAAGTAAAATATCGGTTTCCCGACATGGCCGTCTTCGACCCCCCAGGCAAGGTCACCCCTGAGAAAGTAGCCGAACAACCGGGTACGGGCGCCGAAACCGAACCCCTCGACGATCGGGTCCTTCTGTATCTCGACTTTGATGAACAGGGGGTCGTTGCTGATATAACTGGTGAAGAGCTGGTTGGTGGACGACCAGGGGGAGACGCCGGTCCAGGCTGTTCCCAGGTCGCCGAAGGCGATGATCTGGAAGTTGTTGATCACATCCGAGCGGATGGGCCGGTTGAACAGGTAACGGAAAACCGGCCAGCGCAGTTCGGAGTTGAAAACAAAGAAACTGTTCCCGTTTCTGATGTTCTGGTTGAAACCCCGCATGTTGGTGGCAAGGGTCTGGAAAGCGTAGTTCTGGTCGTCGGCTGCAAGCGGGAAAACGTTGTATTTCGGGAACATCCAGTTGTCGACCCCTCCCATATAATAAAGGAGTTTGTTGCTGCCGAGCGATGTGCTGGCGGCAAAACGGTTCGCCCAGATCAGGGTGCGGTGCAGTTTCTGGTAATTGCGGATGTCCATCCCCAAAACCACCATGTTGTTTCCGTGGGTGTTCACCAGCTGGTAATATTCGCCGAAAAGCTTGTACCGGGTTCCCTGGTATAGGTTCAGTCCCAGTCCCCGGGTGTTGTCGTAGGTAAGTTCCCCCTTCACGCTGCCCCACACCTTGTCCAGGTCGGGCTGTGCAAGGTTCGGCTGGTCGGTCGAAAGATAGACCGCCCGGTCATAGCGGATTGACGCGGTTCCCTTGATGTTCAGAACAGGTGTAAACGGGTAGGTTGCCACGTAATACAGTTCGTGTATCTTGTGCCTGACGATCGAAAAGACCCCGGCCTCCTCCACCACCTTCCGGTGAAAGACGATCTGGTGGTCGAGGCGGTGGCGGTAATTCCCGAAACTGAACAGGTATTCGTTGTTGACCAGGCTGACATTCAGCCGCACCCCGCCGCTAATGCGGTAATCTTCCATCAGGTCGGTCACCCCGACCATGAAAAGGGCGTTCATGCCGGGATTGATGAACTGGGGTGTCGAGCCCCTGCCGGTATAGGGCTGGTAGGCAAAATTGAGATAGGTGAAGTCGATCTGGGTGACCATCTGGTCGATGTAATACTCAACATTGTAATTCAGCTGCTTGGCGGTTTTATACTTGTTCGTGGTGTCCTTCACGGACGGGGCGCTGAAAAGCTCTCTCTTCTGCATCGCCCGGTAGAGCGAAAGGAGGCTGTTTGACGCGGTATCCGCGACGGGAACTGTTTTACCGTTGCCGGCGACCTTATAGCCGCGCACGGTGTCGATCCTCGCCAGGATCTGGCTGTACACCTCGCTTTGCCTGACAACGCTGAAATGCTTCCGGGTCTGCACAGCAAAGGGTTCGTCCGGGTGGATGACGGTGTCGGGTTTTGCGGCTTGCTGCGGTTTTTTCGTTGCGGTCGCGGCCATTGCCTTAAAAGCTGAAACGGGGATTTCGGCCCGCTGAACATATTTGGGCCTGACCAGGTCGCTGGTATACATTTTATAATTGCCATCCCTGAAGATGATCTCGCCGATCTTCGCCGCCCTGGGCGAAATGTCCTGTTCCACGATGCTGCGCGAATAGCTGGTGACCGGGTATGTGGTGGTAAAATAACGGTAATGGGTCACCGTGTCGATGTACGAAATGGCACTGTCGTACCTTGCCAGGTAACGGTTGACAATTCCTCCCTGGTCGCTCAGGTAACTGAAAAAGTTGTCGCCATACGGCTGCGGCTGTGTTTCACTGGCATCGGAGGTTTTGGTGATACGCTGCAGCACGTTGCTTTTTGCCGAATAATGATAAATGAATATATCGTTGTTGTCGTGCAGGTTCCCGATCTTCACCGGGTCGTCGAAACGGATGGTATCGTTGGCGCGGTTTGAGGAGAAGATAATGTCGCGCGAACCATGGATGAACCTGGGGTTCATGTCGTCGTATATGTCCCGCGTGATCTGCTCGTGCGAACCTGAGGCGATGTTGTACACAAAAATATCCGACTGCCCCTTCTGAACTGCCGAGAGTACCAGGAGGCTCCCGTCGTCGGAGTATGACATGTCGAGCACTTTCTGGAAGTTGACAAGTTTCTGGTGTTCCAGCGACCGGTCATCCAGGTTGTAGAAATAGAGCCAGATCTCTCCCTTGCGTTCAGCCAGGAAGGCGAGGACCCGCCCGCTCGGATGCCAGGCGATGAGCGGGTAAGTATAATCGGGACGGTCGGCAAGCCGGTAGCCCCCCCGGAATACCAGCTTTTTTTTGCCCTTTTCGGTGTCCTGGATAAATACCTTGTAGATGCCGAGATAATGCGTGGCATATGCGACCTTCCCGCCTTCAGGGTCGATTTTCAGGGAATGGTAAACACGGTCGGGCCGGTTTCGCCTGTTGATCAGGTCGCCCTGCGGAAGCCCCAGGCTGTTTTCCTGGGCACGGTAGATATCCTTGTAAAATGCAAGCCAGTCCAGGATCACCGATTTGAAATTTCCCCCGACCACATACTGGAAACCCTTTTCGACATTCCTGCTGAGCCGGGCCATGTAAACGATGTTGGGGATCGACGAGGCCCCGTATTTCAGGGCGATGTAGTTCCAGAGCGAATGGCCGGCATAGGTCGCCTCCTCACCGGTAAGACCGTTGAATTTGTCATACTTCCCATGGAGGATCGCATCCCTTACCTGGTTCTCGATCTCGGCGTCCCATTTGCGCGAAATGAAGGATACGAGGCCGTTGGTGTACCATTCGGGAACCGAAAACAGCGCGTTGTTCTTGATCTGGGCGCCGATGCCGGTACCGTACATCATGTTGTTGAGGATGACCTGCGTGATCCCGGCGCGGATCTGCCGGTTAAAATGTTCGTAATTGCCGTCGAAAAACAGGAGCACCCTCCCCCCGATGATCTTGGTGACACCGCCGGTGTTGTAATAGTCCCAGTCGCCGTAAAGGCCGATGTTGCTTTGCTTGAGGTCGGAAAGGGTGTTGAATATGATGAACTGTACCTTTTCTTCGAGGTTCGACTGCAGGTCAAGTTCGATCTCCTTAATGTGCTTGTCGGCATATTCGGCAGTGTATAACGCCAGTTCGCGGCCGTTGAGATAATAATAGGTGTCGAACTTCTCAAAACGGAAATAGAGCCACAGAAAATTGCTGTACTGCACCCTGTTTTTTCCGAAGGTCATCTGTGATCCATTGTAAAACTGGGCATGGCCGCCATATGAACAAAGGATGACAAAAAAGAGGATAAACAACGCTACCGTCCAGCTTTTTAAACCTCCGATCACGTTTGCATCCTTCGCCATATCAAGTTATACAAGGGAATTCAATTGGAACTGCTAAAGTACGATTATTTTCAATGTGCCGGCCATTCAGCCGCATTTTCATATCTTTGCAATACCTCAGAAATAACGCGAAAAGAATGATAAAAATTTCAAAGTTTGTCTTTAACGCCTTCATGGTCAACACCTATTTGCTGTACGATGAAACTGGCGATTGTGTCATCATCGATCCCGCCTGTTACGAAACAGGGGAGAAGGCCCAGCTGCAGGATTTTATCACGGAGAACAACCTCAGGGTGGTCCGTAACCTCAACACCCATTGCCATATCGACCATGTGCTGGGAAATGAATTTGTCTCCCTCACTTATGGAATCAGGCCGGAATACCATAAAAATTCGGTGCCGTTCTTTCAGACAGTCCAGGAAATCGGGGCTTCGTTCGGCTACACGGTCGGCAGGATGCCCGAACCGAAAAAATTCCTGGTGCCCGGGGAGGTCGTGTCGTGGGGGAATTCGGAGCTGACGGTCCTTTTTACACCCGGCCATGCCGAGGGGAGCGTTTGTTTTTACAACGAAGCCCAGGATTTCGTGGTTACCGGCGATGTGTTGTTCAGGGATACCATCGGCCGTACCGACCTGCCCACGGGTGATTTTGACCAGCTGATGGCCAGCATCCGGAACCGGCTTTTCACCCTGCCCGATGCAACCATCGTATACCCGGGCCACGGGCCCGAGACCACCATCGGGTATGAGAAGGAGAATAACCCCTTTATCCGGTAAAAGGCCATCCCGGGAGGATAATGTAAATATTTTTTGACTTTGTAAGATGCTCAGGCCACTCACTAAGGTTCTTGTAATCCGTTTCAGTTCGATCGGCGATATTGTACTGACCAGCGCGGTGGTCAGGTGCCTCCGGCAGCAATTACGCGGCGCCGAGATCCATTTCCTGACCAAAAGCCAGTTCGAACCCTTGCTCCGGGGCAACCCGCACATCACCAAAATATGGGAGTACGATCACAACTTCGACGACCTGATCCCGCAACTCAAATCGCAGGGATTTACCTTCGTCGTCGACCTGCATAAAAACTACCGTTCGGTGTTTGCCGTGACCCAGCTCGGCGTCAGGTCAGCCTCCTTTCCCAAGCTGAACTTCCGCAAATGGCTGATGGTCCGCTTCAGGATCAACCTGCTGCCCGATGTGCACATTGTCGACCGCTATTTCAGGGCATGTGTGAAGCTGGGGGTCAGATACGACGGCATGGGACTCGATTATTTCATTCCCCCCGCCGACGAAGTTGACCCGGCTACGCTTCCCGTGGGCCACCGGGGCGGTTATGTTGCCGTTGTGATCGGGGGAAAACACACCACAAAGATCTTCCCTGCCGACAAAGTTTCGGAGGTATGCCGGGAACTTTCGCACCCGGTCATCCTGCTTGGCGCGAAGGAAGACCACGGGCGCGGGGAGCTGATTGCCGGTATGACCGGCCCCGGCGTTTACAATGGCTGCGGACGATACAACCTGAACCAGTCCGCCTCCCTCGTCAGGCAGGCGCTGGCGGTGATGACGAACGATACCGGGCTGATGCATGTGGCGGCGGCCTTCAGGAAACCCATCGTTTCGGTGTGGGGCAATACCATCCCCGGCTTCGGGATGTTTCCCTTCATGACGGAAGAGACCCAATCTCTTTCATTC
>CAIMWF010000147.1 GCA_903845055.1 uncultured Bacteroidales bacterium | reverse complement strand
CCAGCTTATGGAAAAATACGGGCTCACTGCCGCAGAAATAGCGGAGGCGGGACGGAGGATTGTGAAGGTAGCGAGGTAGCGAAATGGCGAAAAGGAATAATTAAAAATTAGTAATTAGTAATTTGTAATTAATTTGTCACTCGTCATTCGTCATTCACAGAAGGTTCCTTCCGGATACCCGACCCGGTGCAGCGAAAGTCCCCGGGCAGGGACGGAATCACCGGCATCGGACCGGTTGTGGCTTTCGATAATCCCTTTTAACGCTTCCAGGGTGATTTTCCCGGTACCGAGCTGCAACAGGGTGCCAACGATGGCCCTCACCATGTTTCGAAGGAAACGGTCGGCCGTGATCGTAAAAACAAGTTCCCCGTCCACGGGTTGCCACCATGCCTGGGTTATCTTGCAAATATTGGTCCTTGTATCGCTATCCACCTTGGAAAAGGAGGTAAAATCGCTGTACGACATGATCAGGGCGGCACCCTGGTTCATCAGGTCGTAATCAAGCGGACCATGGATAAAATGTGTGTAGTTTTGCCTGAAGGGATTTTTTCTCCTCGCAATACAATACCGGTATGTGCGGAAGGTTGCAGTGAACCTGGCATGGACCCCGGGTGCAACCGGTATGATGCCTGCAATGGCAATATCGCCGGCCAGGTAACTGTTGAGTTTAAAAACCAGTTTTTCCCGTTCTACGGCAGTCATTTCATGGTCAATGTCAAAATGCGCGTAAAAATCTTCCGCGTGCACCCCTGCATCGGTCCTGCCGGCACCTGTAAGGCAGATGCTCGTCCGGAGCAGCATCGACAATGCCTCCTCGAGGGTCTGCTGCACCGTTGCCGCATTGGGCTGCCGCTGCCAGCCATGAAAAGCGCTGCCATCGAAGGCTAGATGCAGAAAATAACGGTGTTCGCTCATAGGATGGCATGTGTTGCAGGCAAAAATATGAAAAATTAGCCCACCCTCCCTCTTTCCGTGGGTACGGACCGTGACAATTCAAATCCTCCGCTGCGGTGAAGGGACTTTGCGCCTGATTTCACAGAAATAAACAGCACCGGGATTGGATTTGCCGTGGCCCGGACATTTTACAATTTAGACCATGTATAAATTACAAAAATCATCAAATTCATCCGCTTCTGTGAATTAAATAACAAGGAAAAATATTACATTTGCGTGAAAATTTGTTAATAATTTCACAATGACCACTTAATTTCACATATAACATTATATATTAACAATTTAAAAAATATTTTATGACTGATTGCAAATCATTAATCCAGGAATTGGCAGAGAAATACGGCCGGGAAAGGAGCAGTTTGCTTCCGATTCTCCAGGGAGTTGTTTCAGCAAACCATTATGTTTCGGATACCTGTATGACCGATATCGCAAAGGAACTTGACCTTTCGGCTGCCCAGGTTTACGGAACCGCCACCTTTTATTCATTCCTCGACACCGAACCCCGCGGCGAATATGTCATCAGGGTATGCAAAACCATTACCTGCGACATGCACGGCAAGAAAACCATCGTGCAGACGCTGGAAGACATGCTGAAGATCAAAGTCGGCGAAACCACACCGAACAAGAAGTTCACCCTGCTCGAAACCAACTGCCTGGGATGGTGCCACGAAGGACCGGCCATGCTGATCAACGACACGCCATACAGCGGCCTGACCTCGGAAAAGGTGCATGATATCATAAGCGAATATATTCAAAAATAACTTAGAAAATAGGAGAAACAGTCATGTCAGAACAAACCCTTAAAAGAGTTGACTTAATCTTCGGGGAATATTCCAACGAAAAATATAAGGTGTTAGCAACTACCCTGGAACGTACAAATGAAGAGATTTTACAGGAACTCCTGGATTCAGGTCTCCGCGGTCGCGGCGGCGCCGGGTTCCCGACAGCCATGAAGTGGAAATACACGGCCGAAACCCCTGGTGATGAAAAGTATGTCGTCTGCAATGCCGACGAAGGCGAACCCGGCACCTTCAAAGACCGCGAGATCCTTTACCGCGTTCCCCGCAAGGTTTTCTCAGGAATGGCCATCTGCGGCAAGGTAATCGGAGCTAAAAAAGGCTACATGTACCTCAGGGGCGAGTATAAGTTCATGGTTCCGGAACTGGTAAAGGAACTTGCCATTTACCACGAGCATGCCAAAAAACTTGGTTTCGATTTTACCATTGAAATC
Source organism: uncultured Bacteroidales bacterium (assembly GCA_903845055.1). Taxonomy (GTDB): domain Bacteria; phylum Bacteroidota; class Bacteroidia; order Bacteroidales; family FEN-979; genus CAIVAT01. Next base: position 75,371 of record CAIMWF010000147.1, on the reverse strand, counting down.
AGGATGGGATCGGGTGCCTATATCTGCGGTGAAGAGAGCGCCCTGTTCGAATCGATGGAAGGCGGACGCGGTGAACCCCGCAACAAGCCCCCCTACCCCACCACGAGCGGTTTTATGAAAAAACCGACCGTCATCAACAACGTTGAAACATTTGTCAACGTATTGATGATCATGCGGCTCGGGCCGGATCAGTACCGCAAACTCGGTACCACCGACTCCCGTGGTTCCAAAGTATTCTCCGTTTCAGGCGACACGCCCATCCCCGGTATTTATGAACTTGAACTTGGGATGCCCCTCGACAAATTTGTGGATGAGTTCGGCGACGGCGATACAAAGGCCGTGCAGGTCGGAGGCGCTTCAGGCTTCTGCGTACCCCGCAAGAAATTCAAAGACACCGTCATCGGTTTCGAGGGCGTGCCCACCGGAGGCTCAATGATGATCTTTAACAGCTCGCGGTCCATGTATAATGTCCTGCACAACTACCTCGAATTTTTCGAGGAAGAATCCTGCGGACAATGCACCCCTTGCCGCGTTGGCTGTCAGCAGCTGCTGAAAGGCATTGTCGCTGTCAAGAAAGGTGAAAAGAAAGCAATATACCTCGATCAGCTCATGAAACTGAGCGAAAGCATGAAGATCACGGCAAAATGCGGTCTGGGTCAATCCGTTGCCAACTCCTTTTCCTCCATCGTGAACAACTTCAAGGAAGAGATGATCTACTAATCCCAAGTATTAACAAGAAAATATACCAACAAGATATGGCTAATAAAATTAATCTGACAATCGACGGCATCAATATCTCGGTGGATGAAGGTGCCACCATCCTTGAAGCCGCCCGCCAACTGAACATTCATATTCCCACATTGTGCTATCATGAAGACCTTTGCGTGGCCGGAAATTGCCGGGTATGCGTCGTCGAACAGGAAAAGGTCAAAAACCTGCCGGCTTCCTGCGCCACCCCGGCAGCAGAGGGCATGGTGATCCACACCAACAGCATGAAGGTGCGCATGGCACGCAAACACATCGTTGAGTTGCTTCTATCCGAACACAACGCCGATTGCACCAAATGCTACAAAAACGGCAACTGCGAACTGCAGGGCCTGGCCTCACAAATGCTCACCGGCGACCACCTGTTTCTTGACCTGGTTCCCGGCAAGAAATATACCATCGACATGTTCAATACGGCCATCATCAAGGACGACAGCCGTTGCATCCGTTGTCAGCGCTGCGTGCGCACCTGTGAGGAACTGCAGAGCGTCAGTGCACTTGGTGTAGCGTATAAGGGTGACAAGATGAAGATCTCCACCTTTCATGAACATCCGCTGTTCGAAGTCGTATGTACCAATTGCGGCCAGTGCGTGAACCGCTGCCCGACCGGCGCCCTCATCGAACGCAACTATATCGACCAGGTATGGGATGCGATCTACGATTCAACCAAACACGTAGTCGTGCAAACGGCCCCGGCAGTGCGTGTCGCCCTTGGCGAAGCCCTTGGAATGGCAACCGGGAAAATCGTTACCGGTAAAATGGTCGCAGCGCTTAAACGGCTGGGCTTTTCCTCGGTGCTTGATACCGATTTCACGGCCGACCTGACCATTATTGAAGAGGGTCACGAATTGCTTACCCGCCTGAAAAGAGCGCTGGTGGACAAAGATCCCACCGTGACACTCCCGATGGCAACTTCATGTTCTCCCGGCTGGATCAAATTCATTGAACATACGTTCCCTGAATTCCTGCCTAACCTGTCAACCTGCAAATCGCCCCAGCAGATGTTCGGGGCCCTTGCCAAGACCTATTATGCCCAGAAACGCAAACTCGATCCGAAGAATGTGGTTTCGGTTTCCATCATGCCCTGCACTGCGAAGAAATTCGAGGCCAACCGCCCCGAAATGCGTTCAAGCGGGTATAAGGATGTCGATTACGTGCTGACCACCCGCGAACTTGGGATCATGATCAAACAGGCAGGACTGGAATTCGACGAACTTCCCGACGAAAAATTCGACAGCTTCATGGGCACCTCCTCCGGCGCTGCAGTCATATTCGGATCAACAGGAGGTGTCATGGAAGCTGCCCTGCGTACCGCATATGAGATCGTAACCGGCCGCGAAGTGCCGTTCGACGGGCTAAACATCACCCCTGTCCGCGGAACTGAAGGAGAGGTGCGGGAAGCAACCATCAAAATCGAAAAGGTCAAACCCGAGTGGAGCTTCCTGGAAGGTGTTGAACTGAAATGCGCGGTGGCCAATGGTCTGGCTCATGCCAAAACCGTCATGCAGAATGTCAGGGATGGCAAGGCAAACTATCATTTCATCGAAGTCATGGCCTGCCCGGGCGGATGCCTGGGTGGTGGCGGGCAGCCAATCCCTACCAACAAGGAGATCCGCACAAAACGCAAAATGGCCATTTACGAAGAGGACATGGGAATGCCCATCCGCAAATCACACGAAAACCCTGAAATTGCCGAGATATACAAAGAATTCCTCGAAAAACCGCTGGGTCATAAATCGCATGAACTTCTTCACACGCACTACACTGCCCGCAAGAGGTACTAAACTGACTGCCAACTCAACAAAAAGCTGCCCGGGAAACCAGGCAGCTTTTTATTTTACAAAAAAAAAAACTGCCGCTAATCAGGCGGCAGTTTTGCGCACATTACTAACAAATGTAGGTATAAAGAACGAGGGTGATTAGATTTTGGGTTTCTTGGTTGTGGTCTTATCGGGCTGTGCCGCAGGAGGTGGTGGCGGCGGAGGTGGCGGCGTCACATCCTGATCCTGTGATTTGTCCACCTTCTGATCATCACCCGGATTGACGTAAACCCTCACCTTGTGATGCGGGTGGTTGCCTGCATGGTTATTTCTTCCGTCACCATGAATGTAAATGACCCTTTGCTGGTGCTCAAACATGGGGGCCTCCTTCAGGTCGATGACGATCCTTTTACCATGTTTGTGATCCCTGATCGAATAACTTTCAACCCGGTCCATGGGAATATCTCCTAAAATGTCCGACAGGGACTGGCGTCCGCCATCCGACCTTGTCATGTGGTGTCTCATCATGGGCGCCAACTGTTCCATCTCCTGCTCCATATCTTCACCCGGCATCATACCTTCGAAGTCGAAATCCTCCATATCTTTCATGCTCATCGGGCAGTCGGCGGGGCAGGGCATTTCGAAATTGTAATCAAATCCTTCCGGCATTTTATGCATCCTGATGCGGGCATGGCCGTGGCCCCTGCCCATTTCCATTACCTTGTCAACCTCTTTCCTTATCGAATCGGTCATGACAGAATCGGGATAGGTCATGGTGGTGTCGATCACCGTCGTTTTCCCGTTGTCATTGCTGACAATCTTTAAGGTAATTTTTTTCGATCCCCTGCCGCCGTTTTCCTGCGCGTAAGCGGGTCGTGTGATAAAAATCCCCAGCATCGCCGCAGCTGCCAGCATGAACATCATTTTAAGGTTAATCGGGTACGTTTTCATGGATCCCTCCTGTATTAAGTTTGTGAATGCAAATCTAAGACGGGTAAGTGGCTGAAAATGTTAATAAAACGTTAATGTTGGTTAATGAAAAGTTAATCCTGCGAATTGACTGTATGCTTTCCTTATTTTTGTACCGTGAATAAAAAGTTGCTGTATATCCTGATCGTCTCCATCTGCATCTCACTGCTGGGGATTATTATCGTCCAGTTTTTCTGGATACGCAACGCATTCCAGGTTAAGGAATCGCAATTTTCGCGCAGCGTCAACGACGCACTTGGCAGCGTGGTCGAAAACCTCGAGGCAAGGGAAAACATGTATTTCATCAGCCGGAACTTTGAAGGCGACAGCATCATGCGCATCGTGAAGGCCTTTACAAAGGATACCACGCAGGTCATCAAGGAACGGCTCGATTCGCTGATGGCATTGAACGAAATGCCCGTCGCACGCGGAAAGCACCCCCTCCCGCCCCCCCCGCCGCCCACACCCGACCATCATCGCGGTCCGCCAGCCGGGGTGATCCATTATTCGTACCAGTACAATGTCGTACCCATTCAGCATGGGATTGATTCGGTGACCGTGAGCATGGAGCAGGTCTTCCAGGAGATGCCGCCCGCCGAAATGGATGAGTTCAGCTTTGAATGGAACGACCAGTTCAGCAGGATCGATTCCCTGATGGACCTGAATTCGCCGGAGGCCATGATGATGCCCGGTGCACACAGGCCAGGCCCCGGAGAAAATGAAGGTGAGATTATCATAGATACGGTAAGTCCCGGCGGGGCTACCTCCATCCGGTATATTGTGCCTCAGTACAACCAGCATCGCCAGCACCGGCATCCGAAAGAGGAAAACATAAACAGGAAAACATTAAGGAACGACAATTTACAGAAACTGGACAACAAGGCGAAAAAAATCCAGGATTTCATCAAGCAGATGGCCATCGCCATCGAAACAAAACCCGCCCCGATCCAGCAGAGGATCAATAAAAGAACCCTGCAGGCAACCCTGGGCAAATCCTTTGCCGACAAGGGAATCAACCTGCCATTTGAGTTTGCGGTATTTATCCCCTCAAACGATACGAACCACATGCCCATCAGGTCGGCCGGTTTCAACAGCGACGACAACAGCGCGCAATACAAGGTTTCGCTCTTCCCGAACGACCTGTTCAGGAAACCCGACCTGCTGCTGGTCAATTTCCCGGATCAGAAAACCCATGTACTGAAGTCGCTGTCGCTCCTGCTGCTTGGTTCGGTACTGTTCACCCTTATCATCATTCTCTCCTCGGGTGCGAGCATTGTCGTCATGATCCGCCAGAAGAAAATATCGGATATCAAGACCGACTTCATCAACAACATGACGCACGAATTCAAGACCCCGATCGCGACCATCTCCATTGCGGCCGATTCCATCACCAACCCGCGGGTGATCGCCGAACCCGACAAGATCAGGAATTTCACCCGGATCATCAAGGAGGAGAATTCGCGCATGAATACGCGGGTGGAACAAGTCCTTCAGATGGCCCTGCTCGACAGCCGCGATTTTAATCTCCGGCCCGCGCCGATTGACATGAACAACCTTATCGACAAGGCAGTGGGGCACTACCGGCTCCAGATTGAAAAAAGGGAAGGATGCATCACCACCCGCCTTGATGCTGAACACCCGATGGTGCAGGGTGATGAGGACCACCTCAGGAATGTGTTGCTGAACCTCCTCGATAATGCCAATAAATATTCAATCGTCAAACCTGAGATCGAGATATTCTCCTTTAACCGGTCGGGGAAATTCTATTTTAGCGTAAAGGACAAAGGGCTGGGGATGTCGCAGGAGACCCAACGCCGGGTCTTCGACAAGTTTTTCAGGGTGACCTCCGGGAACATTCATAACATCAAAGGATTCGGGCTCGGTCTGAGTTACGTGAAAGCCATCGTGCTGGCGCATCACGGGGAGATCCAGATCAGGAGTGAAGTGGGGAAAGGGAGCAGTTTTGAGATCAGTTTGCCCGGCCTGTAAGATCCGGGGATGGATACGGTGGCCTGATGCCTGAAAAGAATATTGAATACCGGATAACGAAGTTTGAGGATAGAATCTTGAAACCATGGATCAGAAAATTAAAATATTGCTTGTCGAAGACGACCCCAATTTCGGGTCGATCATGAAATCTTACCTGGAGCTGAATGATTTTGAAGTAGTTTTGAAAGCAGACGGAAAACAGGGATTGGTGGCCTTCAGGGCGGAGCGCTTTCATATCTGCATCCTTGATGTGATGATGCCCGAAATGGATGGTTTCACGCTTGCAAAGGAGATCAAGAAGGCAAACAGTGAAATACCGTTTATATTCCTCACCGCCAAATCGCTCAAGGAGGACATGCTCGAAGGATTCAGGGCGGGCGCCGATGACTACATCACAAAACCCTTCGATTCGGAGGTTTTGCTGTTCAAACTTCACGCGATCCTTAAACGCAACCATGCACGTTCGGATAGCGATGCCGAAGCCAATGAATTCAGGGTTGGTAAGTTTCTTTTCAATTACAACCTGCGCATGCTCACCCATGAAAAGTTAGCACTCCAGCTCTCTCCCAAGGAGGCAAGTTTGCTCAAAATGCTCTGTTCTGCCAAAGACGGGATCCTGCTGAGGAAAGACGCCCTGGAAAAGATCTGGGGAAGCGACAATTATTTCAACGGCCGTAGCATGGATGTCTTTATCGCCCGTTTGCGAAAGTGCCTGAAAGCAGACCCGTCCATTGAAATTGCCAACATCCACGGCAATGGTTTCCGGATCATCATCTCCTGAAGCCGGTAGCCTTCCCCCCTCCCATCTCCTGCTCAAAGCCATCGGGTGAACCCTTTATCGTTCTGATGCCATTCCTGGTAGGTATTTCTTAAAGAATATTGCATGAACTTTCAACATTTTTAATTGGAACTGTGAAGTATTATTAAGAATTTATAGAAACTGAATGTAGTACAAAATATTATTATTCAATATATTACTTTCATTCAATATTAAATTTGTGTTATTTTATTAACATTGTGAATTATTTAACATATAAAGTTAGGATTTAATATTCGTTGTTTGTAAATTTGCAGCGGATTCAGCATGGTTTTGTAGGTCCCGAAACGAAGTAGATTGCATGATGAAAATAAAAGATGTGGTTGCCCTGCTCGATGGATCTGTCATCACAGGTATTGAAAACAACGAAAGCTCTGTCGACATGGCTTTTGCCTCCGACCTGATGAGCGACGTGCTCACCGTGAAAACCGACAACCTCCTGCTGCTCACCGGGCTGGTCAACGTCCAGGCCATCCGCACGGCGGAGATGTCCGACATTACCTGCGTCGTATTCGTCAGGAACAAGCGGGTCACCGAAGAGATGACCACGGTGGCGAGGGAAAACAGGATTACCATCATACAAAGCCCCTATTCCATGTACAAGGCAAGCGGCATTCTTTTTGAGGCGGGCATTCAACCCGTTTATTAACATAACACCCGGAAAAATGCATTTCGAGTTCAAGGTGGAGGGCGGTAATTTTTCACGTGCCGGGTTTCCCTCCAGTGAGGTGAAGAAGCGGTTGAAGCAACTCAACGTCGACGGCAGCGTCATCAAGCGCACCGTGGTGGCATTGTACGAAGCGGAAGTGAACATTGTCGCACATGCCTACAGCGGCGTCATCTCGGTTGACATCGACGCGGGCAAGATCATCATCACCCTGGCGGATGAAGGTCCCGGCATTCCCGATATCCGGAAAGCCATGGAGATCGGCTATTCAACTGCCACGCCGGAGGTGAGGGAAATGGGATTCGGCGCAGGAATGGGGCTTTCAAACATGAACAGCAACGCCGATAAGTTGGAGATAACCAGCGAAGTTGGCAAAGGAACCACGGTAGTGATCACCAACTACTTTCATGAATAACCCCATGGACAGCAAACAAAATATCCAGTTCCATCATGCCCTGAAGTTCCGCGAAGATATCTGCATCGGCTGTTCCCATTGCATGAATATCTGTCCGACCGAAGCCATCCGTGTGCAGCACGGCAAGGCGCAGCTGCATGCCAACTGGTGTGTCGACTGCGGCGAATGCTACCGCGTGTGCCCGGTCGGGGCCATCATCGTCGAACAGGATGATTTTGACGACATCTACAAATTCACCACGCGGGTCGCCCTGATCCCGACTGTGTTCACCGGGCAGTTCCCCGACAGTGTCGGTACCTGTGAAATCCTCGAGGCGGTTCGCACACTCGGATTCACGCATGTTTTCGAAGTGGAGGAGGGTGTTGAATTCCTGAATGAACGGTTCAAGGAATATTTTACGGCCCACAAAACAGTCAAACCGCTCATCTCCCCTTTCTGCCCGGCCATCGTGCGCCTCATCCAGGTTAAATTCCCGACCCTGGCCGGGAACATCATCCTTTTGAAGGCACCCGTCGACATCACCGCGCTCCACACCAGGAAAATCCTTGCCGGACAGGGTTTCGACCCTGCCGAAACCGGCATTTTCTATGTCACCCCCTGTGCCGCTAAAATCGTCGCCGTAAAAAGCCCGGTCGGCGAAATAAAATCGGTGATCGACGGGGTGATCAACATGAATTACCTGTATAACAAGGTTTTCAAGATCCTCCGGCAAAAAAAGGATAAAACAGGGAACCACCCTTATGCCGCACTGTCGGGGAAATCGGTCTGCTGGAGCCTGACCCACGGAGAAGCCGATCACATGGACCAGGGAAGAAGCCTGGCCATCGATGAGATCAACAATGTGATGGAGTTTCTCGAAAAAGTTGAAAATGAAGAGATCGACGGAATCGATTTCCTCGAATTGCGCGCCTGTGACGAAAGCTGCGCCGGCGGGATCCTGTGCCCGGGAAACCGCTTTATCACCGCCGACAAGCTCAGGAAACGTGCGGCAAGGTGCGGTGCCAATCCTGCACAGACATCCTGTGAAGAGGAAAAGGTGACCCGCACCATCAACCTCAGCCCCGAACAGATCACCATCGAGAAAATTAACCCGCGTTCGATCATGAAACTCGATGACAATGTTGCCGAGGCCATGATCAAGATGAAAAGGATCTATGAACTCAACCGGGTCCTCCCACAGGTCGACTGCGGCATCTGCGGCTCACCTACCTGCAAATCCCTTTCGGAGGATGTGGTCCAGGACCAGGCGACCATCAAGCAATGCATTTTTGTTCAGAAGATCCTGGAACAGAACGAAAAACTTGATATGCAGGAATCGGTTCGGATCATGCAGTCCATCTGGAGCGAAAACAAGCTGGATAAGAACAGCCTGAAGGACGAGATCAATGAGATAAATTGAAAAATATATAAAAATGAACGTTTCACAACTTGCGGAAAAACTGGGACTTGAAATTTACGGCGGGGCCAAAGGTCTTGACCAGGAAATCACCGGCGGATATACCTCCGACCTGCTGAGCGATGTGATGGGACATGCCCGTGCGGGCAGCATCTGGATCACCCTCCAGACACATAAAAACGTCATGGCCATCGCTTCCCTCAAAGAACTTGCGGCGGTGGTCATCGTCAAGGGATACCTGCCTGAAGAGGATATGCTTGAACAGAGCAACATCGAAGGGATTCCCGTGCTGGGCACCCATGAAGAGGCATTTGAAATCAGTGGAAAAACCTACAAACTGCTGCACAAAAAATGAAAACCTTCAGGGCCGATCTTCACATACATACCGTTCTCTCTCCCTGCGGCGACCTGGAGATGAGTCCCGACGTGATTGTGGCGAGGGCCCTGGAAATGAAGCTGGACATCATCGGGATCACCGACCACAATACAACCCGGCAGTGCCGGGTTACCAGAAAACTGGGCGAAAAGGCCGGCATTGCCGTCCTGATGGGGGCCGAGGTGACCACCAAAGAGGAGGTTCACTGCCTCACGTTCTTTGAAACACTTGAGCAACTGGATGATTTCCAGGCCTACCTTGACCATCATATTCCCGATATCCGGAATGATGTTAAGCGGTTCGGCTACCAGGTGGCCGTGGATGAACACAACGATATTGTCTATACCGAGGAACGGCTGCTGATCTCTGCCCTGGACGAGGGCATCGGGCAGGTTGAAGCAAAGGTACACAGCCTGGGCGGCCTTTTCATCCCCGCGCACATCGATAAGCCCAGGTTCAGCCTTTACGGTCAGCTTGGATTCATGCCGGCCGGACTGCAGGTGGATGCCCTTGAAATTTCGCCAAAGACGAGCCCTGCACAATTCCTTCTCCTTCATCCCGAACTCAGGGGAATCCCATTGATCAGCAGTTCCGACGCACATTTGCCGGCGCTGATCGGAACACGGGTAACCTGTTTTGAAATGGAACATCCGGGGTTTGGTGAATTGAGGAAAACTATCCTTGAAAAGGGGAGGAAAAATCCAAAAATCATCAACTAATTTGTTAATTTAATAACAAAGTTAATTATATAACAATAAGAATTCGTAATTTTGCCGTGAAAGATTTATCGATGCATATCATGGATATTTTTCAAAACGCGATCAGCGCGGATGCAAGCCAGGTAAGTCTTGACATCGTGGAAAATACTCCCGGCAACACATTACAGCTTGAATTTGCCGACAACGGAAAGGGCATGACAGAAGAGATGGCCAGGAAGGTAACAGACCCGTTTTTTACGACCCGCACAACGCGCAAGGTAGGTTTAGGTCTGTCACTGCTTAAACAGAATGCCGAACGCACGGGTGGCAGCTTCACCCTCGAAAGCGAGGAAGGAAAAGGCACCAGGGTTACCGTACGGTTCATACTGGATCACCTTGACCGGCCGGTTCTCGGCGACGTTACCGGTGCGGTGTTGCTCACCGTCATTGCCAACCCCGGAACAGGCTTTGTCTATTCACACACGAAAAACGGGAAGAATTACCGTTTTTCAACGGAGGAGGCCCTGGAGGCCCTTGGTGGGATTCAGCTGAACGATCCGCTGGTATACCCATACCTGCGGGAGATGATTGAGGAAAATTTATCGGATATAGGCGTAACAACCTCTTCATAAAATTATAACAAAACAGATATGGAAAAAATCAAATCATTGGCTGATCTGAAGAAGATGCAGGATGGTCTTCGTGCCAAAATCGACTTGCGGGAAAAAAGCAATGACCCCGACAAGCGCATCCAGGTGAAGGTAGCCATGGCCACCTGCGGGATCGCCTCCGGGGCCAAAGAGGTCATGGAAGTATTCATTGAAGAATTTACGAAACGCAACATCGATGCAGTTGTCACACAAACCGGGTGCATGGGATACTGCTATGCCGAACCTACGGTAGAGATCACAAAACCGGGCAACGAACCCATCACCTTCGGCTATGTTGATGTAAAAAAGGCCAGCAAGATCATCGACAAGTACATCCTGAACAATGAACTGGTCGACGGGATCATCCCGGTGAACTATGAAACGATTGATAACAAATAAAATCCGGAATTAATCAGATGACACAAATAAAATATCACATGCTTGTTTGCGGCGGGACTGGTTGCCATGCCTCAAAAAGCGACGACATCCTGAGGAATTTTCAGGATCTTATCAGGTCAAAGGGACTGGAAACCGAAGTACAGGTGATCAAGACCGGTTGTTTCGGTTTTTGCGAAAAGGGGCCCATTGTAAAAATGATGCCCGACAACACGTTCTATACCCAGGTAAAACCTGAAGACTGCGCCGAGATACTCGAGGAGCATGTCATTAAGGGACGCCGTGTCAACAGGCTGTTGTACCAGGATCCCGAGACAAAGGAATACAAAAGCGATTCCAAGCATATGGGTTTCTACAAGAAACAGATCAGGATCGCATTGCGGAACTGCGGGTTCATCAACCCCGAGAATATCGACGAATATATTGCCCGTGATGGCTACCAGGCCCTGGGCAAGGTCCTGACCGAATTAACCCCGGAAGCGACCATTGAGATCCTGAAGAAATCGGGTCTGCGCGGGCGCGGCGGCGGCGGTTTCCCGACCGGTCTCAAATGGGAGATCACACGTGCAGTCAAAGCCGATCAGAAATATGTAGTCTGCAATGCCGACGAAGGCGACCCCGGTGCCTTCATGGACCGCTCGGTGCTGGAGGGCGATCCCCACACGGTGCTCGAGGCCATGGCCATCAATGGCTACTGCACGGGGGCCGACAAGGGCGTCATCTATATCCGCGCCGAATACCCGCTGGCTGTTGAGAGGCTGAAAATCGCCATGAAACAGGCACGGGAATACGGGCTGCTCGGCAACGACATCCTGGGAACAGGTTTCAACTTCGATATCGAGATCCGCTATGGCGCCGGAGCATTCGTTTGCGGTGAGGAAACCGCGCTGATCCACTCCATGGAGGGGCTCCGCGGCGAACCAACCGTAAAACCCCCCTTCCCATCCGAATCGGGATTTCTGGGAAAGCCGACCAATGTCAACAATGTCGAAACTTACGCCAACATCCCGGCCATCATCCTCAAGGGTGCCGACTGGTTTGCAAGCATCGGAACGGCAAAATCAAAAGGAACGAAAGTATTTGCCCTCGCCGGGAAGATCAACAACGTGGGACTCATCGAGGTACCCATGGGAATTACTCTGCGCGAGGTGATCTTTGAAATCGGCGGCGGGATTAAAAACGACCGGAAATTCAAGGCGGTACAGACCGGCGGACCTTCGGGCGGGATGCTGACCGAAAAAGACCTGGATACCCCGATCGACTATGACAACCTGATCGCTGCCGGCTCCATGATGGGATCGGGCGGGATGATTGTCATGGACGAAGACGACTGCATGGTCGGCATGGCAAAATTCTACCTGGAATTCACCGTGGAAGAGTCGTGCGGCAAATGCTCACCCTGCAGGATCGGCAATAAACGTTTATTCGAACTGCTCGAAAAGGTAACGCAGGGCCATGCGGTCATGGACGACCTAGACAAACTGAGGAATCTCAGCTATGTTATCAAGGATACCTCGCTGTGCGGCCTTGGACAAACCTCGCCGAACCCGGTGCTCTCCTCCATGGATAATTTTTACCATGAATACCTGGAACACGTACGCGACAAAAAATGCCGCGCCGGCAACTGCAAGTCGCTGATGCAATACATCATCAACGCTGAAAACTGTATCGGGTGCACCCTTTGTGCCCGCAACTGCCCGGTCGACGCCATTGCCGGAGAGCGCAAGCAGGCCCACGTCATCGACCAGGATAAGTGCATCAAGTGCGGTGCCTGTATGGAGAAATGTAAGTTCAACGCGATTTTTATTAAATAATCAGGAGGAATACATGGAAATGGTAAAACTGACCATCGACGGAAAACCTGTCGAGGTCGAAAAAGATACAACGATTTTAAAAGCTGCCAAGACGATTGGCATAGATATACCTACCCTTTGCTACTTTCAACTCAAAGACATGAACATTGAAAACCGTCCCGGCGGTTGCCGCATCTGTGTGGTGGAAGTTGCCGGCCGGCGGAACCTCGCTCCTGCCTGTTCTACCAATGTAGCCAAGGATATGGTTGTGAACACCCACTCTATCAGGGTTTTGAACGCGCGCCGTACTGTTCTGGAGTTAATTCTCTCCGATCATCCTGCCGAATGTCTTACCTGTGCCAAATCGGGCTGTTGTGAGCTCCAGACCATGGCACAGCAACTTGGCGTACGCGAAATTCCCTACCAGGGTGAACAGTCAACATACCGGAAAGATACCTCACCGGCGATCATCCGCGATGTTGACAAATGCATCATGTGCAGGCGGTGCGAAATGATGTGTAATGAAGTACAGACGGTAGGTGCGCTTTCTGCCGTCAACAGAGGGTTCATGGCAGTGGTAGCTCCGGCATTCGAAATGAATCTCGAGAAATCTCCCTGTACTTACTGCGGACAATGTGTATCTGTTTGTCCTACCGGTGCCCTGACTGAAGTTGACCACTCGCGCAATGTGATTAATTCACTCGCAGATCCTACGAAAACGGTTGTTGTCCAAACAGCACCTGCCGTCCGCGCCGCCCTTGGAGAAGAATTTGGCCTCGCACCAGGCACTCTTGTAACGGGTAAGATGGTTGCAGCACTCAGACGACTGGGCTTTAACTACGTGTTCGACACCGATTTTGCTGCCGACCTGACCATCATGGAAGAAGGAAGCGAATTACTCGACCGCCTTACCCGTTATCTCAAGGGTGACAAGGATGTGAAACTTCCCATCCTGACAAGCTGCTGCCCGGGCTGGGTGAATTTCTTTGAACACAATTTTCCCGACCTGATGGATGTTCCGTCAACGGCAAAATCGCCGCAGCAAATGTTCGGGCCAATAGCCAAGGAATATTTCGGGAAAAAACTCGGCATCGACCGGAAGAACATGATCGTGGTTTCGATCATGCCCTGCCTGGCCAAAAAATATGAATGCCAGCGCGACGAGTTCAAAGTTGACGGCGACCCCGATGTCAACTATTCATTGTCGACCCGCGAGCTTGCCCACCTGATCAAATCGGCCAATATTGATTTCAACAGCCTGCCTGATGAGGACTTTGACAACCCGCTCGGCGCCTCAACAGGTGCTGCCGTGATATTTGCAAATACCGGCGGGGTGATCGAAGCTGCCTGCCGCACCGCCTACGAACTATACACAGGTAAAAAACTTGAACACGTTGAATTCAAAGAGTTGCGCGGACTGGAGAATATCCGTCACGCAACCATCGACTTCGACGGTTTACCCATCAATATCGGTATTGCCCATGGACTGGGCAATGCACGGAAACTCCTCGAAGATGTGCAGGCCGGAAAAAGCCAGTTCCATGCCATCGAAATCATGGCCTGCCCCGGCGGATGCATCGGCGGCGGCGGACAGCCCTTCCACCATGGCGATTCAGAGATCATCAAACAGCGCGCTGCAGCCATCTATCGCGAAGATGAAGGAAAACCAATCCGCAAATCTCACGAAAACCCGTTCATCATTGAACTCTACAAGGAATTTTTAGGAAAGCCCCTTGGCGAGAAGTCACACCACCTGCTTCACACCCACTATTTTGACAAGAGCCAGGGAACGTTTGTGGAAGAATAAGGGATAATGACAAGTGACGAGTGACGAATGACGAGTGGAATTGAATATTAATTTTTGAGTTTTAAATTATCGTTATGGCAAAGATAAAGTTATCAGAAAGGAAGGTTGAAGAACTGAAGGAGGTATGCAAATCGTTCAACAACGAAAAGGGTGAACTGATCAATGTTCTCCACAAGGCCCAGAGCATATTCGGTTACCTTCCGGCGGAAATCCAGGAGGTGATCGCCAAGGAATTGAATTGCTCGGTGGCGCACGTTTACGGCGTGGTAACCTTTTATTCGTTTTTCACCATGCTTCCGAAAGGACAGCACCCGATTTCAATCTGCCTGGGTACCGCATGCTATGTGCGCGGTGCCGAAAAGGTGCTTGAAGAATTCAAACGCGTTCTGAAGATCCAGGTCGGCGAAACTACCGCCGACGGCAAGTTTTCACTCAGCTGCCTGCGCTGCGTGGGTGCCTGCGGGCTGGCGCCCGTGGTGCTGGTGGGTGAAAAGGTTTACGGACGTGTGTCTCCCGACGGTGTCAAGGATATAGTTGCAGAATACCAGGGCTGATCGAAACAGGTTGGTCCCTTACAAAATAAGCCTGCCGGGTTTTCACCGGCAGGCTTATTTTTTGACAACCTGTCAATGATGTCTATTGCCTGTTGCCTGTTGCCTATTGCCCATTGCCTTTTTTCCTAATAGAACTTCATGGTAACCTCTTTCAGGAACTTCTCCTCCAGGGTGCGGGCAATGCGGTGAACGACCGTTCTCCGGAGTTCAAGTTCTACCGGGAGGGTGGGATCCTGGTGGGCGACATTGATGTTGGTACCGACCAGGAAATGGATCTCATCGCTGTCGAGGATGTAGCGGATGATCTCGTCGGCGGGGCCCCTGCCCAGCGGGTGGTTGTTGTTGTATTTCTTCAGAAGTTCGCTTACCTTGCTCAAGGTCAGGATTCCTTCGGTAATAAGCTCGACACCGTTCATGTGCGAAACAGGCGGGAGTTCGGGGTCGAGGATCTCCCTGCTGTCGGTGATATCCTCCTCCCATTCCCGGGCCAGCATATCGGCGGTAGTGGCGCCGCAGACAATTTTCTTTCCCTCAAACTGCTTCAGCAAACCCGTGAACATTTTATCATTGCCGGGGTCCTGCGGGGGTCCGGAGAAGATCATCAGTTTTCGCGGGTCACGGAAATAGATCACCCCGCAGCTGATGTCGTCGCTGGGATGAAAATTGTCGTTCTGGTTTGCCTTGTTGATGACCCGCGTGCCCAGTTTTACAGCCGAAATGTCCCTTTCTTCACGGATGGCCTCCTCGACAAATTTCTGAAGGTTTTCGGGTCCCCAGCCCATCAGGAAGCGTTCGCTTCCGAGTCCCGACTGGGTTACACCGTCGGAACAGAAAACAATCCGGTCCTCCTTCTGCGGCCTGAAGGTGGTTGAAAGCACCTCCTTCCCTGCATAACGATCACCTTCAAGTACAACGCAGTTCCACTCCGGCTCGAAAAGATGCAACCCGCGAAAGATCATCGTTTTCGGATTTTCATATTCCAGGATCGAAACCTGGCCCTCCACGTCGATTTCAACGATGGTGAAGGTGGAATAGTTCATCTGCTTGACACTATCGACCGGGAGCGTTTTCATGATGATCTCCGTGATCTTCTGGACACTCTTGTGTTCCTGGGTGAAATTTACGGCCAGGGTCGCCGTGAGAATCCCGAGCATGTTGGCCTTGATGCCATGCCCCATGCCGTCGGACAGCACGATGATGATCCTGCCCTCCTCCTTGATACGACGGGAAAGAAAGACATCGCCGCAAACCCGCGCCTCGCCGTGGCATTTTTGCTGACAGTTTACTTCGATGAAGAATTTTTCGTCCACAGGTAAATTTACGAATTACGATATACGATATACGATTTAATGAACATAGCCTGGATATAGGGGTTAAAGTTTTGTGGCACTATTTGCAGATTTTAAAAATCATACTCCGGTGTTCAATCAGTGTATTTTAACACAGAGGCACGGAGAAAATACAGAGGTCGAAAATTGAAATTTTCCAAACTCAGATGAATTTTTAGTGACCTCCATCCTCCGCCGATTCTCTGTGGTAAAAAAAGTTAATGTTAACTATATCTGGTATATGTGAAATATGATATCTGAAATTTGAAATCTGAAATAAAAAATCATTTCTTACCAGGATTCTTATACGAATTGATCACTGAATTCAGCATCTGCTCGGTCTTGGAAGCACCTTCTCCTAAAAGGTAGGCGATCTTCTGGACCATGTCGAAATTTTCGTCGACCACCTCGGTGAGCCTGGTGATGATCTGTTCTTTCCTGACCTCCGGGGTGTACATGTCGCGGAGAATTCCCCCGACATATTTATGGCTCCTGATGGGAAAAATGGAGACCCCCAGCTTGTTATCCTCATACTGAACATCTTTATTTTCAATGGGTTCATCGGACGAAAGGACATACGAAAACATCTTGTAAAAGTGAACCGGGAGCAACGTTTTAAGGTCGGCGCCGACCAGCCCCGGGATGACCTCGTCGATCAGGGCCGCCTCTTCACCGACGATCCGGATGAAGGCCTTGTTTGACTGGTAGATCCTGAGTTCTTCATCCACGATCACCACGCCCGAAAGCAGGTTCTGAAGCATGATGGAGATGATCTCGGAGGATTCTTTCTGGGCCTCCTGTTCGTGCCTGGCCTTTTCTTCCGATTCCTTCAGGGCGATTTTGGTTTTGGCCAGCGTTTCATTGGCGGTCCGCAGGGTCTGGATGTATTCCTGACGGTTATGACCGCTGAAGATATGGCACATCTCGGTGGTAGCCAGCCCCTGGGAGATGGCTATTGCAAGATCGCGGCAGTTGGAATATCCACAGGCCTCGCATCCGATGTCGTTGTGCATCTGGCCTTCGCGGTTCATCATTTTCAGCATTTCCTCGATGGTTTCGTCACCGGGGACCGGCAGACGCTGGTCGTCGGCCTGGAATTCCCTGCCGAGATCGAGACCGGCGAAGGATGCCATATCCTGTTCCCATGCCTCCTTGTCGAGGGTAATGAGGCGTTTGTTGGCATAATCGGTAACCAGGGTCATGCGCAGGAATTTTTCTCCGCCGGGCGATGTTCCGGGTCCCATGAGGCAACCTTCATCGTAAAAAATGTTGAAGTTCCTCCTGATCAGCTCAATGCGGGAATCAAATTCCTTGACCGCGTCGAGCATGTTGTTCCGGCCTTCGGTGGTGATGACGCTTCCCGTGAGCAGGTCCTCGCTGATGTCGGCCGCCTGAAGGATGCCGTTGCTGATGGGATAAAGTGATCCTTTGTGGCCGAGGGGCGGATCGAATTCCGAAAATTCGACCTGGCTCTCGCGGATGTTGAATTCGGTAAACAACCCGCGCAGTTCAACGAACGTGAGCACGGCATCAATTTTCGCATCCCCGTCATACCGGAGGGCTTCATCCTTGGAGGCGATGCAAGGCCCGATAAACACCACCTTCACGTCAGTCCCGAATTTCCGGTGCACCACCTTCGCGGTCGCCACCATGGGCGAAACCACTGGTGCCAGGTTGTTGATGAGTTCGGGGTGGTATTTTTCAATAAAAGCCACCACCGCGGGACAATTCGCGGTGATGTGGTATTTCCCCCTGAAATCATCGAAAAGTTCCTTGTATTGCAAGGCCACCAGGTCGACGCCAAAGGAAGCTTCAATGACGTATGAAAAGCCAAGTTGCCTGATCATCTCAACAAATTTCCGGTAGTCGGTAATATCGTGGAACTCACCGGAAATGGAGGGGTCGCAGATGGCGGCCACCGGCATGCCGGAGGATAGCAGCTCCTTGGTCTGTCCGGAAGAACTGCGGTAGGAGATGGAATGCGGTGAACAGGCCCGGTAGCAGCTTCCGCAGCCGATGCAGCGTTCGGGAAGGATCGACGGAAATTCGGTGTTCACATCAACCCTGATGGCCTTCACGGGGCATATCCTGACACAGGAATAACACCTGACACAGGTTTTGTGCGAAATATGAAAGAGAGGTTCGTCGGGCATAGTGTTGTTGTTCATGTCAAAATTAGGAATATCTGCGGTAATCCGGTTCATTGATCGAAAAATAATATGCATTTTGTCCCTAAAAATATTTGTTTAATTATTCACATTGCTAAATATTTCACAATTAAAAATGTCATTATTAAGATTAAAACGTTATTTTTGTAAAGCAGATACTCTATTTTGTTTTGTCTTATGAACGAAATTCTTGAAAAAATTCTTGTCCGGTACCCTGCGAACAGGAAAGATTCGCTGCTGCCCATCCTGCAGGAGGTACAACAGGTCAACGGTTACCTGACAGATGACCTGATCGCCGAAGTCGGCCGCACCCTGAACATGCCGGTCAACAAGGTCTTCAGTGTCGCGGCATTTTACGACCAGTTCAGGTTCAGGCCCCATGGCCTGTATCATGTCCAGCTGTGCCGGGGCACCGCCTGCCACCTGCATGGTTCGCTGTCATACCTGGGTGAACTTGAAAAGCAGTTGAAACTGAAAGCCGGAACAACCAGCAGGGACCGAAGGTACAGCCTGGAGCTGGTGAATTGCATGGGAGCCTGTGAATCAGCACCGGTAATCCGCATCAACGACGTCTACCACCCTCATGTTACCCCGGAAGCATTAACCCGTATCATCCATTCTCTCAAAGAAAAAACAGAATAAGATGGCCATTCTGAACACCCCGGAAAATAAAGAATTTCTGGTCGAAAAAATCCTGAAAAGTTATTCCACCATCTTCGATAAAGCCAATTCGGACCGGCTTGCCCTGGTAAAACGCGACAAGGTCATCCACCCGGTTATCTATATCGGAACGGGCACTTGCGGCCTGATCGCAGGGGCGGGGAACACCCTGACAGCCGTTGAACAATACCTGGAAAAAAACAACCTGGATGCCGAAATTATCCATGTGGGCTGCATCGGCCTGTGTTCAATGGAACCGCTGCTCGACGTACAGTTGCCTGGCAAATCGCGGATATCATTCCATCACGCAACTGAAGACCGCGTGGAGGGATTGCTTGACGCTGTATTCCATCACCTGCTGTTAGAAGAGACGGTGCTGGGTCAATATAAACATCCCGGTCACGAAGACTGGGCCAACATGCCCTATGTCCTGCAAATGCCGTTTTTCGCGTTGCAACACAGGAATATTCTCCGCAATTCGGGGATCATTTCACCCTGGTCGGTTGACGACTATATTGCCCACGGTGGTTATAGGTCCCTCTATAAAACCGTCCTGAATTATACGTCCGACAAAGTTTGCGAGATTGTGGACCAGAGTGAACTCCGGGGGCGCGGAGGCGGAGGTTATCCCACCGGGAAGAAGTGGGCGCTTGCCCTCGGTACCGGCAGTGATCAGAAATACCTCATCTGTAATGCCGATGAAAGTGACCCGGGCGCATTCATGAACCGTGCCATTATTGAAGGCGACCCCCACAGGGTCATCGAAGGAATTGCCATCTCGGCCTATGCCATAGGAGCGAGCAACGCCTACATTTACGTGAGGTCCGATTACGAGCAGTCGCTGGTCATTCTCGAGAAGGCGCTTTCACAGGCAAAAGAATACGGATTTGTCGGTGAAAACATTTTCAACAGTGGATTCAACCTGCATATCCATATCCGGCAGGGGGCCGGGGCGTTTGTATGCGGGGAGGAAACCGCGCTGATTGCCAGTATTGAAGGCAAACGCGGCATCCCGCAGTCGAAACCGCCCTTCCCTGCCGAGAAAGGTTTGTTCGGTCACCCCACCATCGTCAACAACATCGAAACACTGGCCAACATTCCCTCCATCATGGAAAACGGCCCCGGCTGGTTCAAATCCATCGGGATCAGGGAAAGCCGGGGAACAAAAATATTCAGCATCGCCGGCAAGGCGACCCATACGGGTTTTATCGAAATTGAGATGGGGACCACCATTTCCGATATCGTCGTTTCCATTGCAGGAGGAACCAAGGGCAACAAACAGCTGAAGGCCGTCCAGTTCGGCGGGCCTTCCGGCGTTTGCCTCCCGGTGCAGGACCTTAATACCCCCGTCGGTTATGAATCACTCCGGGCGCTAGGATCGTCACTGGGGCTGGGAGGCATCATCATCCTCGATGAGGATACCTGCATGGTTAACCTGTCGAAATATTTCATGGAGTTCCTCCAGAAAGAGAGCTGCGGCAAATGCATTCCCTGCCGGGAGGGGACCAGGCGGATGCGGAACATTCTCGAAGAGATCACGCGCCGGCCGAGGGAAGACAGCTCGCATGAAACCCTTGAACGGTTCAAGGGTGTTGTGGAACTAGAGAGCCTTGCCGAAGTGATCCGCGATACCTCCCTTTGCGGTCTTGGACGAAATGCCCCGAACCCGGTATTGTCATCTCTGAAATGGTTCAGGGAGGAATACGAGGAACATATTTTTGACAGGAAATGCAAGGCGGGGATTTGTCATGACCTGCGGACATTTTTTATCGATGTCGAGGCCTGCAACGGTTGCAACATCTGCAAGAAAAAATGTCCTGAAAATGCCATCATCGGGAGTGTAAAATTACCCCATTTCATCGTGGAGTCAAAATGTACCGGCTGCGGTATCTGTTTTGACTGTTGTAAGTTCAACGCTATTTACTTCAAATAACGGCTGCCATGCAATTCAATATTGAGATTAACGACCAGGAGGTATCGGCCAAGCGTGGAGAAACCATCAAAAATGTGCTCGACAGGATTGGTATCCAGGTGCCCACCCTCTGTTACATGAATGGCTTTTCACCCTCGGGCGGGTGCCGGATGTGTGTCGTTGAAGTTGATGGGATCTCCGAACTTGTGCCATCCTGTTCGCACTTTGTGACGGAGTGGATGAAAATCAAGACCCATTCACCCAGGGTACTGAAAGCCAGGAAGATCCTCGTGGAATTGCTGCTTGCCGGTCATCCCGACGATTGTCACTATTGCGAAAGGAACGGGAGCTGTGAATTGCAGGAACTTGCCGCCGGGATGAATATCCGTGAACGTAAATACCATGGCAAACGTCGCCAGGTACAGATCGACAAGGCGTGCAGTTCCATCGTGCGTGATCCGGCAAAATGTGTCCTGTGCGGCCGCTGTATCCGGGTCTGCGACGAGGTGATCGGGGCTTTTGCAATCGACGTGGTGGGCCGCGGCAGCGAAAGCAGGATCGGGACCTCATACAATAAAGGACTGAACATGCAGGGCTGCATCAAATGCGGACAGTGCATCATGGTATGCCCAACTGCCGCCCTGACCGAAAAATCAAACTTCCAGGTGGTGCTTGATGCCCTGAGCAATCCTGAACTGTTCCCGGTAATCCAGTTTTCACCGACCATCCCCGGTTCTGTTGCTGAGGCATTCAACATCAAAGCGAGCAAGGACATCCTGAACCTCTTGCGATCAGCATTGAAAAAACTGGGGTTCAAGCAGGTCTTTGATGTTTCCATGGCTGCCGACCTGGCGATTATGGAAGAGGCATCAGAATTTGTCAGCAGGCTGAACAAACATGAAAACCTGCCAATGCTCACCTCCTGCTGCCCGGGTTGGGTTAGATACGTGGAGGAATCAAGGCCCCACTGGCTGCCGAACCTGTCGACTGCAAATTCACCGCAGCAGATCATGGGCCGGCTCATAAAAAATTACATCTCCACCTCGGCGGGACAGAAACCTGAAAACGTTTTCGTGGTGTCGGTGATGCCCTGCACTGCCAAAAAGCATGAAGCTGCGTCGGACCGGATGAAAGACGGCATCACCTGCAACGTTGACGCCGTTCTCACCACCAGGGAACTGGTCAAAATGATACGTCTACTGGGCATTGAAATGAACAGCCTCGAGCCAGAACCATCCGACACGGCTTTCAGCATGCGGAGTTCGGCCGGTAACCTGTTCGGCATCTCCGGGGGACACCTGGAAGCCCTGATGCGTACGGTTCATTTTATGATAACAGGACAGGAATTGAATCCAATAAAAATCAACGAATTACGTGGATTAAAAAACAAAAAGGAGGCCAGGGTAAAGGCCGGTAAAACCTTTTTCAGCGTAGCAGCCGTTAACGGGCTTGCCAGTGCAAAGACGTTATTGGATGAAGTTGAAGCCGGACGGGCCGACTACCAGATCATCGAGGTGATGGCATGCCCTTACGGATGCATCAACGGCGGAGGACAGATGCGCGGCGGCGATGAAAAAAACCTCAAGGCAAGGATGAAAGCACTTTATGATGTGGATGATGAAGAGATCATCAAAGTATCGCACAAGAACCCTGTCATCCTCGACCTGTATGAAAAGTTCCTGGCGAAGCCGGGCAGCGGACAGAATATGGAGTTGCTCCATGTAATAAGAACATCAACAGAAAACAGATGAGCCACTCCTACAACCGGCAGCTGGTATTCACCCTCAAGGACCGGTGCAGGGTCTGTTTTACCTGTGTCAGGGAATGCCCGGTAAAGGCCATCAAGATTATCAACGGTCAGGCCGAAGTGATCAACGACCGCTGCATAGGTTGCGGCAATTGTGTGAAGGTATGCAGCCAGGGGGCCAAGATCCCGCTGCGTTCGGTAGATTCGGTGCTCGCATTGCTGAAATCCGACAGCACCATCGCAGCCTGCATCGCTCCCAGTTTCCCGGCCGAATTTGATGAAATTACCGACCACCGGAAACTGGTGGGAATGATCCGGAAACTGGGATTCGATTACGTCACGGAGGTCTCCTTCGGGGCCGACATCGTCGCCCGCGAATATGAGAAAAAGATCAAGGAGGGCGGTTTTGAAGGGGATATTTCCTCCGACTGTCCCGCCATCGTTTATTTTATCAGGCATTACCATCCCGACATGGTCCCCTATCTTGTGCCCATTGCCTCCCCCATGGTTGCCATGACCCGGGTGATGAAGGAAAAACACGGGAAGGACCTGAAGGTGGTCTTCATTGGACCCTGTTTTGCTAAAAAAGCCGAAACCGACGAGGTGGACGAAGTCCTCACCTTTGTTGAGCTGAGAGAGATGTTCGACAAACTGAACATCCGCGCAGAAAGCACCGAAGCGTCCGACTTTGATCCGCCCCACAGCGGCAAAGGCGCCATCTTTCCCATCAGCCGCGGGCTCTATTATACCGCCAACAACCAGGAATCGATCCCCGAAGAACACGTTATCATCGCCGAAGGACAAGTCAATTTCAAAGAGGCCATCAGGGAGTTCGAGGAGGGTTACATCAGGAAAAAACACCTGATGCTCCTCTGTTGCGAGGGATGCATTATGGGTCCGGGGACATCACCCGGCGGCAAGCGTTTCGCGCGCAGTGCCGCCGTAGGCGAATATGTCAGCAACAAACTCAGGAACAACGATGTGGAAAGATGGGAAGGTGAAATGCAAACCTACGGGAGACTGGATCTTTCACAAAGTTTCACGCCGGAGGACCGGCGGCTTGAACCGCCGACGAACGAGGAGGTGCTGAAAGCGCTGCACTCCATGGGAAAATTCTCCCCGCAGGACCATCTAAACTGCGGTGCTTGCGGCTACAACACCTGTGTGGATCATGCCAGCGCCATTGTGAACGGACTTGCCGAAACCGAGATGTGCCTGCCTTATACCATCGAAAAATTGCACGACTCCATCGGGAACCTGAATGTATCGAACGAAAAACTCGCGAAGGCGAAAGCGGCGCTGAAACAGTCGGAAAAACTTGCCCACATGGGGCAGCTCTCGGCGGGGATCGCACACGAACTAAACAACCCCCTGGGGGTTATCACGATGTACAGCAACATCCTGATGGATGAGGCCCCTGAGGGCGACAGCGTTCGGGAGGATCTCCAGCTGATCGTGGAACAGGCCGAACGGTGCAAGAAAATTGTCAGCGGACTGCTCAATTTTGCACGCAAGAACCAGGTGAACCGCTCTGAAACCGATGTGGTAAAATTCATGCAGCACAGCCTTAACTCGATCGTAAAGCCGGAGAACATCACATTCTCGGTATCGTCGGAAATTTCCGATCCGGTGGCATGGCTCGACATCGACCAGATGATGCAGGTACTCACCAACCTTGAAAAGAATGCCATTGAAGCCATGCCTGGCGGTGGTGAACTCAAGGTTGGCGTTGAAGGCACCCCTGACGAAATTGTTTTTACGGTATCGGACTCCGGCAGCGGAATTCTGAAGGAGAACATGGACAAGCTCTTTACACCGTTTTTTACCACCAAGGAGATGGGAAAAGGAACCGGGCTCGGGCTCGCGCTTATATACGGGATTGTTAAAATGCACAAGGGGAAGATCCAGGTATCCTCCAACGCCGATCCTGCCGAAGGACCGACAGGAACAACTTTCCTGATCACGGTACCCAGGGGAAGGGCATAAGATGGAAGTGATATGGCAGAACCGGGCCGCAGGCAATCCGCAGAATTTAGCTTGACTTTGAGAAATAAAATCAAAATATGAAACCAGCAAATTACACCATCCTGATCGTTGATGATGACCAGGATTATCTTTTCCAGCTCCAGGCGAAAGTGCAGAAATTCGGTTTTAAGACGATTGTTGCCGAAAGCCAGAAGGAAGCTGAGGAAATCCTGGAAAAGACCAGGCCCGACCTGGCCATCCTCGACCTGATGATGGAGAACGAGGACAGTGGATTTATCCTTTGCTATAAAATGAAAAAGAAATATCCGGGTGTTCCGATCATCATTGCAACCGGTGTTACTGCCGAAACAGGAATCAGTTTTGATATCAACGATGAAAATAACAGGAAATGGATCAAGGCTGATCGCTTTCTCGACAAGGGAATCCGCTCGGAACGGCTGAAAGAGGAGATTGAAAATTTACTGTTAAAAAATAACAATTGATGTATTGTTAACTGATTTTTCCGTTATTTTTGAAGTGAAATAATTATATGTCAACACTAAAAATTCTCGTCGTCGATGACGAACCCGGCATCAGGAGCGGCATTACCCGTATCCTGCGGAATTTCCGGGTTGATTACCCCTTCATGGATGAAGCCTTTGAATTCGACGTGATCGAGGCTCCTACCGGTGAAGCCGGGATCGAGATCATCGAATCAAATGAACCGGATATCCTTTTGCTCGACAACAAACTGCCCGGCATCCAGGGGGTTGAAGTGCTGGAATACATCAAGAAGAAGCAAAAGAACATCATTGTCGTCATGATCACCTCCTACGCCTCTCTCGAACTCGCTGTTAAGGCCACCAGCGACGGCGCTTACGATTTTATTCCAAAGCCTTTTACCCCCCAGGAGCTTAAGTCTTCCATCGAGAACATCACCAAGCGGGTGTTTCTGAAAAAGATGACCAACAAACTGCAGGATACCGGCAAACAGATCCGGTTTACCTTCCTTTCGGTTTTATCGCATGAACTCAAGGCACCCCTCAATGCCATCGAAGGCTACCTGAGGATGATACGCGAGCGTCAGAACGGAACCAGGTTAGAGGACTACGACGTCATGATCGACCGTTCGCTCGACAGGATCAAGGGGATGCGCAGCCTGATCCTCGACCTGCTGGACCTTACCCGCGTTGAATCAGGGAAAGCAAAAAGGAACATCACCGACGTTGACCTCGTCATGGTGGCCCGGACGGCCATGGATACCATGCGCCCCTATGCCATCCAGCGCGATGTGAAGATGAATCTTCATCACCAGGGCCCTGTTGTCATCCAGGCCGATGCAGAAGAGATGGAAATCATATTCAATAACCTGATATCCAACGCTATAAAGTACAACAAGGACGGGGGATCCGTTGATACGACCCTGGTCCTGGGTGACGGTACCCTCGAAATAGGGGTTGTGGACACAGGTATCGGGATGACCTCCGTTGAAACCGATAGAATTTTCGATGACTTTGTAAGGATCAAGAATGATAAAACCAAAAATATAACCGGGAGCGGCCTCGGGCTTTCCATCGTCAGGAAACTGATTGACAATTATTCAGGGAAAATCGAAGTAAGCAGCATCCCGGACTCGGGTAGTACATTTATTGTCAGACTTCCAATTGATAAACCATGTTTATAAAAAATTTGCCCCATAAAACGGTTGAGCGTTTAAGCCAGTATCGCCGCGCCTTACTGATGATCCTTTCGAAAGAGAAGACCCATGTTTTCTCACACGAGATCGCCCAGATGCTTCACATAACACCTGTCCAGGTGCGCCGCGACCTGATGCTGATCGGCTATTCCGGCAATCTCCGGAAAGGTTACGATATCAAGGAACTGATTGAACTGATCGGGAAGATCATTGATTCGGAGCGCGGGCAGCGGGTGGCTGTCCTGGGATTGGGAAATCTCGGGAAAGCCATCATCAGCTATTTCAAGGGGAAACGTTCGAAACTGGCCATCATTGCCGCTTTCGACATCAATCCCGAAAAAATAAACCGTGTTTACGACGGGGTTGCGTGTTATCACACCAGCCAGATGGCGGAGATCATCAAACAGAACAACATCTCCATCGGGATCATTGCCGTTCCGGCCGAACAGGCACCTGAAAGCGCTGAAATACTGGTACTTGCAGGCATCAAGGGGATCCTGAATTTTACACCGAAGCCGCTGAATGTTCCGCCGTTCGTTTACCTGGAGGAGTATGATATGATCACCTCGCTTGAAAAGGTAGCCTTTTTCGCGAAAAAGAATGACGAACGGTTTAAGTAGAGAGGACCAAGGTGAAAATATTTTATGATTTTGACCATGTCGGGACGATCCGTAACGCGGTTGTAACCACAGGGTCGTTTGATGGCGTGCATATCGGCCACAAGGTGATTCTCCAGCGGCTGAAAAAACTTGCCGCCGAAATCGGAGGTGAAACAGTTCTGATCACCTTCCACCCCCATCCGCGCAAAGTACTTTACCCCGAAACGGCCGGCAAAGGGCTCTTCCTGATCAATTCCCAGCGGGAGAAGATAAGCCTGCTGCAGAAAGCCGGGCTCGACAACCTGGTCATCGTTACCTTCACCCTGGAGTTTTCGAAAATCACTTCGGTCGACTTTGTCAGGAACATCCTGCTGAACAAACTTCATGCAAGAAAGATCGTCATCGGTTTCAACCACCATTTCGGCCACAACCGTGAAGGCGATTTCGAGGCATTGCGCGCCCTTGGGAGTGAAAATAATTTCGAGGTGGAAGAGATTCCCGAACAGGATATCCACAACGAATCGGTGAGTTCGACAAAAATCAGGAAGGCCATCCAGGATGGGAATATCCAGAAGGCAAACGCCTACCTCGACCACCAGTACATCTTAATGGGACTGGCCCAGAAAAGCAGCCAGACACTGGAGGAAATCGGGTTTCCCTGCTACAACATACGCATAGAGGAAGATTGCAAACTGGTACCCCCCAATGGGGTGTATGCCGTAACCGTGATTGGCCAGGACAGCTTCTCACGGGCCATGTGCTTTATCCGGAAGAATGAGGAGAGTCCCATCGACACGCTTGTTGAGGTTCATCTGCTGGAAAGTTACGGGACCATCGAAGGGGAGATCGTCACCCTGCTTTTTCACAAGCGGATCAGGGAGGAGCGCATCCTTACCACGACGGAAGAACTGAAAAAACAACTTACCATCGACCGCAACCAGGTGGATGAACTCATTTTCTGATGTCAGAAACCACAAACAACCGGCTTAAAGTCACCTTCCTGGGTACAGGTACCTCGATCGGAGTGCCTGTGATTACCTGCGACTGCCCGGTTTGCGTATCGACCGACCAGCGCGACAAGCGGACCCGCACCTCCGCAATGATCGAGGTGAACGGGCATACCTTCGTGATCGACTGCGGCCCCGATTTCCGCCACCAGATGCTGCGCCAGCAGGTGATGAACCTCGATGCCGTGATCTTCACCCACGAGCACCGGGACCATATTGCCGGGCTTGACGATGTAAGAGCGTTCAACTATGTCCTGAATAAAAAGATTGACATTTACGGATCCGACCAGGTCATGGAGGCGATCCGGATCGAGTTCCCGTACATTTTCTCCTCAAGCAGGTATTTCGGGGCTCCCCAGCTGACCATCCACCCGATCGATGACCGGAAATTCACGATCCTCGATACAGAGTTCACACCCATCATGGTGCTGCATGAAAAGCTGCCGGTGACGGGATTCAGGGTGGGCGATTTCACCTATATTACCGATGCCAGCTTCATCAGTGATGCTGAAATGGATAAAATCAAGGGTTCGCGGGTGGTCGTACTGAATGCCCTGCGAAATTCTAAACATGTGTCCCATTTTTCAGTCAATGAAGCAGTTGAAATCCTGAAATACCTGAAACCTGAAGTGGCTTACCTTACCCACCTGAGCCATTTTGTCGGTTTGCATGAAGAGGTAAACAAAAAACTTCCCGGTTTTATCAGGCTGGCGTATGACGGGTTGGTGGTGGAGGTATAAAAAAGGTAGCGAGGTGGCGAGGTAGCGAGGTAGCGAAATAGCGAGGTAGCGAAAATTAAAAAAAATATGACGATTGATATCCTGACGTTGTTTCCGGAGATGTTCGAAGGGCCTTTCAGCCATTCCATCATGAAACGTGCCCAGTCAAAGGGGCTCCTGACGGTCAGGCTGCACAACATCCGCGACTGGTCCACCTCGAAGCATAAGAACGTGGATGATTATCCCTATGGCGGGGGTGCCGGGATGGTGATGATGATTGAGCCAGTAGTAGCCTGTATTGAAGAACTAAAATCAAAAACCGTTTATGATGACATCATTTATCTGAGTCCCGATGGGGAGTTGCTCAACCAGCCGGTCGCAAACCGGCTTTCAGGCAGCCAGAACCTCCTGCTGCTTTGCGGCCATTACAAGGGCATCGACGAACGCATCCGTACCCACTTTATCACGCGCGAGATCTCGGTCGGAGAATTTGTACTTTCGGGTGGAGAACTGGCCGCCATGGTGCTCACCGACACCATTGTGAGGCTCATGCCCGGCGTTCTGAACGATGAAACCTCCGCCCTCTCCGATTCATACCAGGATAATCTTCTATCGCCCCCGGTGTATACCCGCCCCTATGATTTCAGGGGCCTTCAGGTGCCCGACATCCTGCTTTCGGGAAATGACAAGGAAATTGCACGCTGGAAGTACGAACAGTCGGTGGAACGGACGAAACAGCGCAGACCCGGGCTAAACCCCGATGTTTGAGCCTGTCATCTCCCGCATCACGACTTATGTTGAGCGTTCGGGTGAATTTTCTTCCTTACTTTTACGCCCCGCGTTTTTTATTTCGAAAAAAATCATATATTTGCAAACTTTTTAGTGAGTAACTGATCAAAATTACACCAAAAGCCATGAATAAAGAGGAAATTATCAGATTTGTCGAGGACACAGTGATCCAGAAAGTTACCTTACCTTCTTTCAAAGCTGGAGATACCATCACGGTTCATTACAAGATCAAAGAAGGGAACAAGGAACGTATCCAGACATACCAGGGTGTGGTGTTACAGCGTTCAGGCAAGGGAGTGAATGAAACCTTCACTGTCAGGAAAATATCAGGAAACATCGGTGTTGAACGTATTTTCCCGTGTACTTCCCCTTTCATTGATAAAATCGAGGTGAACAAACACGGTGTTGTGCGCAGGGCACGTATTTTCTACCTCCGTGGACTTCAGGGCAAAAAGGCCCGTATCAAGGAAGAACGGATTTAAGACTTTTATCGAAATGCATAAAAAAACCCCGCCAAAGCGGGGTTTTTTGTTTAGTTCATCACAATGTTGATGTATCCTGTTTCAGTTGTCTGTAATACTGTGAGTGCTTTTGAGTAATTGAGCAGGTTGCGGATCACCGATTCACTGGGAGAAACTGCCTTCCTGTTCCTGTGCCTTCCGACCGCAGGGTCGCTGACCTTGGAATGGAGATTGGTCAAAGAATAAAATGTAGCAGTACGCTTCATAGGCCAAATTTTGATGATTAATGAAATTCATACCTAAGAAACGGGATTAACAGATCAATATTTTACCTGTTGAAAAAAAAATCATCCGTGATTTTGCAATATCAATTCACCGGTTACACCGAAAGAATAATGTCCTTTTCCTTAACCAGTTTCCTGAGGTTGATGAGCGCGTAGCGCATCCGGCCAAGTGCGGTATTGATGCTCACGTTGGTTATTTCGGCAATATCCTTGAAACTCATGTCACCGTAATGACGCATGACGAGCACCTCCTTCTGTTCCGACGGGAGGTAATCGATCAGTTTCTTGACATCGCGGTGAATCTGCTCGGTAATCAGTTGCTCCTCAACCGATTCAACGGGAATCCTCACCTTGTCGAAAATATCGTAATCGTCGTTGTTCTCTACGATGGGGATTCGCTTGGCCTTCCTGAAATAGTCGATGATGAGGTTGTGCGCGATGCGCATGACCCACTGTATGAATTTCCCCTCTTCCTTGTACTGACCGGAACGGAAGGTGTTGATCACTTTTATGAATGTATCCTGGAAAAGGTCCTCCGCCAGTTCTTTATCCTTTACAACCATAAGGATGTAAGCATAGACGCGGTTTTTATGACGACGGATGAGTTTTTCGAGGGCTGGCTCATAACCGGCAAGATACTTACCGATCAAATCCTGATCACTAATGACATTGGCTTGCATGGGGCCTCCTTTTTAAGTAAAAAAGAGTATAAGTCTAGTCTATAGTGTCCCTCCTATATTTTGCGCAGCCTGTTTTAACTGCGCTGGTTTATTCCTGATACGGGATTTTCCCGGTTTAGTTGCAGCAAAAATAAATAAAAAAATCCAAAAAGCAAGTTTTCTTTATAATTTTGCCACTTTGAAGGAAGGCAGGACGAATTTCATGAACGAAAACACACTCGACCCAAGGGACAATATCATCATCAAAGGCGCACGGGTCAATAATCTTAAAAATATTACCGTTGCCATACCACGAAACAGGTTCGTGGTCATCACAGGTTTATCGGGATCAGGAAAATCTTCCCTGGCGTTTGACACGCTCTATGCGGAGGGACAGCGGCGCTATGTTGAAAGCCTGAGCTCCTATGCCAGGCAGTTCCTCGGGCGCATGAGCAAACCCGATGTCGACTCGATCACCGGGATCGCGCCTGCGGTTGCCATCGAACAGAAGGTCAATACCTCCAATCCCCGGTCAACGGTCGGGACCTCCACTGAGATCTATGAATACCTGAAGCTGCTCTATGCCCGCATCGGCAAGACCTATTCCCCGGTTTCGGGAAACCTGGTCAAACGCGATACCGTGACCACTGTCGTCGACCACCTGCTCGACCTGCCCGAAAATACCCGCGTCAATATTTTCGCCCCGCTCGACCTGGCCGCCAAAAACGGCGACCTTGCCGCAAAATGCACAGTGCTCATGCAGCAGGGATTCACCAGGATCATGCTCGACGGCGAGATCGTGCGCCTGGATGAGATTTCAGGACTGAAAAAGAAAAAATTCAAGGAACTTTTTGTTTTGATCGACCGTTTTACGGTGGTTCACGACGACGAAGAACTGGCCGGCCGGATCGCCGACTCGGTGCAAACCGCCTTTTTTGAAAGCCACGGCTCCTGCATGGTCGAAACCACTGGGGATGTAAAGAACAGAGTCGTTTACAACAACCGGTTTGAGGCCGATGGCATCGTTTTCGAGGAGCCCACCGAGAATCTCTTCAGCTTCAACAACCCCTATGGTGCCTGCAAGGCCTGCGAAGGGTTTGGCAGCGTAATCGGCATCGATGAGGACCTGGTGATCCCCAACAAGCGGATGTCGGTCTACGAAGAGGCTGTTGCCTGCTGGCGGGGAGAAAAGATGAGCGAATGGAAAAATGAACTGCTGGTAAACGCCTATAAATTCGATTTCCCCGTCCACAAACCCATATACGAACTCACCCCTGCCCAGAACGAACTTATATGGACCGGCAATGCGTATTTCAAGGGGCTGAATGAATTCTTCGAATACATCGAAAGCCAGAATTACAAAGTGCAGTACCGGGTGATGATGTCGCGGTACCGCGGAAAAACGGTTTGCCCCGAATGCAAAGGCACGCGCCTCCGCAAGGATGCTTCTTATGTGAAGGTCAGCGGGAAATCGATCAGCGAACTGGTCCTGATGCCACTCACGGGGCTCACCACCTTTTGCCGCGACCTGCAACTCACGGGTTATGAACTAGCGGTTTCAAAACGCCTGGTGCTGGAGATCAACAACCGGCTCGATGTGCTGAACGATGTCGGACTCGGTTACCTCACACTCAACCGGCTTTCGTCGACCCTCTCAGGCGGCGAATCGCAGCGGATCAACCTGGCAACCTCGCTGGGGAGCAACCTGGTCGGGTCGATGTATATCCTCGACGAACCCAGCATCGGGCTCCATTCGCGCGACACCCAGCGTTTGATCAAGGTATTGCTGAGGCTGCGCGACCTTGGCAACACAGTCATCGTGGTTGAACATGACGAGGAGATCATCCGGGCGGCCGACCAGATCATCGACATCGGCCCCATGGCCGGTCACCAGGGGGGAGAGATCGTTTTCCAGGGCGATTTCAGAACGCTGAACAAAGATACACGGAGCCTGACCGGCCAATACCTCAACCACATCCGCTCCATCGAGGTGCCTGCTGTAAGGCGGAAATGGCTTGAGTCTATTGGAATTTTGGGGGCACGCGAAAACAACCTGAAAAACATAGACGTAAAGGTCCCGCTGCACATATTCACGGTGATCACCGGGGTGAGCGGTTCCGGGAAAACCTCCCTTATCAAAAGGATCCTCTACCCTGCCCTGAAAAAGATCCTGGGTGGCTACGGCGAGAAGACCGGGAAATTTGATCGGCTCGAGGGGGATTACAACCGCATCGGATCGGTGGAGATGATCGACCAGAACCCGATCGGCCGCTCCTCACGTTCAAACCCGGCGACTTACATTAAGGCCTTCGACGAAATCCGCGATCTATACGCCGACCAGCAGCTGGCCCGTGTAAGGGGCTACAAGCCCGGTTATTTTTCCTTCAACATCGAGGGAGGGCGCTGCGACGAATGCGAAGGGGAAGGCGTGGTTAAAATTGAAATGCAGTTCATGGCCGATCTGTTCCTGCCCTGCGAGAGCTGCAAGGGGAACCGCTTCAAGGAGGAGGTGCTCGACGTGAAATACTGTGAGAAATCGATCGTCGATATCCTGAACATGACCGTGGATGAGGCCATGGAGTTTTTCCAGAAAACCACGAAGCCCACCGCCCACGAAAAGCATATCCTGGCGAAACTGAAACCGCTTCAGGATGTCGGCCTGGGATACCTCCGGCTGGGACAGTCTTCGAGCACCCTTTCGGGGGGCGAGGCACAGCGCATCAAGCTTGCGTTTTTTCTCTCAAAGGGAACCAGCGAAAAGCCGACCCTCTTTATTTTCGACGAGCCGACCACGGGTCTCCATGTCCACGACATCCACAAGCTCCTCATCGCCTTTGAATCGCTCATCGCCAACGGCCACAGCATCCTGGTGGTCGAGCACAACCTGGAGGTGATCAAGAGCGCCGACTGGGTGATCGAGCTGGGCCCCGAGGGCGGTGATGAAGGCGGCAACCTTGTTTTTGAAGGCACTCCCGAAGGTCTCCTGAAGGTCAAAGATTCCTATACTGCCGGCTATCTGCAGGAAAAACTCGGATAGGACCTGCCTTTATTCATCCCTGTATTTGCTATTTTGGTGAAATTGTCACTATCTTTTGCCATTTTGGTGAAATTGTCACTATATTTATGGAGCAGAAGACAGATTTGCTTATGGCCACCAATCCTTCAGCAATGAAACCCCATCTTTTCCTAATCCTCGTCCTCCTGGTCGCCTGCCCGGTTTTGCAGGGCCAGAACTATTGCAATCTTATAAACTCCGGAACAGCCTGGTATTCGGCTTTGACCGTTCAGCCCGGGCTTCTCTCGGGCGTCGGTTACGAATCCGCCACGGCAGCGGGCAATGGCGACACACTGTTCCTGGCGGTAAACACCTTCCGCCCGATGACACCCCCGGGAACCATCCTCGACACCACCGGCGGCATCCTGGGCCGTAGGATCGAAAAGCTCAGCAATGGATGGTTCAGGTTTTATACAGCCGCCGGCGACACCATACTGCTGAACGCAGGTGCTGGTGTGAATAGCACGTGGAAGTTTATCAACCTGCCCCAATACGGGCTGCTGATGGCCACCTGCACTTCCATCCAGCCGGAAACGTTTCTCGGCATGACCGACACGGTCAAGACCTTCACCTTCCAGGCGAAGGATGCAGGGGGCGCGAACATCGCGCACTACTTTAACGGCAAAACCATCCGGTTGAGCCGCCGGTTCGGACTGGTCCAGTTTTACGATCTTTACAGGATGCCTGAATCCACCGATCTTTATACGCTGGAAGGCCGCTCCCAGCCGGCCATCGGCTTCCAGGGACTCACCTGGCACGATGTCTACGATTATAATATCGGGGACGTATTCCATATCAAAAAACACGACAATTACCAGCTGACTTCGCAGCATTATACCGATGATTATTATACAATCAAAACGGTGACCGCAAAGCAGGTAGCCGCCGGCGGGGGCACCGTCACCTATACATTCGATTACTGCAAGGCTACGACCGGTTTCAGCTTCTCCCAGGGATATGTGACCTCCTATTCCATTGGCATTATGCAGGAATCCTATCCCTATACAAACCAACCGGCCGGCAATTCGCCTGGTACGGTCCCCTGTATATTCAATACGTCGGGGACGCAGTTCTACACAACGCTGCAGGGCATCGGACTGGAACACCCGGCCACCGGTGAAAAATACAACTATTACGCGTGTTGCTGGATGGAAAACCCCGCTTACAGCAGTCATATTTATGAAGAGGAATTTACCCGGGGAGTCGGGCGCAACCACTGGAAGCAATGGACCCTCTATAACTGGGAGGTTTATTATGATTATGAAGACCTGGTATATTTCAAGAAAGGCAGTGAGGAATGGGGAACCCCAATATACATTGATTGCAATACGATGATCCCATCGCTTACAGTAAGTCCTGCCTCGTTGACCCTGGGATATCTGCCCGGAGATACTGCCACCATGCACATTGTGTCAAACAGCTCGTGGTCCCTGCACATACCCCCGGGAGATACAAAATTCCAGTTCAGCCAGCTAAACGGTTCCGGGAATGCAAATATTCTCGTGACAACTACAGATACCAACACGACCCTGGGCCTGGTCGTTACGGTTGTCCAGATTACCACCGGCAACAATTCAAATGTTAAATATTACTCCGTGATGCAATCACCCAATCCGGCCCCCTATTTCGAATCCCATCCCGACACGCTGGTCCTCGGTTGGGAGTGGGGTTCTTACACCGAAGATCTGTTCATAAAGACAAACCAGCCCTGGTCCATCAGCAACGTTGGCTGGCCTTCGTGGGCCAATGCTTCCGCTACCTCCGGGACCGGCGGTGCCCTGGTGGAGTTCACTGCCGGGCAGAGTCACAACGGGGCCGGAAACCGCGTGGCAAACCTTGTTATCGAAACTCCTGCGGGCAATCATAACCTTTGCCTGGTGCAGTCGGGCCGTTACGGAACCGGCATCGGACAGGCCCAAACCGGCGGGATAACGGTATTCCCAAACCCCGCCAGAAGTAGCATAAGGGTTACGCTGAGCGGTTTTCTGCCCGGTTCTGAAAAGTCGGTTGCCCTGTATGATCTTACCGGCAGGAAGGTATTTTCTGCCCGCCTGGATGGAAATGACTACCTTTTCGACGCCGGGAAACTAAACCCGGGTATGTATATCGTGAAGCTATCCGGTCCTGATGCGACCGTGCTTGCCATTCAGAAGCTCATCATCGAATAAGAACCAGGTTCATTCTTTATCCAGATATTCAACTGCCCATGAAGTCGATCAATCCCGCCACAGGGGAGATAATACAGGAATACCAAGAGCATTCATCCCAGGAGGTTCAGTCCATCATCCACCAAGTTGACCTTGACTGGCAGGATTGGAAATCCACCTCCTTCAGCGAGCGTGCGGTCATGATGAAGAACGCGGCGCGTATCCTGCGCGAACAAAAAGCAGAGTTTGCCCGGCTGATGACGGCAGAAATGGGAAAACTGCTCCTTGAATCGGAGGCGGAAATTGAAAAATGTGCCTGGGTCTGCGAATTTTATGCCGAAAAGGCCGAAGAATTCCTGCGTGATGAAGAGATCGCCAGCGCTGCCTCCCGCAGTTTCGTGGCATTTCAGCCCCTGGGTGTTATCCTGGCAGTCATGCCATGGAACTTCCCCTTCTGGCAGGTGATCCGGTTTGCCGCCCCGGCCCTGATGGCGGGCAACGCGGCTGTTCTCAAACATGCCTCCAATGTTCCCGGCTGCGCCCTGGCCTTAGAGGATATTTTCCGCCTGGCCGGGTTCCCGGAAAACCTTTTCAGGACCCTGCTGATCCCCTCCCCCGCTGTTGAAGCGGTCATCGCCCATCCGGACGTCGTTGCGGTCACCCTCACGGGCAGCGAGGCTGCCGGCAGCCAGGTGGCCTCCCTGGCAGGCCGCTACCTTAAAAAGAGCCTCCTTGAACTGGGCGGGGCCGATCCTTTCATTGTGCTGGCCGACGCCGACTTGGGACTGGCGGCAGCAACCGCGGTCACCGCCCGGATGATCAACCAGGGGCAGAGCTGCATCGCCGCCAAAAGGTTCATCGTGGTGAAGGAGGTTGCCCCGCCGTTTGAAACCGCGCTTAAAACCGCTTTTGAAGCCCTGAGGACCGGCGACCCGACGGACTCCGCAACGCAGGTGGGTCCGCTTGCAAGGCCAGACCTGGTGGACGAAATTGAGGCACAGGTGCAGCGGTCGGTCGCGGCCGGGGCACGGCTGGTCACCGGCGGATATCGCGCGAAACGCGCGGGATGTTATTTCGAACCCACCATTTTGGCGGATGTCCTGCCCGGGATGCCGGTATACAGTGAAGAGACCTTCGGCCCGGTTATATCACTGATCACCGTACACGACGAAGCGGAGGCAGTCCTGGTGGCCAACGATTCCTCTTTCGGGTTGGGTGGGTGCGTGTTTACACGGGATGTTCAAAGAGGTGAGGCCGTTGCCCGCCAGGTGGAGACAGGGGCCATGTTTGTAAACGGGATGACCAGGTCCGATCCCCGGTTGCCTTTCGGCGGGATTAAAAAGTCAGGATACGGACGCGAACTGGGGTCTTATGGCATCAGGGAATTTGTCAATGTCAAGACGGTGTGGATCAAGTGACGAGTGACGAGTGACGAGTGACGAGGAATGGGGCGGCCTTGTGAAAAGGTTTTAAGGTTCACGTCAGGCGTGAAACCCGTGACCAATATTTTGTGATTTTAGCGTTATCCATTCAACATTTTTTTTAACTTTGCACCCTCAAATTCTGGCGGGGTAGCTCAGATGGTTAGAGCGTCGGATTCATAACCCGGAGGTCTCGAGTTCAACTCTCGATCCCGCTACAGGGCAAATGCAAAATGGCAAGATGGCGAAATGGTGAAAACTGTTTCGCCATTTTACATTTTACCATTTTATATTTGATTTTAAACCGGGATGATCAATTCCACCCTGGTCCCCAAAGCATTGCCCTGCTCATCTTTCAGATCAATAATATGAACCTGCGCCCCGGTGGAATTAAGCTTGTTCATCATCTCGATCCGCTCGGAGGTTACTTTCAGCCCGTGTGATTGGTGGGTGGCAGATTTGCTTTTAATTTCTGCGGCTTTCTCCCGCCCTATACCGTCATCGGTAATTGAAATATGCAGGAATTTCTCATTCTCCTTACCAATGTCAACCGTAATTGTGCCTTTGGACCGT
Organism: uncultured Bacteroidales bacterium; assembly: GCA_903845055.1. GTDB lineage: Bacteria > Bacteroidota > Bacteroidia > Bacteroidales > FEN-979 > CAIVAT01. The sequence continues at coordinate 37,129 of CAIMWF010000147.1, read as the reverse complement.
TTCTGCATCAAACCGTGCCAGATGGCATTTTCAATAAAAGGTTGCAGCAGCATTGGGGGGATCATGATGGAACCGGTACTTGTGTTTTCGGCAATGTTGACTTCATATTTGAAATGATTTTCGAATCGGATGCTTTCAAGCTGGACATATAACTGTAATGTTTCCAGTTCCTTATCAAGCGGAATCGTTTCACTTCGTGAATTATCCAGAATCAACCGTATCAGTTTTGAAAACTTGAGCAGGTAATCAGAAGCAATCTCATGTTTCTGATCTGTCACGAAATTGTTGATCGAGTTCAGTGAATTGAAGATGAAATGAGGGTTCATCTGCGCACGCAGGGCCTTGGTTTCGGCCTTAGCCAGTTGGTTTTTGAAATCTGAGGTTAACTGCGCTTTGTCTCTTTTTCTTCTGTAGAGAATTAGGCTGATCACGGCGATGACAATCAGCAGCAAAAACGCACCTCCAAACAAATAGTAGTTTCGTTGTTCTTTCTTTTGCACCTGCAAATGTTCAATTTCAGTTTCTTTCGCTTGCTGCTGCTGTTCAATTTCAAAACTTGCGATTCTTGCCTGTGCGTTCTGTGAATTCAATGAATCCTGCAAAGTGTTGTATTGCAACAAGTATCGGAGAGCACGCATTGAGTCTCCATTTTTCAAAAGAAATGAATTTAATTCTTTGGTGCATCCCAATATTTGGCGGACATCATTTGATAGTCGGGCATTTTGAAATGATATCTCCAGACTTTTAAGGGCTGACTTTTTATTGCCAACAGCAACATAATACTGGTAAAAAATAAAATCAATGTCACCAAAATTATTTGCAAAATAGATTCCGGATTTTTCTTTTTGCCTAATATTATCTGCGCTTTCAAGGTAGAACAACACACTGTCGTTGTCGCCTAATTTCAGGTGCACCGATGCAATTTTCATCAAATTATTGGCTTGAAAAAACGTCTCCATCTTCTTGATGGTCTGCTTTTGCATGAAATAACATTGAAGTGCGCGGCTGTATTCGTGTTTCATGAAATAGAGGTCTCCCCACATGTCAAAATCATCAGTGTCATATCCTTTATTAGCCTGGTTTTGGGTATTAAATGACTTCATGTACAATTCAGCTTTATCTATATTTCCCCAATCCAGATATGCAGACCCGATGACTCCCCTTTCATTCAGAGCGCCAAGCGGATCAAACGTTTTATACACCTCGAGGGCCCTGATGAAATACCCTATTGCCTTATCATAATCCGCTATGGAAAGATAATACAATCCCAAACTATGAAAACATGTCGCGGTATTTTCAACAGGACCGTGAATTTTATAATAGGCAAGTTTGGTAGTATAATATTGAAACATCTCCAGCCTTTTATCTGCCATATTAAAGAAAAAGCGGATATTATGCAGCGGATAGTCAAAATATTGAACAGCTCTTGTAGAATCCATTCCATCAATGCAATTTTTGCACCTTGCTATGGCACCATTATATTTACCGCTGTCAGCCAGAATAACCGCTTCATAGTAACGACTATAAACCAACCCTGGGCGGTAATTGTTCTTGATTGACAGAATATGTATTTCATCAAACCAATGCTTGAAATCGCGGGTTGCTGCATAGATCATGACGTAACGAACAATTAGGTTTATTCTGTTTACTTCGTTAGACTCTTTAGCAATCAGTATAGGTAGTTTTTCCTGCTCAGAGTGTTGGGCAATAACCTTTCCGCTGATTAACAGGATCAGCAGTAGCGTTTGCCAACAATTTAGGGTGCGGGATTTCACAAGGGTAAATGTACAAAAATGAGTGGACAAGATTTATCATCTCATATTTAATACTATTTGTTAGTCTTTTATGAACCTTCCTGACACTACCTTTTCATTATTGCTCAGTCTGACAATATAAACACCGGCTGCAAGTCCACTAACATTCAATTTCAGCACAGAACTGACAATTGGTTGTTTGATCAGAATTTGTCCTGTCATTCCAAAAATTGCTACTGTTCCAATAATATTCCGGACTGATTCCGATTGTCTGATGGTTATCTTTTCATTGGCAGGGTCAAAATGGAATGATAATCCAAATATATTTTGTTTTTCATCAATTCCAACCTGTATCCCCCCATTGGTGGTTTTCAGAATTGTACCATTAGCACCAGCCACATACCCCAAATAAGCATTAGTAAAGAAACTTGCATATAGTGCATCAAGTGTTTCAGAGAACTGGGCCGCCCATGTTGCACCTGCATCATAGGTTTTCCAGATGCTTCCAGCCTCACCAACAGCATAGCCAGTATTATTGTCAGGAAATGAAACTGACCATAACCAGGAGGTACCGATCGTTTGTTCCGTCCATGATGAGCCAGCATCGGTGGTTTTAAGTATTGTGCCAATATTGTGATTCCCTTTGCCCCCTACTATATAACCTGTATTTGCATTGGGAAAGAAAACTGAAGTCAAAATCTTGTTCTGCGGGCCAGCAGGTAGAATAGTCCAGTTTATTCCTCCATCAATGGTTTTTAATACAACAGATACAATGAGAGTTCCACCAACAGCATATCCCGTACTGGCATCAGTGAAGAACACCGATCTCAACGGATAACTAAGCGATACTGAATGATCAGTCCAACTTATACCTCCATTGATTGTTTTAAGTATGGTTCCATTCTGGCCTACAGCACACCCGCTTTCTGTTGATGTAAAAAAAACAGCATCCAGCCATTGTGTTGTCCCGCTCGGTAAGGCAACCCATTGGGCTCCTGCATTTGTGGTTTTTAACACGGTTCCATTTTCCCCTACCACATACCCCGTGTCGGCAGTTGGAAAGGAAACAGACCATAAATTACTGGATGTTACACTGGGTAGTTGGGTCCAGGATTGCCCACCGTTTGTGGTTTTTAAGATGATGCCGGCATCACATACTGCATAGCCCGCAGTAGCACTGGTAAAAGCAAGGGCACTTATATTATTGCTGGTACCACTTGATAATGGGACCCATTGTGCGAATGAGCCTAGTCCTATCAGGATCAGAACTATAGAAAGTATAAGTGTTTTTTTCATGGCGATTGAATTATTTATAATTGGACGATTTTGGGTTTACGAATGAATTTATCGATTTTCAATTCAAGAATAAACAAATGTAGGTTCCGGGAAAAGTGAAATCAAGCGGAACTTATCCGCTGGCAGGAATTGTGCTGTAACAGGTAGGAAATTTTTATTGGCAGGCAGCGGATCAGATCCGCATAAATTCATTCAGGAAATCAGTCTTCCGCGTGCGGGCCACCTGGAGGTTCTGGCCATTGCTCATTATTACCTCACCCCCATCTCCCCGTATATACTTTTTGACTTGCTTCAGGTTGATGAGAAAGGAATTATGAATACGAAAAAAATGGTAGTCGCGAAACAGTTCGTCCACATCACCGAGGGTTTTTGAAAGAAGGATATCGCTTTTATCTGTCAAATGAATTCTTGTGTAATTGCTTTCTGCAGAGAAATATATGATATCATTCACCTGGGTAAATGTCAACCCATCTGTGGTTGGCAAGGCAATCGTATCGGGCAGATGCCTGTTATTTATAGTTTTAGCAAGCTGGAGTTGTTCCTGGCTGACATAGCTATGTTTGCTTTTAACCTTTTCAATCGCAACATCAAGGTCTTCGGGATTTATTGGCTTTAACAAATAATCGAGTGCACTGAACTTAATAGCCTTAATGGCATAAGCATCGTATGCGGTGGTAAAGATCACCTCAAAAAACAGCTTTTCAAACTTGGAAAGCAGATCAAACCCATTCAGGAAAGGCATCTCGATATCAAGGAAAATGAAATCCGGCTTTAACTGCATGATCTGGTCAAATGCGGTTGTTGAATCAAGGCAGGTCCCGAGAATTTTGACTTCGCTGAATTTCTTTTCAATCAGCTTGATCAGGGATTGGATGCAGTGGTTTTCATCATCGATGATAAGGCAATTCATGTCATGCAAGTTTAACGATCTGATTGAGCAACTCGACGTTAAAACTTACCCGGGCGTTCAGCGCATTAAAAACTTTAATTATCGTATCAAACCGGGCTTGTGTCAGGCTGTTTTCCAATTTGGAGATTTGTGCTTTTTTAACACCAACTAACTGCCCAAGTTCTTCCTGAGTCAAATGGCGCTCTTTTCTTGCTTGTTTAATAGCCTCTCCGAGCAGATCAAGACGCAATTCGTTGTCGAATGCTTCACGCTTTGGAGAGCCTGGTTTACCAATATATTTATCGGTAACTTCATCCAGACTTATTGTTTGTAACGGTTTACCTTTCATTGTTTGTTCCTTTTAAAATAAAGTTGCCTGATTTTCTCTGCTTTTTCCAATTCAGAACCTGGTGTTTTGTCGGTCTTTTTAACAAGTCCGTGGGTTGCAATTACGACGGTTTCTGTCTTTCCGGTCTTGTCCCAAAATGCAAAGAGTCTGTAATGGGTTTTGTTAAACAAGGTCCTGAACTCCCAGATTTCGTCCTTTAGTTTTCTGAACAGCTCTTTATCATTTGAAAATCTTGCCTTTTGAATATTATAAATGACTTTATCTCTCGTCTTTTCGTCAAGGTTTTCAATAAACCTTGCTGCTTCTTCCAAAAACTGAACTTGAAATTTTTCAGTCATACAGTAAAAATATGCGCAAAGATAAATGTTTCTTTATTAGGAAACAATTAAATTTTATAAGAGACAGTTAAAAGATAAAATTCGACAACCCGAAATAAATTTGCAAAGAAGTTTTAAACACGTTACTTTTGCTTTCAAATGACCTGGGAATAAAGGGTTTCAGCCTGTCGAACTGATCATCAGGAAGGCAAAGGTTAATTCCCCCTCCCAAATCAAAAAAGTGAAGTTTGCGACTTTTTTACGCACAGTGTAAAGTGTAAACCACGTTACTATGACGTTTTAAAAACTCTGGATCCGAAGACCGGGAAAGGAGATGTTACAACGAAAATTCGTTGCACTTTTGCGACAAAAACTGCGACAAAACCACCTGAAAAGCACTATAAAAGGGGTATTTTTGATTTTCAACTAATTGATTATCAGTATATAGTTTTTATCTGTATACTCTCGATCCCGCTACAAAAATACCCACAATTTATTGTCCATCAATATATTGTGGGTATTTTTTATGTTGAATTGCGACAAAATGTGTTTCTAAATTCCTGATTTCTGCTAATATTGCATACTTTGACCTGCGAAGATTTTATTTTATAATAAAGTTACAATCTGTTAGATTATAAGGATATATGTTGGATTATCATTCCTTTTCAACCCTATTAATTCCTACAACGAAATTAATTTTTGATGAATGGAATGGTATAATTCCGATTCTGAAGACTGACATATAACAAATACATGCCTGGAATTATGTCCTCAACAGTAATTTCTCCAACTGTATTTGATATACCATTTTTCTGTACGTTTCCTTTCGTATCATAGATGCAATAAGGTATCAAGCAATTATCCCACCCTTGGATAGTCATTCTTAACTTAGTATCAGTGGGATTCGGACTGATTCTGATTCCGGATTGGTTTTTACTCAAAAACCGAATTCCAACAGGCCAGGCAGATCGTTTGCAGATTCCGAACCCCGCGTAGGTTGAAGATCCAATGGCGTACAAAGTGTCTTCCGCGATAGCCATATCAAAAACGCGATCGCCCGGCAAACCTTCATTATACGGTGTCCACGAATTTCCCCTGTCACCGGAACGGATAACACCGTCACGGGTTGAGATATAAAGGTGCCCTGCGTCAGCGGTCATCGCGTTGAAATACCAGAGGGAGGTATCCGATGCCAGTTCCCAGACCGCACCATTATTTTTGGATCGGTAAATCCCGTGCGATGATGCGATGTAAAATGCAAAACTGTCATGGGTCATGGCCAATCCTTCATCGAACCAGAAATAAAGCGATGTTGATAGAAAATGTTCTCCCAAATCGGTAGATACCATTACTGTATCGTGGACCCCACCGATATTCGCCACGGTGACCACTGTATTACCAATGGCCGACAGGCCAATTGCACCGGGCAGAACCTTTCCCTGGTTGCATACTTTCCATGAATCGCCATGGTCCTCCGACTTTAACATGACCCACCACGTTGCAACATACAACAAGTTGCCGGATTTTGCCAGGTGATGAAAGCATGAATCCGGCATAAGCCTCTCCCACGCCGGATCGGAGATTTTCTTCCGGTAGAGTCCTCTGCAAGATGATACAAACAGCCAGTCGTCCTGGATCATCACTCCGTTGACCCAACCCGAATAAAGCTCACCTTCAATACCTTGGAATTTCCATGTCAATCCCCGATCCGTTGATACGAAGATCGCCTGATGATTTTGTTCCACCACTGCAACATTGTTCCCGCTGGCGGCGACAAAGTCATAAAGCCGTTCCTGTATACCGGAATTCGCAATTTCCCAAGTACTTCCCTTGTCAGATGATCGCAGAATTCCATCGCTTGATGTGGCAGCAAACAGCGATGAGTCAGCCCCATTCAGGCAATAAATATGACCATTACTGCGGTTGACATCAGCGACCGGATCCCATGTGGTTCCGTCATCCCCTGACATGAACAATCCTGTCCCCGTCCCCATAAGCAATTTCTGCCGGTCGCCGTTTACGGAATCGAGCACCAACATGCAGGTCGGATAGGCCAAATTGTTCATTATACTGTCCCAGCTAACGCCGTCATAAGACCGGAGGCAGTATCCCGTTTTGGCGACGATCAGGCGGTTGTTGGCCCTTACTATCACACAAGAGATGTTAATTGAACTGGAAAAAACCTCCCAGTGAAGGCCCTCATCGATGGATTGGTAGATTCCGTCGTAACCACATGCGTATATTGTCTGCCCGATGGGGAATATCCCCCTGTAATTCTGTTCGGGCGGTTTCTTTGCAGGCAGGGTCCATGTCTCCCCGTTGTCCTCCGAACGATAAAATCCCGATGATGGATGGTACGGGTTCGTACAGGCGATCAAAGTACTGTTCATCCGGGCCAAGAAGATGATGCCTCCATTGCTTGCAGGGAAGTTAAGTAGAATCCAGTTCAGGCCCTGGTCGTCAGAGCGGTACAATTGTTCTCCGGTTACCGCAAAAATCGAATTATTTTTCACCAGCAGAACGTTGATGGAATGGCCCGGGAAGGCACTGTCGATCTCCCAGGTATGACCATAATCATTAGATACGTAAAGGTTACCTCCCCCGGCGAACAGTTGGTTGCCTGAAATCACAACAGATTGTATGGTACCACCGTAAGGTTCAGATATTTGCTTCCATTGAGCATAGCCGGAACCGGAGATATTTAATATTATCGTTATAAGTGTTAAAAGCTTGAATGAGGTCCAATTGACTTTCATTATATTAATCTAAGCAATATCAATATTTTTGCTCAGGGTTTTATCTTCCTGGCAGTCCTTAATCTTGAAATGCTCATTCGAGAACTTATAGCTTTAAGGATTTCAATGCGAGTTGGAGTAATTCGGCAGATGACCAGATATGAACCAAAAATGATATTTCTGTACATCCGGCTTTTTGTTACAAGAAACCTGCATTCCGGATGAATTTCATAAAGGTTCCTGAGTGCACGGATCATGAAAAGCAGTTCAGCCTTGAAAGTTTCCGCAGCGTTCTTGCCAAATGTTTCGACGCCATACAAATAGATGTTTTGTATGTCAGTTTCAGCAAGGATTGAAATGATTACAGGCCTCTCCTGAGTTTCCATTCTTCAAACCGTTGCTCAAATTCATCCGGATTAATAAACGGGCCTTGCTCGGCTTTTTTTATTTCAGCCTTGAAGTCATCGATAGAAACTGCCTGGTCAGGTAAAGCCCAGTTTGTGTTCTTTTTAGTGGTTAAATCTTTTGGAAGATGAGTTGTCTTCATTGTCCGACTTTTTACAAAGATAATCATTTTTCAAAAAATGTTCAGGGAACAACATTCGACGTTAAAAGATAAGATTAGAAAACCCCGGAATAATTTTGGAAAGAAGTTATAATCACGTTACTTTTGCTTTCAATTGACCAGGGAATAAAGGGTTTCGGCTTGTCGAACATAAAATTATTAAGTCAGCGATTAAATCCCTCTCCCAAATTATAAAAGTGAAGTCTGCGACTTTTTTACGCAAAGTGTAAAGTGGAAAAAATATTCGCTTTGACCAGGCTGCGCCGGAACAGCCAAATCATTTAATATTACAGATTGTCAATAAATTAAGGTGGTCAATCAAAACCGGCGGAGGGCGGTCAGATGGTCCGGCTTTTCGACCGTCACACCAGCGCGCCATATTCTCTATCTTTCAACACAATCCTGATTCTATTGTCCTCTCAAATCTGATAAATCCTCCGAGAATAATGAACATCACGGTTAAATATCTGTAACTACGGTGGCATCACCGTAATGGAATAAGCAGGACAAAGCCCAGCATGAAAAAAAAGTGCGTTTATCCTGCCATAGCAACCGCATTCCAGTGAATGCGAAAGTTTTGCCCTGCTTTTTGCTACGTTTTTTTCCCTGGGAAAAGTCCGTACCTATAAATTCCCCCAACTCCGGTAAGAGTTAATAAGAAAAATAAGACGACAGATAAATTAAGTCGGATCAGGCAGAAGCACCCCTCCATCTCAGGATAACAATGGTGCCAATTGCAAGGAACAGAAAACCAAGGATGATTAATCCCCATTGGGAAACAGTTGGGATTGTACCACCATTACCAGGTGTTGCACTTCCGAAAGTCACATCATCGAATCCACAATAGTTTGCAGCACCCACAAATGCAACGGACCTTGCTGTCCCGGCAAAAGAAACGCCAACCGGGGTCCAATTACAATATGTGTTGCACGTGCAACCAACATTGTTTTGGGCAGGATAATTTGCTGTCATAAGTAAATTTCCGGATCCCTCAAGTCCATCATAGACATTAATAGTCATTGGTTGGGCGGTACTGTAATAAAACGAAAAACCAGTTGTAAATCCCGCAGGGACATTCATTATTGCGGCATTTCCTGTTAAGAAGTACATTATTGTATTTCCTGAAGGATTATTACAGAAATTACCTGTACCACCGGACGTTGTTGCAACAATTGCCAAAGCCTGTGAGTTATTGGGATCATTACTAAAATACACTCCATAATTCGTACCACCTGCAGGCGGTCCGCCATCATAATAATGATCAATGGATTCATTATTTGTCAATCCTTCAAAATTAAGAACTATTGTACTTGCGGGGGCGTCAGGGCTGTTATGCTTATTGGCAATGGCCTGTCCTTTTGTAATAGTTGCCTTTATGTTAGGATTGTTTATTGGCTGTATTTGGGCAAAAACTAGTGTAGAGGCAAATATCAGCGCCAGAAAGAGAATGATTTTTTTCATGGTTTTAAAATTTGGTTAAACATTATTGAATAAGGAAAACTTAACAAATAATTAATTACTTTAAAATATTAGGTAAATTGTAGGCTAAAGTAGAAATAAAAATTATCAAAAAGCAAGAGTTTTCCTATATTTATTCTAAATTATTTCCAAGTTGCTGTATTTCTGATAGTTTAATTTACTCTCCATGTTAACGATTTATAGATCAATAAAATAATGACAAATAAAGGCATGGAATAATCATCATTCCAATAATTTTTACCCATTTTTTAAGGCTATTTCACTCTACGACAAATCATTAGACATATTGTCAGATCAAGTTATAGTTGCAAATGGAAATAAGGTAAGTTTAAGGAAAGACAATATATGTATGAACGGATGCGTCATGTGAGAAATGCAGAGGTTAGGGAAACAGGGAAAAGAATTAAAGTTTTTAAGCTTGATGAAAGTATTGATAAAGAAAGATTTGGACTTTTAGCGATAACCTTTATGGTTTGGAACCATAATGTATTAACTACTTTACCTGAACCATTGGAGCGGAAGAACAAATACTGAATATTCCATTCAATCGAGGTAAGGAATGAGGTAAGGTAAAAGGGAGGTTTTTGGGGGTGAGATAAGGAGTTGGACAAAATCACACTCACACTGAACTGAAATACTTGTTGTTACATATAAATAAAATTTTACGAGCCGGATTCATAACCCGGGGGTATCGAGTTCAACGCTCGATCCCCCTACAAGGCAAATGGGAAATGGTGAAAACTGCTTCGCCATTTTGCATTTTACCATATTTCGGCATCAAACGCAATTAATGCAATGTTCACTGTGTTAGCAGTTCTGAATTCCGTATTTAACTTTTGTGTCGGATGACTGATTTTTCATCACATGGTATTCCCTTTTTTCAAAGAAGCCCGAACCAGTGATAGGTTACCCTGGAAGTTTTTGGCAATATTGATCCGGGTGTGTGCTGTCGGAGATACCGGTTAAAACAATATCTTGTTTTGTTATACGAAAAACAATTACTAGATTTGTTTGAACCTAAATACAGCTCTGAATGAAACGCTTATTCGAGTTTCTTATGATTATCCTGGTTGCAGTTTCATGCACCAAACCCGGCACCGAGCCCGGGAATAAAAGCTCCTCCGGGATTACGATCAATAATTTTCCTGATAATGCCGATACCATACAGGTGAATTTTCATTCTGTTCTGAACGTCAGGATTGGCGGTGCACAATTCCAGAAATATGCGGTGAAGGTTTTCAGCCAGGGCGTTCTGATGTTAAAAGATTCCAGTTATAACGGCACTTTTTACATATCAGTTGACAGGCTTTTTTTAACCACCGGATCCTACAATACCAGGTTTGAAATTTTCGGGGGAGCGTCAAACCAGACCTTGAACCAGATCCTGCTTAGTGGCACCAATATCAACCAGCGCCAGGTTGTGATACGGTTTACAGGGTTTACACCTATCCCGGAACCGCTTCTGGCTGAAAAAAACGGCACACTGGCAGGATCATTTAACAAGATACTGCAGATAAAAGCGCTTGCGGTAACAAAATTCTATAATTACAGCAACACCGAAGTCAGGGTAGATTCGGTAACGGCAACTGGTAATGGTGAGATGGTATTTTCAGACCATAGCTATGTTGGTGAAAATGCCTATTATACGCTTACGGGGTACCAAACGGGTGATTCAGCTGGATTGTTTTTCTCCGGCTCCGGATCAGCCAATAAACCGAATGAATTAACACCCCATCAAGTTTACAGTGACGCAAATGGCCGACCGGTCATTCAATGGAATAAAAACCGGTATTATCAGAATTTCGGGAGTTACAGGATACGCAAGAAAAAAAGCTATGGCAACAGCATCCTGCTAAAGGAGATCACGGATATCAACGATACGGTTCAATCAACCCTTGACCTGGGTTTTCCCGGATCGATCGATATCTATGTCACCCATCTTCCGAAGGTGAACTTACAATATATTCCTCCCGAACTGGAAATGGAGGAGTTCGGTTACGGGGTTACTTACAGGCCGGGAAATCCTATTCATCCCTTTGACGAGTGCGAATCACCCCGCGGAAATGACATTTACCTGCACGAGGATAACGAGAACTACCTCTATCGTTATTCCGCATTAACCCGTCAAAAGGTGGACAGCATCTATTGCTCCGACGGAAGGTTTTCTGTTTCGGCAAACAACAGGTATGTCCTGACAATGCGCGACAACAGGTTTCATCTATACAATGTTACAAACGGGCAGGACCTTTCCGTTTTGATCAGTGATTTTCTGCCGGTAGCAGATGTGAATGACTTTGATGTTTCGGATAACGGCAGGATGACGGTCATGAACGGTTTTAGCAACCTCAAACTGATTGATGTTGTTCATAACCAGTTGCTCGGCACCCTTTCCATGACAAATGGCACGCTAAACCAGTGCCAGATCTCGGGGGCCGGGGATTATGTTTATGTTTATACTGAATACAAAAACCGGATCTACAGATTTTCGGGAGGTACTTTCACCGAGATATTCAATATCGGCGATGTCGGGTTCAGCACCCTGGAGTTCATGGCTGATCAGCCCGACAAGGTTGTGCTCATCCGCCCGACGGGATATGACATTTATAATCTTGTTACCAAAAGCACCGAACTCAGTGTGCCTTTCCCCGGATTCATGGAGTTCAGTGTTGATTATAACGATTACCAGATCATGACGGAGGATGACAATTTTTATAAAATATATGATCTGAATACAGGTACTCTTGTAAAATCAATTATTCATAACAGCACTTCTCATTTCACGTATCTCCATAGTCATACGATATTCCATGGTGCCGGAAGATGGATGACTTTCCAGTAAAAGCAAAATAGCGAATTGGCGAAATGGTGAAAGCGCATATTCGCAGCATAGCGACATCACCGTAAACGTCGGCGGGCTACGATCAGACAAGGGCAAATGCCAGGTTTACCTGTACAACCACAAAAAGGGATTTCCGAATGAACCCGGTAAAGCCATCAAAAGCGTGACAGGGCCTGTTTTTAATGGCAGGTCCACCCTTGTTTTCAAAGATGTTCCTGATGGCGAATATGCCATTGCCGTTATTCACGATGAGAATGGCATCGGCAAGATGGACACAAACCTCCTGGGGATTCCCAGGGAGGGAGTCGGTGTTTCAAACAATGTCAGGGGCCATTTTGGCTCACCCGGTTATGACGACTCAAAATTCAGGTTAACCATGGAACCCCTGAACCTGAACATCACGATCAGGTATTATTACAATACCTTGCCCCATGTATCAAAAATTCCCATAAATTGCGAAGGAAATACCATGACACTGGACATGTGAAGCATTGCGTGTCATATAAAAGCCATTCCCATGAGCAATGAACATGAATTCCAGCGCAGGCTGACGCTTTTCGACTCCACGGCGATTGTCGTGGGTTCCATGATCGGATCGGGGATCTTCATCGTCAGCGCCGATATCGCACGGATGGTCGGCTCACCCGGCTGGATCATGACCGTTTGGCTGATAACCGGTTTTATGACCATTTTTGCAGCCCTCAGCTATGGCGAGTTGGCAGGGATGTTCCCCAGGGCCGGTGGACAATATGTCTATCTCAGGGAGGCCTACAACCCGCTCACCGGCTTTTTATACGGATGGACCCTCTTCCTGGTGATCCAGGCTGGGACCATCGCAGCCGTGGGGATGGCTTTTGCCAAATTCACCGGCGTCCTGGTGCCGTGGGTTTCCGAGTCGGTCGTCTGGTTCAGCCTCAAATCCGTCAACTTTGGCCCGGTGGATTTTGGGATGTTCACCTTGAAACATTTCGACCTGGGCTTTGTCAAATTCGGACCAGTCCAGCTGGTAGCCATCGGTTCCATTGCCTTCCTGACCTGGGTGAACACACGCGGGGTCCAGGAAGGAAAGAAGATTCAGAATGCCTTTACTTCGGGTAAGTTTGTCCTGCTGGTATTGTTCATCATCGTCGGGCTTGCTTTTGCCTCCAGTTCCTCAACCATGCATCTCAACAGCCAGGTATTCTGGAGTCCCGAACATGCCACCCCCGACGGGCAACACATCCCGCTGGCAGGCATGGCCATCGTTGCCGCCATCGGCATGGCCATGGTGGGGAGTCTCTTCTCATCGGATGCCTGGAATAACATCACCTTTACGGCAGGCGAAGTGATCAACCCGCGAAAAAACATCCCCCTGAGCCTATTCCTCGGCACCCTTGCCGTAACCATCCTTTACCTGCTGGCGAACGTGGTATATCTCACTGCACTGCCGGTCAGGGGTGATCCACATGGTGCCGATATAGCAGCGCGGGGCATGCAGTTCGCGGTGAACGACCGGCTGGGGACTGCCTCTATTTCGGGCATCTTCGGCAACTACGCGGTGCTTATCATGGCCGGTTTCATCGTAATCTCCACCTTTGGCTGCAACAACGGTCTCATCCTTGCAGGGGCGCGGGTCTATTATGCAATGGCTGCCGACAAAATTTTCTTTAAAAAGGTGGGCACGCTGAATTCAAAAGGGGTTCCTTCAACCGGCCTCGCGATCCAGGGGATATGGGCGAGCCTTTTATGTCTTTCCGGCACTTACGGGCAGTTGCTCGACTACGTGGTTTTTGCGGTCCTGATATTCTATGTCCTTACGATCATCGGTTTGTTCCTGCTGCGCATCAACCAACCCGGGCTCGAGCGGCCCTACAGGGCATTCGGATATCCTGTCATCCCGCTGATATACATCATCCTGGCGGTGATTGTAATGATCATTCTGCTTATTTACAAACCCGAATATACCTGGCCAGGCCTTATTATCGTTCTGTTGGGGATCCCGGTATACTTCCTTTGGAAGAAGAAATAAACCCGGCATCGCAAGTTCATCCACCACTGACTTAAAGCGCTACATACCTTGAAACTACCCGGAAAACTGCTGGTTATAAATTACGGATTCCCCCTGCTCCTGTTATTTGCACAAACCCTGAATGCACAGTGCCCCGCCACCAACACCGTTTTCGGCGACGGCGAGCAAATCTCCTATACCGCTTCCTACAACTGGGGCCCGGTTTGGGTCGATGCCGGGCTGGTAACCTTCTCGGTGACAAAGGAGATCTACCTGGGAAAACAGTCCTGGCACCTGAAAAGCACCGGCAAGAGTTTTCCTTCATACGATGTACTTTTCAAAGTGCGCGATTATTATGATTCCTGGATCGACCCGGAAACGTTCCAAACCTACAATTTCAAACGCTACATATACGAAGGGAAATACACGCTGCTGAACACGCTCTGGTTCGACCAGCAGACCCGCCGGATCATTTCAAACACCAAAAGCAACAATAATCCGATGCGTACCGATACCCTGCGCATGCGAAACTGTGCCTTTGACATGCTTGCCTCCATCTATTACACCCGAACCCTCGATTTTACCGATTTCCGTCCCGATGTGAAAAAAAAGGTGACGGTCCTCATCGACGATGCCTATTACGACATCTACATCCGGTACATCGGCAGGGAAGTGGTGGAAACCACCGACGGGAAGCATTACAAGTGCATTAAATTTGCTGCAAAGATGGTCCAGGGGACCATTTTCAAAGGGGAGGAAGATGTGCTGGTTTGGGTCACCGACGACGCAAACAGGATCCCGGTTTACGTTGAGGCCAAAATCATTGTGGGAACGGTGAAGGCCTATCTTAAGGAAGCAAAGGGGCTGCGGAACCCGATGACATCACTGATAAAATGAGAATATTGAATATCGAATAACGAATAACGAAGTGAGAGATCAATGACCGGCAACATCTATCGGGAGGGAAGGATCAGCAGCGCCTGGCAGCGATATATACCCTGGCTGGCGGGTGTGTTGATCCTGGGGTTCCTGATAAAAACAGCCACGGCCAACGGTGATTTCAAAGTGCTGCTGGAGGCGGCGAAACTCATTGCCGCCGGGAAAAACCCTTACCACCTGTGGATCTTCGTGAGCGAAGGCAATTATGATCTCTATTATTATAGTCCACTTTGTGCGCTCCTCCTGGTCCCGTTCACCTACCTGCCCTATTTCATCCCGAATTTCATATGGCTGCTGGCCAACGCGTGGTTCCTTTACAGGACATGGGTTTTGCTCAACAAATATATTGCAATTCATTGTCTGACAAGAGGGCAAAAGGGGTGGTTGTTGCTGGTAACGATCGTGCTGTCTGCAAGGTACATTCTTTACAATTTTGAAATGATGCAGATGACCGTCTTCCTGTTGTGGGGCTCACTTGAAAGCCTGTCGCAGTTTAAAAAAGGCAGGGCGATACCCGGTTCCCTGCTGCTTGCGCTGATCATCAATATCAAGATACTGCCAATCGTACTGCTGCCCTACCTTATATACAGGAAGGAATCGAAGGCAGCACTTTACACCCTGCTGTTTTCCGTTTTTTTCCTTTTACTGCCGGCCCTGTTTACAGGCTGGCAGGGAAACCTTCAGCTACTTTCATCGTGGTGGAATTCAATCAACCCGGTCAACGCAGAACATCTTGCCGAAACCGACCTCGGCCTGCACAGCCTCACCGCACTGGTTCCGACCCTGTTCACCCGGACTCCCGGCTTGCTCCCCTACGCACGCAACATCCTCGACCTTGATCCCGGGACCACGACGCTGATCCTGAACGGGACACGGCTCTTCCTCGTGCTGGTTACCCTCCGGTTCCTTGCGTGGCCTCCGTTCACCAGGGCAAAATCCGGCCCTGCCGCCCTCCGCGAATTAAGTTATATCTTCCTGCTCGTCCCGCTGATCTTTCCACACCAGCAGAAATATGCATTTTTACTTGCCGCCCCGGCGATGTTCTACCTTACACACTATGTCATCACGCATTTTGAAGACAGGGAAAGCAGGCGGGATGCAGTGTTGTTCAATACGGCCTGCATTTTCCTGGCGGCCTCCTTCGTCCTGATGACCCTGACAACCGACGGGCTGATCGGCAGGCACCTGAATGCCATCACCCAGCATTATAAGGCGGTGACCTATGGCGCATTATTGCTGATCATTCCCCTTGCTCTCTGCAAACCCGGATACGACCGTGACCATGGTCAGGAGGAGTCGTGGTGAGCGGTATTTTGAAAAATTGTCAGAAGCCCGGGAAGATTCTACGGTTTTGAATAGATTTGCAATTAAAATGAAACATAAAATCGTTAACGGAAAACCATGAAAGAATTCAAATGTGCCATATGCGACAGGGTGTTTCCCGAAGACCAGCTGATCGTGGGTCACGGCATCCGTCATGAAATTGAGAATATGATCATCAGCGAACACCCTGGCTGGAATGACACCAGCCTGATCTGCCGGGAGGACATGAACAAATTCAGGAACCGCTATATTGCAAAGATCATCGACGAGGAAAAAGGAAGCATTGAAGTTCTTGAAGAGGCCGTCATTACCAGCATCAGGCAGAATGAGATCATCACTGTCAACCCGAGGGTAGCAGCCGAAAAGGTTACCTTCGGGGAGCGGATCGCCGACAAGGTGGCATCCTTCGGCGGCAGCTGGAAGTTCATCATCTCCTTTTTCACGATCCTGGTTATATGGATCCTGATCAACGGCCTGTACCTGATGACCAAGCCTTTCGATCCCTATCCCTTTATCCTGCTGAACCTCGTGTTGTCGTGCCTTGCAGCCATCCAGGCTCCCATCATCATGATGAGCCAGAACCGCCAGGAAACGAAAGACCGGATCCGTTCGGAGAATGATTACGAGGTAAATCTTAAATCGGAGATCGAGATCAGGACGCTGCATGAAAAGGTGGACCACCTGCTGCTCGACCAATGGTCGAAAATGATGAGCATCCAGCAGATCCAGGTGGAGATACTGGAGGATATCAGGAAGAAAGTGGATAATTAACTGCCGAAGTATGAAACTGATAGCCGACAGCGGTTCAACAAAGACGACCTGGGTGGTGCTCGACGGCCTGAGGGTCAAACAGACCATTGCAACGATCGGGCTGAATCCTTATTTCCACAATTCTGAGAGTGTCGAGTCGGTAATCAGGGCCGATCTCTCGCCTTTCCTGGTGGAGGACCACATCAGCGAGGTTCATTTTTACGGCGCCGGCTGCTCCACCGATTTCAACAACCAGATGATCTCGGATGCGATCCACCTCTTTTTCAGGAAGGCGAAAGTATTTGTCTATCATGACATTCTTGGCGCGGCAAGGGCCCTGTTCGGCGATGGTTCGGGGATTGCCTGCATCCTGGGGACAGGCTGCAATTCCTGCTATTTCAACGGTTCGACCACTGTTTCAAAGGTTGACTCGCTCGGCTACCTGTTCGGCGACGAGGGGGCCGGATCTTACCTGGGCAAATTGTTCATGGGGGCCTACCTGAAAAAGGAGCTCCCGGATGACCTGAGAGAGGCCTTTGACAAACAGTACGGGCTCACACTTGAAGACATCCTGAATTCGTTGTACAACCGCCCGTCACCCAACCGGTTCCTGGCATCCTTCAGCATTTTCCTCAGTCCCAACCGCGATCATCCGTTCGTCAGGGAACTGCTGAACCGTTCCTTCCGCGATTTTTTCACGGCACACATCCGGAAATACGAACAGTATCAATCACAGCCTGTCGGGTTTATCGGTTCCATCGCATCCAGCTACCGGGAAGTCCTCGGGGAGGTTGCAGCCGGTGAGGGCGTGCGCATCACCAGGGTCTTGTCCTCCCCTGTGGAGGGATTGATCGAATATCACCTTCAGCAGATGCCGTGTTGATCAGATCAATACAAGCGCGGATTTCCCCGGGACCGGACCAATGCACCTGAGGGTCTTTCCCAAACCAGGTCAGCTGCCGTTTTGCATAGCGGCGGGTATTGGTTTTTATCTTTTCCACGGCAAATTCCAGGGAGGTTAGTCCCTCAAAATGGTCGAAAAGTTCGCGGTATCCTACGGTATTGAGCGAATTGAGGTGTTTCAGCGGATAGAGCGCAAGCGCCTCCCCGTAAAGTCCATTTTCCATCATGGCATCCACGCGTGCGTTGATCCTGGCGTTCAGCACCTCACGCTGCAGTCCGAAACCCAGTTTCAGGATCCTGAAGGGACGTTTTTTCGGCTGGTTTGTCCTGAAGGAGGAATAGGGAACGCCGGTTGTCCTGCAAACTTCAAGTGCCCGGATCAGCCGTGCCGGGTTCGAGGCGTCAACCACGGCTGCGTAAACAGGGTCGGCACGCATCAGTTCTTCCCGCAGCGCCCCGATGCCCGAGGTTGCAAGCAATTCCTTCAGTTCCTTCCGGGTCCCGGCATCGGGGTCAGGTAACAGGTCAATTCCATGACACACCGCGTCGATGTACAAACCCGACCCGCCCACCATGAATACCACCGGGTAAGACACGAAAAGTTTTTCAAGCAGAGCCAGGACGTCGGATTCGTATCGTGAAACGTTGTAGGCATCATGAACCGAAAGGTGCCTGACGAAATGGTGCGGAACCGCCTCCAGTTCCGCATCACCGGGTGCCGCGGTCCCAATTTTCATTTCCCGGAAAAACTGGCGTGAATCGGCTGAGATAATCTCCGAAGAAAAATGGCTGGCAAGTTGTATTCCGATTGAAGTTTTTCCGACTGCCGTAGGTCCGGCAATTACGACCAGCAAAGGGACATCAATAGTCATCGGTGTCGCGGTCATAGCCTGAAATCCGCTTGTCGAGGCTCTCTATATCCTCGTAATCCTCCAGATGATCCAGCTTTTCATCCGGATCGTCGTCATCGTTGTGCAGGTCTGAAAAACCAAAATCGTCCTCAGCAGATCCATCCTGATCCTGCACATCAAATGCAGCGGTCTCTTCTTCTCCGATCAGGTTGCCCAGCTCGTTTTCGATGGCTGCCAGTTCCTGGTCATCTTCGACGATATCGGCGAATTTTGAAAGTTCCTCGATTTTCGGAAGCGGAACTTTGGGGACAACCACCCTGGGTGCCGGTGGGGTCGGTGCTGCCTGCGCGGTCTGCGCAGGCTGTTCGGCTTTTTTGGGCAATTCGGCAACACGCCTGGTGCAACGGGGAAATGAAACAACGCCTTCGAAAGGGAAAATTTTGAATAATTCAATATGAAACGAAAAATGATCGCGTCCTTCAAATTCATAGATCATCTTCTGATGAGGATCTTCGATGAAATCCTTCAGTTTGGATACCTTCATCAGGGGCAATGCCAGCGATTCGGTAACAACCTGGTCGAGATCGTCATCGTAGCGGCGGAATTGGCGTTTCTCAGGTTTCAGGGAGATCTCCCTGTCCTTCTTATATTTTTTATCGGTCATAAAAAAGGAGGCCCGCTCGCAATGAAGCAATTCCGACGAATCGATAATTATATGGTGAAAGTCAAGGAAAGTCTGCCCCGGCTGAATTTCGATTTCCCTGAGAAAGCCGTCATGCTCTTCGCATGTTATTCTGAAACGATATATCAACATGTTTTTTCCCGCGCTAAATCCGAGTCAAAAATATAAAATTCCGTGAAATATCCCGCATCAAAAAAATCGGGGTCGTTATTCTTTTTTCAAACCGAGTTTCAATCCCTCCACCAGCATGAGCCGGTAGGCTGAATCATAGTCGTTGGATATCTGCCCCTCCAGGATGGCTTCGGTGATCAGGTTCTTGATGACACCCACCACCTTCGAAGGGGGGATGCCAAAGGTTTCCATGATCAGTTCGCCCGTTATGGGTGGCTGCCAGTTGCGAAGTTTGTCCTTCTCTTCAATTTCCCTGAGTTTATTCCTGACGAGACCGAAGTTTTCGATATACCGTTTGACTTTAACAGGGTTTTTAGAGGTAATGTCGGCATTGCACAACAACATCAGGTCGTCGATGTCGTCTCCCGCCTCGAAAAGGAGCCTGCGAACCGCCGAATCGGTGACCACATCCTCGGCCAGCACGATCGGCCTCAGATGCAGCAGTACCAGTTTTTCAACATAGCGCATCTTTTCATTCAGGGGCAGTTTCAGCTTACGGAAGATCGGCGATACCATCTTCGCCCCTTTAAATTCATGGGCATGAAAGGTCCAGCCGGTCCCTGAGACAAATTTCCTGGTTGCAGGTTTTGCGATATCGTGCAAAATCGCAGCCCAGCGCAGCCAGAGATTATCGGAAACAGCGGCGACATTGTCCAGAACCGCCAGCGTATGGTAAAAATTATCCTTATGTCCCTTGCCATCAATGATTTCAGAACCTTTTAATTCGCAAAATTCAGGAAAGATCAATTCAAGAAGGCCGGTTTCATCCATGAGCCTGAACCCTCTGGAAGGCACGGCTGCACCTATGATGAGGTTGAATTCGTCGGAAATGCGTTCCATCGAAACGATGGAGAGCCTGCCGGCGTTTCGCCTGATGGCCTCCAGGCAGGCAGGGTCGATGGTAAAGTCAAGCTGGGTTGCAAACCTCACGGCCCGCATCATGCGCAACGGATCGTCGGAGAAGGTTATATCGGGATCAAGGGGTGTACAGATGATTTTCCGTTCAAGGTCGCGGATCCCGTTAAAGGGGTCAATCAGCCGCCCGACGGTCGGCTCCGTAAGGTCGATGGCCATGGCATTGATGGTGAAATCGCGCCGGTTCTGATCATCCACCAGGGTGCCGTCCTCGACGATCGGCTTGCGGGAATTGCGCCGGTATGATTCCCTGCGGGCCCCTACAAACTCCACTTTCCACCCCTGGTAGTTCAGCATGGCCGTGCCGAAGTTCCTGAAATATTTCACCGGCACCTTACCCTCAAGCCTGGCTGCCACCTGCTGGGCGAAATCAATTCCGCTGCCCAGTACTACAATGTCAATATCTTTCTTGTTATCCCGGTGAAGCAGCAGGTCGCGCACAAATCCCCCGATCACGAACGCATTCAGCTGCATCTCCGCGGCTACCTGCGCGATAATTTCAAAGACGGGATTTGTGAGGTGCTGTTTCAAAATCAGATGGCAAAATTATAATATGGTAAAATGGCAAAATGTTTTCCGGCCATGATCGTGCAAAAGTAAGGAATAACCCGTAAAATTTCGGGAAAAATTACATTCCGGGTTTTGGTCATTAGTCCTGTAATTGTATCTTTGCAGTCCAATTGTTAATTAAATAACTATTCTAAAAAAAGACGTTTTTATGGCAAAGAGAACAATCGTTGCAATGCCGGGTGACGGCATTGGCAAAGTCGTCCTTGATGAGGCCATCCGCGTGCTGGATGCTGCCGGATTTGATGCTGAATATGTACATGGTGATATTGGCTGGGAATTCTGGTGCAAAGAGGGTGATCCGTTTCCCGAGCGCACCCAGAAGCTTCTTGAAAAATACAAAATAGGACTTTTCGGCGCCATCACCTCCAAGCCGAAAGACAAAACTGAGGCTGAACTTGCCCCTGAACTAAAAGGCAAAGGGTTTGCTTATTACAGCCCTATCGTAACCATGCGCCAGAAGTATGACCTCGACATCTGCATGAGGCCCTGCCGCACCTTCAAGGGGAACCCCCTCAATTTCATCCGCCGCGGTTTCGGCGGTGTGATCGAAGAACCGGTCATCGACACCATGATCTTCCGTCAGAATACCGAATGCCTTTATGGCGGCGTGGAATGGTCAAATCCTTCCGACCAGGTATACGATGCCCTGATGACCCACAAGAAATTCAGGGATAACTTTGCCTGGTGTCCCCGCCCTGAACTGGCCGTATCGACACGCATCTTTACCAAAAAATATACCGGCCGCATCCTGAAGGCAGCCTTTGATTATGCCAAGGCACGCGGTTTTGACACGGTGACGGTTTGTGAAAAACCCAACGTCATCCGCGAAACCTCAGGGATGATGCTGAAAATGGCCCAGGAAATGGCCAAAAACGAATACCCGGGCATCAAGGTACAGGATACCAACATCGATGCACAGATGATGTGGCTTACTAAGAACCCCGAAACCTATCATGTGATGGTTGCCGGCAACATGTTCGGCGACATCGTTTCCGATGGGTTTGCAGGCCTGATCGGCGGACTGGGATTTGCGTGCAGCGCCAATATCGGCCCTGAAATCGCCGTTTTTGAGCCTACCCACGGTTCAGCTCCCAAATATGCCGAATTCAGCCCTTCCATCGTGAACCCCACGGCCATGATCCTCTCGGCCGTCATGATGCTCGAACACCTGGGTGAAATGGAACTCGCGGCGAAAATTTCCGCCGCAGTCGCAGCCGTGGTTGAAGAAGGCAAAGTGATGACCTATGATATGATGAAACTGCCCGGCAAACCCGATGCTTTCAGCAAAGGCGCAGCCACAACCCAGCAGATGACCGACGCCATCATTGCAAAAATGAAGGCATGAATGAAGCAATGCAGGTAATGCATTAATTTGAAAACTTTAAATCCAGCAAATGACCCAAGAAATCTTAGCCCTCTGGCCCGAACTGATGTGGATCGGCGATACTGATCTCCGTGAAAAGACTGCCCGGACCTGGGAAGTGGCTCTTGAAAAGAGCGTACTTACCGCCGATGACCTGAACAAGATCCCCTTCACCCTGCTCGCCGGCCCCGACCTCCGGGTGTCGTTCATGGCGCATAAGCGCTGCGTGGTGCATGTCGCCCGCGATGCCGGCAATAAAATGAATGAATTTTTCAATGATGATCTTCCTGTCAATATGGATGTCCTTATTGCGGGGGCGATTCTGGCGGATGTAGGCAAATTACTGGAATATGAACTGGATGCAAACGGAAAATCGTTCCAGGGCAAGTACGGCAAGTACCTGCGCCATCCCTTTTCGGGGGTTTCACTGGCCGAACAATGCGGTGTACCGCCCGCAGTATGCCACATCATCGCAACCCACGCAGGCGAGGGGGACATGGTGAAGCGAACCGTCGAAGCCTATGTCGTGCATCATGCCGATTTCATGACTTTTGAACCGTTCAGGGATAGACTTAAGTAACCAATAATGGAATGCAGAAATAGTAAATGCAGGAATACTGGATGCCGAAATCGGTGAATTTACAGATATTTAATTTTATTGCTACCTGATTGTTACCTTCCTTTATAAGTATATTTGAGGTGTAAAAAATCCAGGAGAAAATAAAATTAAGCCCAATAATCACATGATAATAAAGGCATCATTCATATTCCTGCATTCTGATATTTCTGCATTCCTGCATTCCTTTTTTTCTGCATTTTCATTATTAAACCCAACCGTATGACCATCATAGAACAAATCATAGCCAGCCATTCCGGTCTCCAGACCGTAAAGCCGGGCGACATCGTGGATGTTGCCATAGATACCCGCGCCGCAAGGGATTTCGGCGGGGCCAATGTTGTGAAAAACCTGGTTGACAACGGACTTACGATCGCCGATCCGAAAAAGACCATCTTCACCTTCGACTGCAACCCGGGCGGGTCGGACCAGAAATATGCCGCCAACCAGCATTATTGCCGGCTCTACGCCCGCGAAAACGGCATCAGGGTTTACGATGTCAATGCCGGCATCGGTACCCACCTTGCCATCGACAATGGGCTTGTATGGCCAGGGAGTACCTTCGTTTCAACCGATTCCCACGCAAACATCATGGGGGCCATCGCATCCTTCGGACAGGGGATGGGCGACCAGGACATTGCGGCAGCCTGGGCAAAGGGAGCCGTATGGTTCAAAGTTCCTTCATCGGTCAGGATCAACCTGAACGGCAAAAGACCGGCCAGCCTCTCGGCCAAGGACATTGTGCTGAACCTGCTCTCGATTTTCGGGGCGAATAAGCTGTTGGGAAACTCCGTGGAAATTTACGGGGAGGAAACTGAAAAGTTCACCCTGGCTGAACGAATCACCATCGCATCGATGGGTACCGAAATGGGGGCCATCATCATCCTGTTCCCCACCTCCCCTGCCCTGATCAACGAACTGAAACTGATCACCGGTAAGGATTACACCATGGTGACCGCAGGTCAGGATGCGGTTTATGAAAAGACATTTGATATCGACCTGTCAAAATTTGTCACCATGGTGGCAAAACCAGGTCATCCGCACGACGATACTTCCATTGAAACGGTGCGGAACCAGAAGATCGATTCGGGTTTTATCGGCAGTTGCACCAATGGCCGCATCGAAGACCTACGGATAGCCGCTTCGGTTCTCAGGGGACGTAAGGTAGCCCCGGGCGTGGTCCTGAAGATCGTTCCCGCCACCGACGCCATCTGGACACGGGCCATGGACGAGGGACTCATCCAGGTCTTCAAAGAGGCGGGCGTAATGGTTTCCAATGCAGGCTGCGCGGGATGTGCCGCCGGACAGGTCGGCCAGAACGGGCCGGGCGAAGTGACGATCAGCACCGGAAACAGGAACTTTGACGGGAAACAGGGCAAAGGATTTGTTTATCTTGCCTCTCCCGCCGTGGTGGCTGCATCCGCGGTAGCCGGGTTCATCACAACCCCCGACCAGATCCCTGAACAGCCGGCACTTTTTCATGCAACCGGCATCCCCGGCGCGTCACGCATTGCGCGCCAGGAAAAGGAAAAGATCGCCAAACCAGTGGTAGTTGAGGGTTCGGTATGGATCATCCCCAAAGATGACATCGACACCGACATGATCTTCCACAACCGCTACCTCACCATCACGGATATCCGTGAAATGGGCCAGTATACCTTCGACAACCTGAAAGGATTCGAGGATTTTGCCAAAAATGCCAAACCAGGGGACATCGTGATCACCCACAAAAATTTCGGGGCGGGCAGTTCGCGGCAACAGGCGGTCGATTGCTTCCAGTCGCTTGGCATCAGCTGTATCCTGGCCGAATCCTATGGTGCGATATACGAGCGCAACGCCATCAATGCTGCCATGCCCATCCTCACCTACGATCCTGAGGTACTCGGACAGGCGGCGCTCGAAAACGGCGACAGGGTCAAGGTTGATTTCATTGCCGGGCTCCTTACGAACCTGCGCACATGGAAATCGGTGCAGCTGAATAAGTTTTACGACGCACAGCTGGCGATTTACAGGAACGGAGGACTGCTATAACCGTTTCAGCTTCCACCTCCTGTGCGACCACAGGTAATACTCGGGATGTTCATTAACGACTTCTTCAAGCATTTTCATAAACCGGCCGGTTATCTCGCCGGTTTTTGTTTTGGATGGTTCTGACTCCAGCATCCTGAAATCAACGGTGTAATAACCACGCTTCACCTTTTTCACTGATGCAAAAATAACCGGGTAACCGGTCAGGCGGGCATACTTTTCCGGTCCGTGGAGGGTTGCGGTATCCTGGTTCATGAATTCTACCCAGAGGGCAAGCCTGGCACTGGAAGGGCTCTGGTCGGCCACCATGTAAAAAGCCGCGGGCTCTCCCCAATCGGTTTTGAAGGTTTCGGCGGTTTTGGTGATCGAAGCCAGCCGCGACCTGCCCCGGACCCTGGTATGCTGGATGTACCGGTCGATGAACTTATTCGAAAGGGGCTTGTAGAACCCTACCGGCTTGTACAGTATCTGGCTGCCCGCAGCGATTCCCGCCCATTCCCAGTTGGCGTAATGACCGGCAACCATGATGGCCTGCTGACCCTGCCGGCAGAGGTCGTCGAGGAAGCCGGTATTCTGAAACCGGTACCGCCTGACAACCGCAGACTCCTTCATGGTAAAGGCCTTCAGACTTTCAATCAACATGTCGGTGAGATGATGATAAAACCCTTTGGCGATCCCGGTGATCTCCTCTTCTGATTTAGAAGGAAATGATTTCCGCAGGTTTTCGAAAACCACCTTTTTCCGGTAGCCGAAAACATAATAGACAAGGTAATACATCAGGTCGGCGAACCCGAACAGCAGGCGAAACGGAATAAAACGGAACAGCGAGATGAATGCCCGGAAGACCAGGTAGATCAGGTAATCCATAGTGTTGACAGGGTTATCGGGAATTTTATTTGACTGCAAAGATAGCTACCTATTTGCCAGAATACTTTAAATTTACTGCAAAATTATCCATATGCTTATCTTTAAACGGCACAATACCGATCCCTATTTCAACCTGGCGACCGAAGAGTATGTCCTTAAAAATTTTGAAGAAGATTCCTTCATGCTTTGGCGGAATACGCCTTCGATCATTGTTGGAAAACACCAGAACACACTGGCGGAGATCAATGTCGATTATGTCAAGCAGAACAACATCCCTGTCGTCCGCAGGCTCAGCGGTGGCGGTGCCGTGTTCCATGATCTCGGGAACCTGAACTTTACCTTTATCCAGAAAGGGAAAGAGGAGAGCCTGATCGATTTCAGGAAATATACCGAACCAATCCTGGAGGTACTGGTTAAGATGGGAGTCTCAGCCCGTTTTGAAGGCAGAAACGACCTTACCATCGATGGCATGAAATTTTCGGGGAATGCCGAACACATATGGAAGAACCGGGTCCTTCATCACGGGACGTTACTCTTTTCGGCCTACATGCCCGACCTGGCCAGGGCCCTCAATGCAGACCCGCTGAAATTCACCGATAAAGCCGTAAAATCGGTAAGGAGCAGGGTGACAAATATCAGTGAACACCTGAAGGAGCCCATGGATGTCATGCAGTTTGCCACGCTGATACAAGATCACATCATTGAAAAATATCCCGATGCAAGACTGCTGGAATTAACCGGGGAGGATCATGAAAATATCCATGAACTCGTCAGGAACCGCTACAATACCTGGGGATGGAATTTTGGCTATTCTCCCAATTACAATTTCAGGAAAATCGTCCGTACGGAAAAGGGCGGAACCATTGAATTCGACATTGATGTGCACAATGGGACGATGCGCCACATTAAAATTTTCGGCGACTATTTCGGGAAATACGATACCGATGATATTGAAACCGCCCTTACCGGGATAGCCCACCAGGCGGATGCGATCAAAGAGGCCCTTGAGAAATTCAAACTTGACGATTATTTTTCCAACATGACCCCTGATGAACTGCTGTCGGGGATGTTTTGATCCTCTTCATTTTCCCGGTACCCATTTTTAAGTCCTGACCTGAGCCAGAAGAAACCGATAATTCCGGCTACCAGCGATGCCAGGAGGACGGCCAGCTTTGAATTATTGACAAGCCCGGGATTATCGTATGCAAGCATGGTGATAAAAATGGACATGGTGAAGCCGATGCCTGCCAGGAAACCAACCCCAAGAATATTCTTCCACTTCAGTTCACCTGGAAGCGCGCAGAATCCCATAGCAACCCCCGCAAATGAAAAGAGGAAAATTCCCAGGGGCTTTCCGATGAGCAGCCCGGCAAAGATGCCAAGGCTGCCCGGGTGAAACAGGCTGTTGTACCAGTTTGCACCAAGAACGATCCCTGTATTGGCCAGGGCAAACAACGGCAGGATGATGAATGCGACCGGTTTGTGAAGCACATGGAGCAGCCGGGAAGAGGGAGAACTTTTAACACCGCCGTCGAACGGGATTGTAAAGGCCAGCAGCACACCCGTAATGGTTGAATGAACGCCCGAATGGAGCATAAAATACCACATCACAACCCCTCCCGCCAGGTAGGGGACCAGGTTCTTAACCTTTAAACGGTTCAGCACAACCAATCCCCCGAAAATGGCAAAAGCCGCGAATAAACTCACAAAATCAAGAGAGTGGGTATAAAACAAAGCGATGATCAGGATGGCGCCAAGGTCGTCGATGACGGCCAGGGCGGTCAGGAAAACCTTCAGCGACGGCGGAATACGGCTCCCCAGGATGGAAAGGATCCCCACGGCGAAGGCAATATCGGTGGCCATCGGGATCCCCGCCCCGGCCTGTGTTGCCAGACCATAATTGAAAAGGAGGTAGATGGCTGCCGGGATGACCATCCCGCCCAGTGCACCGATGACCGGGAGTACGGCTTTTTTTATGTCGGACAGTTCGCCGATGTATACCTCGCGTTCAAGTTCGAGCCCGATGAGGAGGAAGAAAATCGCCATCAGGGCATCGTTGATCCAGTATTCAACGCTGTGCCCGGCCACCCCGGTATGCCACAGGTGCAGGTAATTGGCCTGCAGCGGTGAATTTGCAAGGATCAGTGAAACGGCCGTGCAAAAGATCAGGGTGAATCCCCCCGATTTTTCATTCGAAAAAAAATCCTCAAAGGGCTGTGTCAGTTTCATTTTCCCGCCTTATACCGTATTACCTCTGCCTTTTCGAGGGTTATAAGCCCCCCCGACCTGGTCTCATCAAACAGTTTTTCAACCGTTTCGACAAATTTCCTGATCTTTTCTTCGGTATCCACGATTTCAATGATCAACGGCAGGTCGGTGGATATTTCAAAAAGCTTCGTGGTATGAATTTTTGAATTGGGTCCGAACCCCATGATCCCCCTGGTGACGGTCGCTCCCGAAAGTCCCTGCTTTTTCGCTTCAAAAACAATGACCTCGTACAATGGCCTGGAACCAACCTTGTCGCCTTCGCCGATGAAGACCCGCAGCAGTTTAATATCTGGTTGTCTTTCCATCTTCAGAACCTTTTAAAAACAAATTTATGAGAAACGAATACTCATAATATTCTGATAATCATGATACCGATAAAGGTCGCAGCCAGGCCCAGTGCGATGCTTGACAGGACATAGACTGAAGCATAAACGAACTGGCCGTCGCGCATCATCCCCACGGTTTCATTTGAAAAAGCGGAGAAGGTGGTAAATCCGCCCAGGACTCCCGTGGCAAGAAACAGCCTCCATTCCTGGCTCATGTTGCCACGGTCGGACAACCCGAAAACGAGGCCGATCAGAAAACAACCCAGGATGTTCACGCTCATCGTGCCAAAGGGAAATGTGGAAAAGATCTTTTGCTGGATGAACAATGACATCAGGTACCGGCAGATGCCGCCGATAAAACTCCCCGCTCCAATGGCCAGTATCAGTTTCATTTGTCAACTTTGATTGATAACCCGCTGCAATATCCTGAATGAGAATCTGTCACGGGTCAATGCAACGGTTTTGGGGTATTTGAGCCGGCATCAAGCACATATTTCCACGTGCCATCGTGCTGTTTTTTCCAGATGCTGAGGTAATTGCCATACATCGTCGTGTCCTTAGCCTTCAGGTAGAGTTCCCATTCACCGAAGGTATATCCCAGGTCATTTGCAGCTCCAACCTCCGCAATCACAGGTTTCCACCTCAGAACCATCCCGGTGTCGGGCCTGGCCCCATAAGCTTTCACCATATTCGCCTTACCCGTGATCGGGAAATTCCCATCCCTTATCTTGACCACACTGTCGGCGGCATAAAAGATAAAAGCCGCATTCAAGCCCTTTTCCACGCTCATCCTGCTGAAAGCCTGGTCTGTTGCGATCAGTACCGAAGGATCACCCTTAGGTTCGCGGCAACACCCGGCAAGAACCAGGAGTGCCAGCACAATCCCTTTCATGTTCATGGCCCGCGTCATTTGTCAATTGTCATTCGTCACTCGTCACTCGTCATTTAAAAGGTTACCACCCTCGCATCACTCACCAGGTATTCGGTAAACGGTCCGCCCATATAGCGAACCGTGATCCCCATTTCTGCGAGCTTTGCCGAGACATTGTAGGCATCGGTGCAGGCCTTGCAGGCCTCCACCGAAATATCGCTGTCCATGGTATCCTTTAGCTGCTGCTGGATGACAGCATCTCCTGCCGCGAGTTTAGCCGAAGGGCCCCAGATAATCAGGTTGATCTCATCCCACCAGCCGTTTGCCTTGGCATTGATCAGGTATGGGAAAATCACCTTCATGGCAACTTCCTTTTCACCCGTGGTCCACAAAACATGCAGTCTGGACATAGATCTGGTTACTTTAATCCGCGACGTTTCAGCAATGGCTCAACGGAAGGTTCCTGTCCCCTGAATTTCCTGTATTGCACCATCCCTTCATCATCACCCGATTCGGCAAGGCAGTATTTCCTGAACTTGGCAGCAAGCTGTTTATTGAAAATATCGCCTGATGATTTGAAAGCGTCGAAGGCATCGGCATCGAGCACGGCAGCCCAAATATAAACATAATACCCTGCTGCATATTCCCCGCTGAAAATGTGAGCGAAATAGGTGCTGCGGTAACGGGGCAGGATCTCGGGGATCAGGCCGATGCCGCCCATTGCCCGGGTTTCAAATCCCTGCACATCAACCTCCTTCGGGTCGGTCAGCCCGTGATAATCCATATCAAGGATGGCAGCAGCAAGGTACTCGACCGTCTCGAATCCCTGGTTGAAAAGGGCGCTGTTCCTGATCTTTTCAATGAGTTTATCGGGAATCGCCTCGCCGGTCTTATAATTTTTGGCATAGATCTTCAGCATTTCCGGTTCGCCTGCCCAGTTTTCGTCGAACTGTGAAGGCATCTCCACGTAATCCTGCGGTACACTGCCCGCAGTGCGGGTATATTTGCCCTCGGTGAAGAGGCCGTGCATGGCATGACCAAATTCGTGGAACAGGGTTTTTGTTTCATCCCAGCTCAGCAGTGCAGGCACGTCGCCGGTAGGTTTCGATGCATTGCAGGTGACGGAGATTACCGGGGAGATCTTTTTGCCGTTCTCCCATCCCGCCGGCCTGAAATCGGTACACCAGGCCCCTCCGCGTTTCCCTGCACGGGGGTAATAATCCAGGTAAAGCACGCCGAGGTGGTCACCATTGGCCTCCTTCACCTCGAAGGTCTCAACATCCTTCTGAAAGACAGGAAGATCAGTTCTTTTCGTAAAGGTGATCCCGTATAATTTATTGGCAACGGTAAAAAGTCCGGTCCTCACATTGGCAAGGCTGAAATAGGGCTTCAGTTCGTTTTCGTCGAGGTCATACTTTTCCTTGTGAATAATCTCGGCGTAATACCACCAGTCCCAGGGCTGCAATTTGAATTTTCCGCCATCGCGGTCGATGATCTTCTGCATTTCGGCAGCCTCATTTTTCGCAACCGGCAGCGCCGCCGCCCAGAGTTTGGCAAGAAACGCGTTCACATTGGCAGGTGTTTTCGCCATATTGTCGTCCACAACGTAGGCGGCATAGCTTTCAAATCCAAGCAGACGGGCTTTTTCGACGCGCAGCTTCACGATTTTTGATACCGTCGTGTTGTTGTCATTCTTGTTGCCATTGTTCCCGCGCATGAAATATCCCCTGTAAATCATTTCACGCAGTTGCCTGTTTTTAGCATATTGGAGGAAGGGAATCATGCTGGGCTTCGACAGGGTGAACACCCATTTGCCCTGGAGTCCCTTTTCTTTGGCCGTTTCGGCAGCCCCGTCGATAACTCCCTGCGGCAGCCCGTCAAGATCCTTCTTGTCTTCAATGACCAGTTTGAAATTCTCGTTGGTTTCGGCAAGGAGATTCTCGCCAAAGGTGAGGTTCAGCAACGAAAGGTCGGCATTCAGCTTGCGAAGCTGCTCCTTCTTGTCAGTCGAAAGGTTGGCCCCCTGCCGTTCGAAATCGCGGAAATACTTCCCGACCACCCTGACCTGCTGGCTGTCCAGTTTCAGATCATACCGCTTTTCATAAACCGCTTTGATCCTTGCAAAAAGTTTTTCATTCAGCGAGATATCATCATTGTGTTTCGAGATCACCGGGCTGAGCTTGCGGGCAATCGCCTGCATCTCCTTATTGGTTTCGGCTTCATTCAGGTTGAAGAATACTTTGCTGACCCTGGTCAGCAGTTTGCCTGATTTATCGAAAGCGAGTATGGTGTTGTTAAAGTCGGGAGGGGCCGGGTTGCCAACAATGGAATCAATTTCCGCATTGTGTTGCCTGATCCCTTCAAGGAAGGCAGGCATGTAATGGGTAGTGTCGATTTTGTCGAACGGGGGCACCTGGAATGGCGTTTCATATTCTGCAAAAAAGGGATTCACTGCTTTTTTATCAGGCTTGCAGCCGGAAAAGCACAACATGGTCATTCCAAGGATCGTTAGTAAAAAGGTTCTCATAACAGAATTGTTAAGTAAGTAATTTGATGGGTATCCCGGCAAATACAGAGAAGCGCGGCGCATGCCGCGCAAAACCGTGATGCAAATTGCGATCAGCTGTTTGCTTCGCAAAGTTATCGGAAAGATTAATAAACCCGACGATGCATTGTAACCTTTTTATTTTTTCGGCATCTATATGCATCGTAGATCATGCCAATATCGTATTTCAACCCCGGCTTTGACGGTAATGTCGATTATTTTTCCAACAACGGTCAAAAAACATCATCTTTGAAATGAAAATCCGGAAAACCTTCCCAATACAGCAAAACATTCACCGATATTTGAATTTTTACCGATGATCAGGATCAAGCAGATTCACAAATCTTATGTAACCGGGCAGAACAGCCTGCATGTTCTCAAGGGGATTGACCTTGATATTGCGGCCGGGGAAATGGTTTCCATCATGGGAGCTTCCGGGTCGGGCAAATCCACGCTCCTGAACATCCTAGGCATCCTGGATGACTATGATTCGGGCGAATACCACCTGAACGGCCTGCTTGTCAACCGCCTGAGCGAACGGAAAGCCGCCCAGCTCAGGAACAGGATGGTCGGCTTCGTCTTCCAGTCGTTCAACCTGGTCTCCTTCAAAAACGCCATGGAAAATGTCGCACTGCCACTTTACTACCAGAACGTGCCGCGGAAAAAGCGCAACCTGATCGCCATGGAATACCTCGAACGCATGGGACTGGCCGAATGGGCCCATCACCTGCCGAACGAATTGTCGGGCGGCCAGAAACAGCGTGTGGCCATTGCAAGGGCGCTGATCGGCAACCCCAAGGTCATCCTTGCCGATGAACCTACGGGGGCCCTCGACTCCAAAACTTCGCTGGAGGTGATGGACCTGCTCCAGGAGATCAATGCAACCGGCATCACCCTCATTATTGTCACCCATGAACACGATATTGCGCTCCGCACAAAGAAGACGATCAGGATTACGGATGGGAATATTACGGAGATCATAATGAATAATTAGGTGGCAAGGTAGCGAGGTAGCGAAATGGCGAAATAGAGAAATTAATGACCCCATGTTCGAAATAGACAAGTGGCAGGAGATTTACAGCACGGTGCAAAAGAACAAACTCCGCACCTTCCTGACCGGGTTCAGCGTAGCCTGGGGGATCTTCATGCTTATTGTCCTGCTGGGGTCGGGTGCCGGGCTGGAAAACGGTGTCAAGGAACAATTCAAGGGCGGCGCTACCAACGGCGTATGGATCAGCAGCGGGAAAACCAGCATCCAGTATAAAGGGCTGAAGATCGGCCGGCCCATCAGGTTTACCAACGAGGATTATAAAGCGATCAAAACGACCGTCAGCGGACCCGACCATATTTCTGCACGGCTTTTCCTGGGAAACAACCTTGTTTCCTATAAAAACGAGTACGGATCATTCTTTCTGTCACCCTGTCATCCCGACTACGGCTTTATCAAGGAGCTGGAAATGCTCCAGGGAAGATTCCTGAACAACATCGATATCAGCGAATTCCGAAAAGTTGCGGTGATCGGCGAAAAGGTCAAATCATCCCTCTTCAAGGGGCATGATACCGTTGCGATGGGAAAATATGTCAAGATCAACGGCGTGCTGTTCAAGGTGGTGGGTGTTTTCAGGGATTTCAGCAGGAATGATGATGAACAGAAAAGGATCTATATCCCGATATCGACTGCCCAGCGTGTTTTCCAGGGCGAAAATGTGATCAACCAGATCTCTTTCACCACCGGCGACGCAACGGCGGCGGATGCCGACCTGATGATCAAAAAGTCAAGGGCGCTGCTGTCGCAGATGCACACCTTCGATTTCGACGACAACCGCGCCGTGAACATATGGAACAAAAACGAAGAGGTGCGTAAGTTCAGGTCACTCTTCGCGGGGATCAGGCTGTTTATCTGGATCATCGGGATCGGGACCATCGTGGCCGGCATCGTCGGCGTAAGCAACATTATGATGATCGTGGTAAAGGAGCGGACCAAGGAGATCGGCATCAGAAAATCCCTGGGGGCGACGCCCTGGTCAATCGTTTCACTGATCATGCAGGAGGCGATCATCATCACCTCCATTGCCGGGTATATCGGGCTGGTGCTGGGTGTGGGAATTCTTGAACTGGTTGCCAAAAAGATGCCGCCAACACAGTTTTTCAAAAACCCGGGGGCTGATTTCTCTATTGCCGTGATGGCCACCATCCTGCTGGTAGCAGCAGGTGCTGTGGCAGGTTTTTTCCCGGCCATGCGGGCGGCGGGTGTAAAGCCCGTTG
This sequence comes from uncultured Bacteroidales bacterium, assembly GCA_903845055.1. Classification (GTDB taxonomy): domain Bacteria; phylum Bacteroidota; class Bacteroidia; order Bacteroidales; family FEN-979; genus CAIVAT01. The sequence goes on along the minus strand of CAIMWF010000147.1, from coordinate 2,666 downwards.
AGGCGCTAAGGGACGAATAAATGAAATAGTGAATAAAGGAATGCGGGAATACAGGAATATGGGGGATTAACGGGACTATTGCCAATTGCCTAGTGCCTAGTGCCTTGTATCCTGACATATCTTCATTAATATAGACTGACCAATTTTCAAATATATGTTTGACCTCGACCGGTGGCAGGAAATATATCATGTACTGAGCAAGAACAAGGTACGCACTTTCCTGACTGCCTTTGGCGTTTTCTGGGGCATTTTCATGCTGGTGATCATGCTCGGTTCGGGCAAGGGGCTGCAGCATGGCGTCACCCAGAATTTCGGGGACATGGCCACCAACAGTGTTTTTATCTGGACACAGCAGACGAGTTTACCTTACAAGGGATTTCCCAGGGGCAGGGGGTACAATTTCGAGAATGAGGATGCCGTTGCGCTTGCCCATTCCATCCCCGAAATCAAGTATCTTGCCCCGCGCATCCAGGCCGGGGGTTTCATGCAGACCAACAACGTGATCCGCGGGCTGAAGTCGGGGATATTCAACATTATGGGTGATTACCCCGCCTTCAATAAAATCGACCCGTTGAATTTTATCAGCGGGAGGTTCATCGACGACCTCGACATCCGTGAAAAACGCAAGGTCGCCGTGGTCGGTACGCGGGTGGTCGAGCTGCTTTTCAACAAGGAAGAAAAACCCATCAACCAGTATATCCAGATCCAGGGGGTCTATTTCAAGATCATCGGCGTTTTCAGGTCAAAAAGGACCGGCGAACAGGCGGACCAGGAAAACCAGAACATTTACATGCCCTTTACGACCCTGCAGCGCACCTACAACTATGGAAATGCAATCGGTTTTTTTTCAATCACATCGCAGGATGACATCCCGGTCTCGGTGGTCGAAGAGAAGGCCATCAGGCTGCTGAAACAGCGTCATTCCATCGCCCCGGCGGATGAATCGGCCGTTGGACATTTCAACCTGCAGAAGGAGTTTGACCAGATGCAGGGACTTTTCTTCGGTATCAGGCTCCTGGTTTGGATTGTCGGGACGGGAACGCTGCTCGCCGGGGTGATTGGCGTGAGCAACATCATGCTGGTGGTGGTCAAGGAGCGGACGAAGGAGATCGGCATCCAGCGGGCCCTGGGCGCTGTTCCGAGGGTTATCATCACCCAGATCATGACCGAATCGATCGTTTTGACCACCTTTGCCGGCTATTTCGGCCTGGTGGTAGGAGTCGGCCTCCTCGAACTGATCAATTACCTTCTGGGATCCACCGGCGCCAATACCGAGATGTTCGTTCACCCCGGGATCGATTTTTCAGTGGCCGTAACGGCCCTGACCATCCTGGTGGTGGCAGGTGCCGTGGCAGGGTTGATTCCCGCTTACCGGGCCATTTCTATCAAACCAATCGATGCACTCAGGTACGAATAAAAAAATAACCCTAAATTTGGGATACTAATCACGCTATCAAGGACAAACAAGATATCTACATGAAAAAAATCATCAGGATCACTTTACTTATCCTCATTCTCGCAGTATTCGTCATCACGATCGTTTACCTTTACAAAAAGTCGCAGGTGAAGCCGGTTGTCTACCAGACTGAAAAACCGTTCATCACCAATATTGTGAAGAAGACCGTGGCCACCGGGTCGGTCATCCCGAGGAAGGAGATCGAGATAAAGCCCCAGGTTTCAGGGATCGTCGAGGAGATCTTTGTCCTGGCTGGAAAAAAGGTAAAGCAGGGCGACATCATCGCAAGGGTGAGGATCATCCCCGACCTGATCAACCTGAACAATGCCGAAGCCCGTCTCGACCGCGCGAAGATCGCATTTGACGACGCCAAACTCAACGCCGACCGGCAGGAGAAGCTGTTCAGCCAGGGGGTCATTTCCGCAGTTGAAAACCAGCAGACGCAGGTTTCCTTTAAGAATGCCCGCCAGGAGGTCGATGCTGCCGAAGCGAACCTGGAACTGATCCGGGAAGGAGTCAATAAGAAATCAGGTAAGACCACCAACACCCTCATCCGGTCGACCATCGACGGGATGATCCTCGATATCCCCGTGAAGGTTGGAAATTCGGTGATCGAGACCAACACCTTCAATGCAGGTACGACCATTGCCACCATTGCCGATGTAGGCGACATGATCTTCCAGGGCAAGGTTGACGAAACGGAGGTGGGCAAGATCAAACCGGGCATGGACCTTATGCTGACCATCGGTGCGATTGAAAACGACACCTTTCATGCCGAGCTCAAATACATCTCGCCCAAGGGCGTGCTTGAGAACGGCGCCGTACAGTTTGAGATCAAGGCCGACGTCAGGTTGAAAGACAACCAGTTTATCCGCGCCGGTTACAGCGCAAATGCCGACATTGTCCTCGATCACCGCAACCAGGTGATGGCCGTAAAGGAGGCCATGCTCCTCTTCAAGGGGGATTCTACCTATGTAGAGGTGGAAACCGCGCCCCAGAAATTTGAAAAGAGGCTTATTAAAACCGGGCTTTCCGACGGGATCAACATCCAGGTGGTATCGGGGATCACGGATAAGGACAATGTAAAGGTCCAGCAAATGAACACCGGGGCCCAGGCCAAGTAGCCGCCCCCGTTTTACCGGAAAAAACTCCTGTTTTACCGTTTGTTTCTTCAGGATGGGATCCGTTGACCCGGGTTTATCCTCCGTTG
>CAIMWF010000146.1 GCA_903845055.1 uncultured Bacteroidales bacterium | reverse complement strand
GCCGGGATCGGCAGTTACCCGATCACCTACACCTTCACCAACAATTACGGATGCGTCAACAGCGCCGGGCCGGTTGCCATCAGCATTGTAAACAGCAGTTTCAGCTGCGGCGGACTCCTTACCGATGTCCGTGACGGCAAAACCTACAAAACCTCCCTGGTAGGCGGCAAATGCTGGATGGCGCAGAACCTGGCATACGGTACCATCATCGACGGGCAAACCACCCCGCAGACGGACAACTGTATCAATGAAAAGTACTGCCTGCCTGCAGACGCGACCTGTTCGCAGTACGGCGGGCTTTACCAGTGGGATGAACTGATGCGTTACGCCTCCACTACGGGAAACCAGGGCGTTTGTCCGCCCGAATGGCATGTGCCGACCGAGGCAGAACTGCAGCTGCTGGTCAACAACATCTCGGTTGCGGTGATCTCCCCTGCGGATGCCCTTGCTGGCAGTTTCATGAAGGATCCGCTGTTGAACCCGGGATTTTTTGCCCTGCTGAAAGGACTCTACTATATCAACAACACCTGGAGTTTTACCACCGGGTCGCTTACCGCCACCATGTACTGGTCGTCGACCGTCAATGGCACTGAACGTGCCCTGGCGAGGGGGCTGAATATTTTCAACCCGAGCATGTCGCGCTACGATGGCAGCAGGATGAATGCTTTTTCGGTTCGCTGTGTTAAGGATACGCCCTAAAACCACGATGTAAGGTCGTTATATTTTATTTGTATCTTTACCAGTTTAAGTTATTGTTGTACAGGCATTGTTTTATGCCGCCAAACTGATCCTGGATGAAGAGACCTTTATATCGTACCAAACCTGTTTTAACCCGGATCGTCTTTGTACTCCTGGTTCTTTCCGGCTTATTCCCGTTTATAAAGGTTACCGCCCAGGATGCCATACAGGATGCGGCCATCCGGAATGTTCCTGTCATGCCCAACCCGCTTCCCAATTACCACCTCGGCCCGCAGCTTCTTCCGTTGTCTGCTCCCCCCGACACCCTGAAAGACAGCCAGGGAGGGCCGCTGCTGCTTGAAACATCCTGCAACAATTCAAACTTCAGCACGGGCACCTGGAACAACTGGATCGGCTGTTTTGGCTATTTCGACCCGGTGACAAACTGCCAGACTCCCGGGTTCAGTCTCCCCGGCATGTATCCCCATCCCCTTCACAAACTGATTCCCTCCCCCGGGTGGGAGGATGCCCAGACCTGTTATGGACTGATCAATGTTTTTCCCGGCGAGGCCTTCGCCGCCAGGCTCGGGGATACGATGTACACTGCGCAGGGTACTCCGAAGAATATCCCGAAAGAGGCCGAACTGAAATATGCCGTTAGTGTTAATTCCAATTCTTACCTTTTTATCTACCGGTACGCGATCATCCTCCAGACCGGGGGCCATAACAGCAACCAGCAGCCCGACTTCAAGGTACAGATCACCAACGCAGCGGGCGTTGAACTTGACCCGACCTGCGGTTCCTATTACATTACCGCCCAGAACAACGGCCCCCCGGCACCGGGATGGGGTTTGTGCACAGCCGTTACCAATGGAAATGTCTACTGGAAAGGATGGACCACCGTAGGGATGGATCTCACCCCCTATTATGGCCAGACCGTTTACCTCAATTTCAAGGTCAGGGGTTGCACCTACGATACCCATTTCGGGTACGGTTACATATCGGCTTACTGCAGCGCCCTTGCCATCCAGATCGGGCTGTGCGCCGGCAGTTCAACGGCCACGCTGACGGCCCCCCCGGGTTTCCAAACCTATGAATGGAGAGGACCGGGTTATAACGGCCCGGTGATCGGGACCACTCCCTCCATCATCATCGGTGCTCCGCAAGCAGGCGACGTCTATTATGTCAACCTTACCGCCGTGAACGGATGTACGGTCAACGACCTGAGCCAGCAGATCATCTTCACGGTGGTCACTTCCGATTTTACCTTTATGCCCAACTGCGCCGGGCAGGCCAGTACCTTCACCGACGCCTCCACCGTCAACCAGAATGCCGTGGTCGACTGGCACTGGAATTTCGGGGACGCCACCCCGGTTGTTACAGGTACCTCAACACCGACCCATGTGTACACAAACCCCGGCAACTATACGGTTACGCTCACCTCATACTCCACCGAGGGCTGCACTGCCACCAGCACCCACACCATCACCATCCCGGCCCAACCGGTGCCGACCCTGACCGGAAGCGCCACCTCCTGCACCAACGGCCCGAATCTCACCTATACCACCGACCCCGGCAAATCGAATTATGTATGGACCATTCCCCCGCAGGCAACCAAAATCTCCGGGGGCGGCCCGGCGGAAAACACGGTTACCCTCCACTGGAATACCATCGGGACCTGGGTGATCGGCGTAAACTATACCATCCCTGCCACCCTCTGTACCGCCGATAACGCGACAACCCTCTCGGTTGCCGTTCAGCCGATGTCATCCCCTGTCATCACCGGCGAAAACCCCACTTGCCTGGGGGTACCCGGGAAAACCTATACCACCGAACCGGGAAAAACTTTTTACAACTGGGTGCTGCCTCCACAGGCCACCCCCACCGCAGGTGGAACCGCCGCCAATAATTTTGTGACCGTCACCTGGACGGCGGCGGGAACCTTCAGCATCCATGTCAACTACACCGACCCGGTGTCGCAGTGCATCCCCGACGTTCCCGGGGTGATCGCGGTGACGGTCAACCCTTCGCCCACGGTCAATGCGGTTGCAGGACAGGTGCTGTGCCACAATGCCCAGACCTCCCCTGTCCTTTTTACAGGAACCATTCCCGGTACGACCTATTCGTGGACCAACAGCGATGCCACCATCGGGCTCGCGGCAACCGGCAACAGCGACATCCTGCCTTTCACTGCCACCAATACCGGCAATGCGCCGGTTGTCGCCACCATCACCGTAACCCCAACCTATACCAATGCCGGGCTAACCTGCACCGGTCCGCCGGCCAGCTTCAGCATCACGGTTAATCCGATCCCTGCTGCAAATGCCCCGGTGAACCAGGTTTTATGTCCCGGAACCCAGTCATCGCTCGTATCGTTAACCGGGAATGTCGCCGGAACCGTCTACACCTGGTCCAACGACAACACTTCCATCGGTCTTGCCGCTGCCGGAACGGGCGACATTGCAGCCTTCACGGCCGTCAACACATCCTTTGCGCCGGTTACCGCCAACATAACCGTGACACCTTCTTTTACCAATGCAGGGATCACCTGCGCGGGACCGCCGGCATCCTTCACCATTACCGTCAACCCGCAGCCGGATGTCAACGTGATGGATCCGCAGGTGCTGTGTCACAACACGACATCCACCCAGGTATTGTTCACAGGCGATGTGCCGTCAACTATTTACAGTTGGACCAACACAAACCCATCCATCGGCCTTGCGGCAAGCGGCACCGGGGATATCGCCTCTTTTACGGCCACCAACATCACCATTGTTCCTCAAACCGCCACCATCGACATCCATCCCTCGTTCACCAATTCAGGAGCCACCTGCAACGGCACGCCGCACCAGTTCATCATCACCGTGAACCCCATCCCGGTGATCACCCCGGTGACAAGCCAGGTTTTATGTCACAATACGGCCACCGCCCCGGTGCATTTTACCGCGGATGTTGCAGGAACCACCTATACATGGACCAACACCAATACAACGGTCGGACTGGGAGCCGCCGGGACCGGCGACATCTCATCCTTTACTGCGTTCAATGTCACAAACGCCCCGGTTACTGCTACGATCTCGGCAACACCTTTCTATACCAACGCGGGACCTTCCTGCACCGGGTTGCCCACCCCCTTCACCTTCACCGTTAACCCCATTCCCACGGTTAACGCAACGGCAAACCAGGTGATCTGCAACAACATGACTTCCTCGCAGGTACCCTTTACCGGGTCTGTTCCCGGAACAGTCTACTCGTGGACCAGCAGCAACGGCTCCATCGGGCTGGCAACAGCCGGAACCGGCGATATCAGCGCGTTTACCGCCACTAATACCACCAATGCTCCTGTTACCACCACCGTAACGGTAACCCCATCCTTTACCAATGGCGCGGTAACCTGCACCGGGGCCGGCAGTTCCTTTAACATCACCGTCAACCCCACGCCAACCGTCAGTGCCGTCGCCAACCAGGTGCTGTGCCACCAGTTCCTGACCTCGGCGGTCAGTTTTTCAGGGTATGTGCCCGGAACCGTCTATGCCTGGACAAACTCCAACACCACCATCGGCCTTGCCGCTGCGGGAACCGGGAACATCGCCGGCTTTACCGCGACCAATACAACGGGTTCACCCGTAACGGCTACCATCACCATTACACCGTTTTATACCAGTGCGGGCGTCACCTGCACCGGGCTGCCCGGCTCCTTTACCATCACCGTCAACCCGTTGCCCGTGCCCACCATCACAGGACCAGCCATGGTTTGCCTGAATGTGCCTGCCACCTATAATACCGAAGATTTCCAGTCGGGTTATTTCTGGAATGTGGTGGCCGGCGGGAACCTCGTCTCGGGCCAGGGCTCGAAACAGGTGGTGGTGAACTGGACCGTCATCGGGACCCACTCCCTCACCGTGAATTATGTCGACGCCAACGGCTGTACCGCCCAGGCGGCCACCTCCAGGCAGATCGTGGTGAATTCACTGCCCAGCCCCACCATCAGCGGCGCCACCACCGTGTGTGCCGGCGATACCAAGACCTACCAGACCCAGGCCGGGGCCACCTCCTACACGTGGGGCCTTCCCCCGTCGGGATTCATACCTGTTGCCGGCGGCGGATCGCTGGATGACTTTGTAACCATCAAATGGACCGTTGCGGGCAGCTATACCGTCAGCGTCAACTATATGGTCGGTACCGGCTGCACGGCCGCGGTTCCGACGAATTACGGCGTTACGGTCAACCCCCTGCCTGCGCCCCAGATCACGGGATCGTCGCCCGTGTGCGCGCTGTCGACCCAGAATTACACCCTCACGCCGGTGATCGGCGGCCATCTCTACAACTGGAGCGTTACCGGGGGGACCATCCTTGCCGGGCAAAACGGCAGCACCGTCCAGGTGCTGTGGAGCACCGCCGCCAGCGGTTCGCTCGACCTGACCGAAACGATCGGCTACCCGGGCATCTCCTGTTCGGCGCCTGCCAACACCTTCCCGGTGGTTCTGAATCCATGGCCCGTGGCCGCAGGGCTCATTACCGGGCAGAACTCGGTGTGCAAAACATCCACCTACACCTATTCAGTTCCCGTCATTGCAAACGCCACATCCTACAACTGGATCTATAGCGGCGCGGGGGTAACCATCACCAACAACGGGAATGCGACCATTACGATCACCTTTTCAGCCGCCGCCACCAGCGGCGCCCTCACCGTTAAAGGGGTCAACCTTTGCGGGAACGGGCCCGATTCGCCGTTGCTCAATATCGCCGTGCACAACCTCCCGGAGGTAGCCTTCAACGCCTGTTTCGACCTGGTCACCACCTCCGGGGCAAAGAAGATCGTGCTGCGTGGCGGAACGCCATGGCTCACCGGACAGGGGGTCTATACCGGCGCAAGGGTAGCGCTGAATGCACTCACCGGGTTTTATGAATTCGATCCCTTCGGGGCCCCGTCGGGCAACTATTCCATCACCTATGGCTATACCAATACCTTCGGGTGCATGGCATCGGCCCCCGCGGTGACCATCAGCGTGCAGAACAGTGCATTTGCCTGCGGCGGCACCCTGACGGACGTGCGCGACGGGAAGACCTACAAGACCGCCTGGCTGGCGGGCCGCTGCTGGATGACCGAGAACCTTGCCTATGGCACCACGCTGGTGTCGCCCGGGCTTCCCCAGACCGACAATTGCGTCCCCGAAAAATACTGCTCCCCGGCCGATGCAACCTGCACCACCTTCGGCGGCATGTACCAGTGGGACGAGATGATGGATTACGCCATCACCCCGGCCGTCAAAGGGATCTGCCCCCCCGAATGGCATGTACCCACGCAGGTCGAGTGGCAGTCGCTCATCGACAACCTGCTCGCAGGGATCGTCTCGCCAGATGCCAACGCGCTGGTCGGGTCGACCCTGAAGGATGTGCTGATTTTCGGCGGCTTTCACGGGCTGCTTGGAGGGCTGAATTACGAGGACAATTACTGGGCCTTCACCAACGGCACCAATACCGGTACCCAGTACTGGACCTCCACCACCAGCAGCATGACCCAATCCATTTCGCGCGGGCTGAACATCTTCACCCCCAGCATCTCCCTTTACAGCAGCAGCCGCGGAAACGCATTTTCCGTACGGTGCATTAAAAACTGATTTCACAGATTTCAGATTTCACATCTCACATTCAAACCACGTATCAGAACAAAATTGAGGGCAAAAAATGTAATATATGAAATATAAAATCTGAAATCTGAAATCTGAAATCCGAAATCCGAAATTCATTGACGGTACCTGGTTTTTGTAAGGTCAGAACCCTAATGAGATGCTTTTCATTTGCAAAAAAATTTATACCTTTACAGCACTAATATTTAATCCGGCAGGCAACCTCCGGGCGTTAAGATTGTCCGTTTATTCAAATAGGTCGTTTTTCCTGATACATGCGAAAAAAGTATTATTTCATCCTTGCCTTTTTCATGCTGACCTGCAGCGTTGTTGCCCAGATTACCATCACCGGGATCAACACCCTGTGCGCCGGGGAATCCACCACCCTCACGGCAACCACCTCGGGGAGCAGCTACGGAACAACCAACTATATTTTTGAGACCATACCCTACGCACCGCAGTTGTTTTTCGGCGGAACGGTTGTAGATCCTGATTTCACGGGATGCACCTCCTCCGGACATGATGATTGTTATGCGCCCGGACTCACATCCGGATACCCGATCGGTTTCAGTTTCTGTTTTTTCAACCAGCAATACGACCACTTCTGGGTCGGATCGAACGGATGGATCGGGTTTACCAATCCCAGCGGGCAATCGTGGACAACCTACGTTGCAACTACGATTCCCAATACCGCCAGCAACGTACCGAAAAACTGTATTTTCGCTCCATGGCAGGACTGGTACCCCGGGGCCAACGGGTCCGGCAATGATGTTTATTATTACACCACCGGGACTGCCCCCGACCGTAAACTGGTCGTTTACTGGAACCATTGCCCGCTTTTTGATTGCCAGACCCAGACTGCCAACCGGGGAACCTTCATGATCGTTTTGAATGAATCGACCAGCATCATTGAAAATTTCATCCAGCTCAAGCCTGAATGTTCGGGAAGTGGTTCAAGTGAGGGCGCCACCCAGGGGGTCATCAACCTGGTCGGCGACCAGGCTTATACCGCCACAGGCAGGAACTACCAGGTGTGGACGGCCGCCAACGAAGGAACCCGGTTCACCCCAAGCGGCATCACCTGGTACAAGGACGCCTACCCCGGCGGCACCCAGGTAGGGTACGGCACAACGCTCACCGTTTCACCAACGGCCACCACCACCTATTATGCCGTGGTGGGCAACTGCGACGGCACCAACGCCTCCAGTTCGGTTACCGTCACGGTAAACCCAAGGCCATCACCCATGCTCACCGGGGGGCTTTCGACCTCATGCCAGAATGACGTAAAGACCTATACCACCGATACCGGCGGCAGCAACTACACCTGGACCTATTCGGGAACCTGGATCGCCGGCGGAGGAACCTCCGACAACACGGTCACCCTCAAATGGAGCACCACCGGTCCCAACTTCGTCTCGATCAATTATTCAAATGCCTCTGGGTGCCAGGCGATGGGCGCCACCACCCTGAATTTGACGGTCAACCCTTTCGAGGTGCCGGTTCTCACCACCCCCGCCAGCGAATATTGCGCCGGCGTGCCTGTTACCTTTACGACACAGCCGGGAAAGACAAATTACGTGTGGGATTACCTCACCTCGGGAGCCACGTGGATCTCCGGGGGCAGCCCTGCCGACAACACCCTTGTGGTGTCGTGGGCAGCCCCGGGGGTCAAAACCGTCACGGTGAACTATACCGATGCGGGGTGCACGGGCGACCCTCCCACCCCCAAACAGGTCACCATCAAGCCGATCCCCTCGGTGAACGGGCCGCTGGCCAGGACCATCTGCTCGGGGAGCAACACCTCCATCGCCCTGTCTTCCACCCCGCCCGGGTCCGACTTCGCCTGGAACCTCCCGCCCCCCACCTGTTCGGCCAACATCCTGTCATGCCCGGCCGGGCTCTCCTCCGGCACCTCGATCGCCGACGTGCTGGCCGTTACCGACCCCAACCCGGGACTGGTTACCTACCACATCGCTCCCAAACTGAACGGCTGTGTGGGCAACCCGCAGGATTTCGCCGTTACCGTCAACCCCATTCCCACGGTGAATGCCGTTGTGAACCAGGTTTTGTGCCATAACGAACAAACGGCCGCGGTTCCGCTGGCAGGCAATGCTGCCGGCACCGTTTTCACCTGGACGAACGATACCCCTTCCATCGGGCTTGCAGCCGCCGGCACCGGCGACATTGCCCCTTTTACCGTCGTCAACACGACTTCTGCGCCCATCACCGCAACCATCACCGTCACCCCCGCCTTCACCAATGCGGGCGCCACCTGCACCGGGACGCCTGTTTCCTTTACAATTACGGTAAACCCGCTCCCGGCGATCAACCCGGTGGCAAGCCAGGTGCTTTGTCCGTCGGCCATGGTCACGGCGATCTCATTCACAGGCAACGTGCCGGGAACCATCTACGGCTGGACGAACGACACCCCCACCATCGGGCTGCCCCCGGCCGGATCGGGAAACATCTCCTCATTCGCAGCGACCAACGCTACGAATCTCCCGGTTACCGCAACCATTACGGTAACCCCTTCGTTCACCAACGCCGGGCACACCTGCACCGGGCTGCCCCTCTCCTTCACCATCACCGTGAACCCCCAGCCGAATGTCAACGTGGTGGATCCGCAGGTACTCTGTCATAATATGGCAACCAACCAGGTATTCTTTACCGGCGATGTTCCGTCCACCGTTTTTGCCTGGACCAACACCAATCCCTCCATCGGGCTTGCAGCAACCGGCACCGGGGATATCGCCTCCTTCACGGTGAACAACGTCACCAGCATCCCCCAGGTTGCCACCATAGACATCCACCCCTCCTTTACCAATTCGGGAGCCACCTGCAGCGGGACGCCGCACCAGTTCCAGATCACGGTCAACCCCATTCCTACGGTCGACCCGTTGCCCGGCCAGGTGCTATGCCATGGCGCTTCGACTACCGTGGTCACTTTTACAGGATTTGTACCCGGAACCGTCTATTCATGGACCAACAGCAATGCCTCCATCGGTCTTGCCGCTGCCGGAACGGGTGATATCGCGCCATTTTCCGTCACCAACACGACATCGGCACCGGTCACCGCCACCATTACGGCAACCCCGACCTTTAACAATACCGGGGTCCCCTGTACCGGAAACCCGGTTTCCTTCACCATCACCGTCAACCCCATCCCCACGGTCAATGCCATCGCGGGACAGGTGCTGTGCCACAATGTGCTGACCAATGCCGTCAATTACACCGGGTTCGTTCCGGGAACTGTTTACAGCTGGAGCAACACCAACCCCTCCATCGGGCTGGCTGCCGCCGGCACGGGGGATATCCCACCCTTTACGGCCATCAATAACAACCCGGGGCCGGTTACCGCCACCATTACCGTCACGCCATCCTTCACCAATACCGGTGTGACCTGCATGGGAACCCCCGCATCCTTCAGCATCACCGTCAACCCGGTGCCAACGGTGAATGCATTGGCAAACCAGGTATTGTGCAACCAGTCGCCCACCACAGCAGTGAATTATTCCGGGAATGTGCCGGGCACCGTTTACAGCTGGTTTAACACCACCCCTTCGATCGGGCTTGCAGCGGCAGGAACGGGGAACATCGTAACCTTTACCGCCGTCAACACCACCAACGCCCCGGTAACGTCAACCATCACGGTGACTCCCCTGTTCACCTACACGGCGGTGACCTGCACGGGCACACCCTCCGTGTTCACCATGACCGTGAACCCCACCCCCACGGTCAATGCCATTGCGGGGCAGGTGCTGTGCCACAATGTTATGACGAATGCCATCAATTACACCGGGTACGTTCCGGGAACTGTTTACAACTGGACCAACACCAACCCCGCCATCGGTCTGGCTGCCGCAGGCACGGGAGATATTCCCGCCTTTACGGCGATCAATGCCACACCGGCACCGGTCACCGCCACCATCACGGTAACACCCTCCTATACCAATGCGGGTCTAACCTGTACCGGTACCCCCGCATCCTTCAGCATCACCGTGAACCCCGTTCCAACGGTCAACACCATTTCCAGCCAGGTCGTGTGCCACCAGTCGGCCACCCTCCCGGTCAACTTTACAGGAAATGTACCCGGAACGATCTACACCTGGACCAATACCAATGCATCGACCGGGCTTGCCGCTGCGGGAACCGGCAACATATCCGCCTTTACGGCCCTCAACACCACGGCCGTGCCGCAGACCTCCGCCGTGACCGTCACCCCTTTGTTTACCAATGCAGGCGTTACCTGCACCGGGACCCCCTTACTGTTTACCTTTACCGTAAACCCGATCCCGACTGTCAACGGGCTGCCGAACCAGGTGCTTTGCCATAATGCATCGACCGCGCCGGCCCTCTTCACCGGGTTTGTTCCGGGAACCGTTTACAGCTGGACCAACACCAACCCATCCATCGGGCTGGCAGCCGCCGGTGCCGGCGACATCGGCTCATTCGCGGTCGTCAATACCGGGATAGTACCTGCCACAGCCACGATCACCATCAGCCCCTCCTTCACCAATGCGGGGGTAACATGCACCGGGATTTCAACATCCTTTACCATTACCGTGAACCCGGTCCCCATGGTCAACACCAGTGCAAACCAGGTGCTGTGCCACCAGTTTACCACCGCCCCTGTAACTTACACCGGGAGCGTGCCCGGTACCATTTACAGCTGGACCAATTCCAACCCCTCCATCGGGCTGGGTGCCACCGGAACCGGGAACATCACCCCGTTCACCGCAACCAATACAACAGCGGCCCCTCTTACTGCAACCATCACGGTCACACCTTCGTTCACCAATGCCGGGCTGACATGCACCGGGAACCCGTCAACCTTCACCATCACGGTCAACCCCTTACCCGTGCCGACCATCACGGGACCCGCAGCCGTATGTCTGAACGTGCCGGCGACCTATACCACCGAGGATTTCCAGTCAGGCTATTTCTGGAATGTTGTGGCCGGAGGAAACATTATCTCAGGCCAAAGCACGAAACAGGCGGTGGTAAACTGGACAGCCCTCGGCACGCACAGCATCACCGTGAACTGGACCGATGCCAACGGCTGCACGGCCCAGGCACCCGTCTCCCGGCAGATCGTGGTCAATTCACTGCCCAACCCGACCATCACCGGCGCCACCACCGTGTGCGCGGGCGATACCAAAACTTACCAGACCCAAACCGGTGCCACCTCTTATGCCTGGGGGCTTCCTCCTTCGGGTTTTGTCCCGGTAGCCGGCGGCGGATCCCTTGACGACTTTGTTACGATCAAATGGACGGTGGCGGGCAGTTATACCATCAGCGTGAACTACGTGGTCGGCACCGGCTGTACGGCTGCTGTTCCAACGAATTACGGAGTCACGGTAAATGCCTTGCCTTCCCCGCAAATCACAGGTCCTTCTCCCGTATGCGCGCTGTCGACCCAGAATTACACGCTCACCCCGGTGATCGGCGGTCACCTATACAGCTGGACCGTTGCCGGGGGGACCATCATGGCCGGGCAGAACGGCAGCACGGTCCAGGTGTGGTGGGGAAATACCGCCGGCGGATCGCTCGACCTGACGGAGACCATCGGCTACCCGGGGGTATCTTGCTCAGCCCCCGCTACAACCCTCCCCGTGGTTCTCGAACCATGGCCCGCGGCGGCCGACACCATTACCGGCCAGAAATCGGTTTGCCGGACCTCCACCTATCCTTATACCATCCCGGTCATCACCAATGCCACCTCCTACCTCTGGAGTTACTCCGGGTCGGGGGTGACCCTTACCAACAACGGTTCTGCTGCCATTACCATTACCTTTACCGCTTCCGCCACCAGCGGCTCGCTGACGGTGAAAGGGGTAAACAACTGCGGTAGCGGGACGGTTTCAAAGATCCTCAATATTGCCGTGCACAACCTGCCGGAGGTATCCTTCACCCCCTGTTTCGATGTCGTCACCACCTCCGGGGCGAAAAAGATCGTACTCCGGGGCGCAACGCCGTGGCTTGCAGGCCAGGGTGTCTTTTCAGGGGCGAGGGTGAGCCTGAATGCATTGACCGGCCTGTACGAGTTTGACCCGCTGGGAGACCCTGCAGGCAACTATGCCATCAGTTATGCCTACACCAACACCTATGGATGCATGGCCTCCGCCCCGGCTGTGACCATTAACGTACAGAACAACTCCTTCAGCTGCGGCGGAACCCTCACCGACGTGCGCGACGGGAAAACCTATAAAACCGCATGGCTTTCGGGGCAATGCTGGATGACCGAAAACCTTGCCTATGGAACATCGCTGGTGTCGCCGGGGTTGCCCCAAACCGACAACTGCGTTCCCGAAAGATACTGCGCGCCATCCGATGCGACCTGTTCGGCCTATGGCGGGATGTACCAGTGGGATGAACTGATGGATTACACCGCAGCACCCGCAGCCAAGGGAATCTGTCCCCCCGAATGGCATGTGCCCACGATGGTTGAATGGCAATCGCTCATCGACAACCTGGTGGCAGGGGTGGGGTCACCCGACGCCAACGCAATTTCAGGCTCGACCCTGAGGGATGTTTTGCTGCCCGGCGGCTTTCATGCCCTGCTTGGGGGATTGAATTATGAAGACAATACCTGGTCCTTCACCGGCGGCAGCGTAACCGGCACCATGTACTGGACCTCCAACGTCAGCGGGACAACCCGCTCCGTGGCCCGCGGCCTGAACATCTTCAATCCCAGCATCTCCCTGTACAGCTGCAGCCGGGGGAATGCATTTTCCGTGCGGTGCGTCAAAAATTGACCTCCCAATGTTACACTTGTATGGGTAACACCCTAATCAGGCTTTGCCCGTTTGATAAATAAGTGTAACTTTACAGCCTAAATCCATTTTTTGAAGCAACCTTTCAGGGTTCACCTCGTCCTTTAAGCAAGGTCGGGTAACTTTTTTCTGATTCATGAATAAAATCTATCTTTTCTTCCTTTTCCTTTTCTTTTTCCATCCCGGGATTTTCGCACTGGCTCCCTCCTCATCCATCAGCATCACAAGCCATCACACGGCCGATGCTTTTAAATGCTATTCTTCGGCAAACGATTCATCCGGTTTTAATAATCTCCGGTTCGATACCCTCCGGAATTTTGCAAGATTCAGTTTCTCCGAAAACGGGTATGATTTTTACTATGTCAGGTTTTCCTTCCTGAATTCTGCTTTTGAACGGATAGAATTCCTGACCCAGGCGGGCGACCAGAAAATATACATAGCCGACAAGAATGAGGTGAAGAATGACTCCGCCCTTTTCATGACCAGGCTTTACAGGGAGGATGCCCGGCCTGCCTTCGGCCAGTTGTTTCTTGATGTGAAAGCGGCATCGGCATCCACTGCAGTTGAGGACCAGCAGGCTATAGCAAAGTCATCGCCCTTTTATCCGGCGGTCACCGGGATTGAACCTGAACCGCGCATCACACCGCTTGAAGGCACCAATGACTGTTCCAGCGCGCAGGTTTCCTGTTCGGCCAACACCTACTCCTTCCCCTCGGGCACTTCAGGTACGGCACCTCCCGCCGTGGCCGGTTACCCGAATTACGGATGTCTCGGTTCCACCCCTTGCCCCGCATGGTACTACATGCAGGTGGGAACTCCCGGCGACATCATCATCTCCATTTCCCAGGTCGACCTGGGCGGCACGCCGAGGGATGTCGATTTTATATGCTGGGGCCCCTTTTCAAACGTAACCGACGGATGCGCCACCGGCCTGACCGGCACCTGTCCCAAACCAACCGACCCCTGTTGTACCAATGTAAATCCAGGGTGCACCTATCCGAAAGGCAACATGACCGACTGCAGCTATTCGGGGAACGCAACCGAAACCTGCCACATCTACAATGCACAGGTAGGCGAAATCTACATCCTGCTGATGACAAACTTCAGCCAGGCGGCGGGGACAATCACCTTTTCACAGACCGGGGGAACGGGTATCACCAACTGCAACATTATTCTTCATTGCACGGTCATCGACATCTCCGCGATTCCTACGCCATGTGATAATGCGACCAACACCTTCTCGGTATCGGGTAACGTCGAGTTCAGCAATCCCTCGCCCACCGGCACGCTTACCGTTACCGACATTACGGCAATACCGCCCGTATCGCAAACATTCAACCCTCCGTTCGTCAGCCCGGTGCCCTTCAATCTTGCCGGTCTCCCATGCGACGGTGCCTCCCACATGCTTTCGGCCGTTTTCAGCGACAGCCTCAACTGCAACCTTACGCAACAGTTTACAGCGCCTTCGGCTCCGTGCCCGCAGGCCCAGATCAGCGGAGGAGGCGCTTTCTGCAACGACGGAGCACAACATTCGACCGTTACGGTCTCCTTTCCTTCAGGGATACCCCCGTTTACCTTCATATACGCCATCAACGGGGTGAACCAGCCCCCCGTGGTCTATAACAATACCGTGCCCTATGTGATCACTACTTCGACGCCGGGGACTTACACCCTTGCATCGGTAACCACCGCGAACATGGGTTGTCCCACCGGCATCGTCACGGGTACTGCCGTTGTTACCGCCAATCCTCTCCCCACCGCCGCCATCAGCGGCTCTGCAACGGTTTGCCAGAATGCGGCCTCCCCTGTCCTCACCTTTACAGGATCAGGTGCCACTGCTCCCTATACCTTTACCTACAAGGTCAACGGTGGCCCGAACCAAACCATCTCCACCGTCACCGGGAATAGTGTAACCCTGCCCGTGCCCACCGGCGTTGCCGGCACCTTTGTATACCAGCTCGTCAGTGTGCAGGACGGCGGCACTACGGCATGCACACAACCCCAGGCGGGCAGCAGCACGGTGGTGGTAAACCCGCTGCCATCGGCAACCATTTCGGGGACCGCCACAGTTTGCCAGGATGCGCCGTCCCAACCGGTCACCTTTACCGGCACCACAGGAACACCGCCCTATACGTTCACCTACAACATCAACGGCGGCTCAAATCAAACCATTGCCACCACGGTTGGAAACAGCGTCATCCTTTCAGCCCCGGCAACGATTCCGGGAACCTACATCTACAACCTGGTCAGTGTGCAGGATGCCAGTTCCACGGGATGTACCCAGTTGCAGGCAGGATCGGCAACCCTTATGGTGAACCCGCTGCCCTCCGCCACCATTTCGGGAAACGCGACCGTCTGCCAGAATCCGGCGAGCCAGCCCGTCACCTTCACCGGTTCGGGGTCAACGCCTCCATATACCTTCACCTACAATATCAACTGGGGGGCGAATCAAACGATAACCACCACTGCCGGGAACAGCATCGTCCTCCAGGCACCAGTCAATATTCCCGGAACCTTCATCTACAACCTTATAAGCGTGCAGGATGCCGGTTCAACAACCTGCAGCCAGCTCCAGGCCGGGAGCGCCACGGTTACGGTGAACCCGCTGCCCACCGCTTCCATTTCAGGAACTGTCTCTGTTTGCCAGGGTTCACCAAACCTGCCGGTTACCTTTACCGGCGGATCGGGTACGGCACCCTATACCTTTACCTACAACATCAACGGGGGGGCGTCGCAAACCATAACTACCGCAGCAGGGAATAGCGTTTCGGTCACGGTTTCGACCGCCCTGCCGGGAACCTTTACCTACACCCTTGAAAGTGTGCAGGATGCAAGTTCCACTTCTTGTATACAATTACAGCCGGGAAGCGCCATCGTGACGGTCAACCCGCTACCGGTCGCCTCTGTTTCAGGAACAACCACGGTCTGCAGGAATGCTGCACCGCAATCCATCACCTTCACCGGCGGGAACGGCACGCCTCCCTATACCTTCACCTACAACATCAACGGGGGGTCAGCCCTCACCGTCACCACCACCGCCGGGAACAGCGCGACCGTTACAGCTCCCACCGGGACGGCCGGAACCTTCTTATACAACCTGGTAAGCGTCCAGGACGCAAGTTCTACCCTGTGTTCGCAACTGCAAAACAGCAGTGCCACCCTGGTCGTCAACCCACTGCCTACCGCCACCATCACGGGAACGGTTACGGTCTGCCAGAACGCACCGCCCCAACTGATCACCTTTACCGGCGGATCAGCCACCCCTCCCTATACCTTTACCTACAGCATCAACGGGGGCGGCAACCAGATCGTTTCAACCGTCGCGGGCAACAGTGTCACCATCGCCATGCCGACCAATGTCGCAGGCACCTTTACCTGTAACCTCATCAGTGTTTCGGATGCCAGTTCAACCCTGTGCTCCCAGCTCCAGCCGGGCGATGTCACCGTCACGGTCAACCCGCTCCCGACCGCCAACATTTCGGGAACCACCACCGTGTGCCAGAATGCCCCTTCACAGCCCGTAACTTTCACGGGAGGTTCAACCATCGCTCCCTATACCTTTACCTACAATATCAACGGGGGAGCGGCACAAACCATTACGACGGCGGCCGGAAACAGCATCACGCTTTTTGCCCCTACCAATGTTCCAGGCACCTACACATACAACCTGGTAAGCGTGCGGGATGCGGGTTCAACGACCTGCAGCCAGCTTCAACCTGGCAGCGCCGTCATCACCATCAACCCGCGACCGGTTCCGACCCTTGCGGGCCCTGCTGCCATCTGCCTGAACGCAAGCAGCTCCTACACGACCGACCCGGGCATGTCGGGATACTCCTGGACGGTTACAACGGGCGGGACGATTTCGGGCGGAACAACGAACAATATCAGCGTTTTATGGAGCTCCACAGGCACCAAAACCATCACCGTAAATTACACCGACCTCAACGGGTGCACCGCACCCGTGGCCAGCAGTTATAACGTCCTGGTCAATACCCTCCCGGTACCGACCCTGTCGGGCCTTAATTCCATCTGTACGGGCATTCCGACGGTTTATACGACGGAAGCAGGGATGTCGCAATATTCCTGGTCTGTCTCCCCGGGAGGAACCAAAACAGGCGGTGGAAGCATTACGGATCCAACCGTCACGGTCAACTGGACAACCCCCGGGCCAAACACGGTAACCGTGAACTACACACTTGGAACAGGATGTACAGCAGGAAGCCCAACCACCTACAATGTGAGCGTCAATCCCTCTTCCACCCCCACGATCACCAGTCCGCTGAACCCCATCTGCGCCACCTCCTCCACAATGTATACGACACAGCCGGGCATGTCGGGGTATGCCTGGACGATCACCCCCGGCGGAACCGTTTTATCGGGCAGCCTTACCAACACACTCACCGTCAGGTGGAACATTGCCGGCATACAATCGGTTACGGCCAATTATATCAATGCATTCAACTGTACCGCTGTTGCCCCTACAAAATATGATGTCACCGTCAACCCGCTGCCGGTTACCACCATTACTGAAAACGCTGTCCCTGTATGCCAGTCGGTTCCCCACCTGTATCAAACCCCTGCCGACCCGTCCAGCACCTTCACCTGGACGGTCATTCCTTCCACCAATGGGGTGATCTCCGGCGGGCAGGGCACCAATGCTGCCACCATCGACTGGCAAAATGCCGGCACTTCAACCGTTGCAGTAACCGGGACCAACAATACCACAGGGTGCCTGTCTTCCTCAACCTATGTTGCGGATGTCAAACCGAAGCCTGCTCCGGCATTCACCCCGTGCTTCGATCTTGTGACCACCCCTGGCGCAAAGAAGATCATCCTGCGTGGCGGAGCACCCTCCCTGCCGGCACAGGGAATCTATTCGGGAACCCGTGTTTCGTTCAACCCCCTTAACGGGTACTACCAGTTTGACCCGCTCGGCGCCACGGCGGGCAGCTATGCTGTGACCTATACCTACACCAACACCTTTGGCTGCCCGGCAAATGCGGGACCTGTGAACATTTCGGTGCAGAACATCGCCTTTTTCTGCGGAAGCACCCTGACTGACGTGCGCGACGGCAAAACCTACAAAACCGCTATGCTTGCGGGCCACTGCTGGATGGCCCAGAACCTGGATTACGGCGCTGCGCTGGTCAGTTCACCCGTACCTGCGCAAACGGACAACTGCATCGCTGAAAAATACTGCGCACCTACCGATGCAACCTGTTCGGCATACGGGGGACTTTACCAGTGGGATGAAATCATGGATTATGCTATTGTGCAGGGATCCAAGGGGATCTGTCCGCCCGAATGGCACCTGCCTTCGGATGCCGAATGGCAGCAACTGATCGACAACCTCGTGGCCGGCATCGCCGCACCAAACGCCAACGCCCTGATCGCCCCCGAACTGACCGATTCCTTTTTGCCGAATGGGTTCTATGCCTTGCTTGGAGGAATGAATTATCTCGACAATACCTGGGCCTTCAATACGGGAGCAAACAAGGGTACCATGTACTGGTCCTCTTCTCTGAATGCCTCCGGCCAGACCGTCGCCCGGGGTCTGAACATCAATACGCCAAGTGTTTCCAGGTATGTTTCCAGCCGTGCCAATGCGTTTTCAGTCCGTTGTATAAAGGATTAAATTTTTAGTTGTATTTTTACACGACATTTTGAAATTTTATTAGGATGAACCTGCGTGTCCTCGCGACTTGTACCCTTATCCTGGCAGCTATTCTGGGGTTAACCCTTGAATCACACGCCCAGTTAACGGTGAACACGGGCACGGCCATCAGCATGACACCTTTACAGTTTGTACAGACCTACCTGGTGGGTACCGGTGTAACGGTTTCAAATGCGTTATACAACGGGTCGCCCGAACCCCTCAACAGCACCCTGCGCACTCCATTGAAATATCGTGACCAGATTGGTTCCTTCGCGGCGGCCGGCGGAGCGCTGACCGAACTCGGGATTGCAGGCGGGGTGCTCCTTTCAACGGGATATACTGCAAAGGCCATCGCCCCCGCAAATCCCAACGATGACATGGAGGGGAACAACCAGCCTTTCGAGTCGGATCCCGATCTCTTTATCCTGGCGAACTCTACCATCAATGACAAATCGGTTCTGGAATTCGATTTTATCCCCCAAACCGATGTGATCACCTTCCGGTATGTCTTTTCCTCCATTGAATTCGACCAATACTGCAATTCAAGCTACAACGACGCTTTCGGCCTTTTCCTGAGCGGACCGGGCATTGCGGGAGGGGCCGGCTTCACCAACAATGCCGTCAACATCGCACTGCTTCCTGAAACTGCAAGCTATGTCACCATTCACAATGTGTGCGCCGCCGATAACGGAAATACCGGACATGGAACCTATTCATGGTGGAATGCAGCGAAGGATTATTTATCCTATAACCGGATTACCTACGTTTTTACAGCCAGCTATTCGATCAACTGCAACCAGACCTACCACATGAAATTTGCCATCGGCGATGCTGGCGACGGGACCTGGGATTCAGGGGTCTTCCTGGAACAGAACAGCTTTACGAGCAACAGCATCATCGGCTCCACCTCCTTTTCGAATCCCCTGACCGGGCAGTACCTCGTGGAGGGTTGCGGCAGCGTTACCCTGCAATACGAAATCCCTGAGCCCCATTCAACAAATTTCACCATCGACCTTGCCATCGATCCTGCAGGAACGGCCACACAGGCCGACATTTTACCGAATCCATTCCCCTCGTCGGTTGTTATTCCCGCCGGATCGACCCAGGCTCCCCCGATCGTCATCCAGGCCATCTCCGACGGGATTACGGAGCCCATCGAGAACCTGCTGATCAACGGCACCACCACCAGTTGCAGTGTAACCAACACCCTGGTTACCGAATTGTGGTTAAAGGACATTACACCGGTTTCCGTAACCGCCGCCCCGGTGACCGTCTGCAACGGCACCCCGGTAACCCTCACCGCGGCAGTGACCGGCGGGCAGCCCATCCTGCCATCCAACACCTTCCAGTACGTGTGGAGCACTGCTGCTACTTCTCAGTCCATTACCTTCCCTCCCGTCATGGGACATACCAATTATACGGTTAGCGTTACCGATGCCTGCAGCCAGACAGCCATTGCGCCCACCTCCGTGGATGCAGGGACCCTGCCCTCCTCCGCCTTCCCGGTAACAGGTCCGGCCACGGTATGCACCCCATCCTCCGGTATCATCTATTCAATACCCGTCATGACCGGTGCGGATTCATACTTGTGGACCTTCCCGGCAGGAGCAACCATCGTGTCAGGGGGTACGACGAACTCGGTTACGGTCGACTACGGCCTTGCGGCTGTATCCGGAACCATCAGCGTCAAGGGAGTCAACAACATCTGCGGCTCCGGAACGCCTGTGAACCTGGCGGTCACCGTTGCGCCAAGCCCCCAGGCAGCCGGACCGGTAACGGGGATTACCGCCATCTGCACACCGGCAACCGCGATAATCTATTCCATACCCCCTGTTACCGGTGCCAACACCTACCAGTGGACCCTGCCCCCGGGCGCAACCATTACGTCGGGCGGGAATACCAACTCAATCACTGTTGATTTCCCTACACTGGCTGTCTCCGGTAATATTTCGGTGCAGGGTATCAGTGCCAGTTGCGGCCCGGGCCTGCCCTCAACCCTTCCGGTCAGCATTCACCTCTCCCCACAGGCCGCGGGAACGGTAACCGGGCTAAACACCCTTTGCACACCGGTCACCGGTATTAATTACTCCATCACCCCTGTTACCGGTGCCGATACCTATGTGTGGACCGTGCCTGGCGGCACAACCATCACCGGCGGTAGCGGAACAATGGCCATTACCGCCGACTTCAGCACGGCTGCCGTTTCAGGACCCGTCACAGTAGTGCCCCACAGCAACAACTGCGGCAACGGGGCTTCCTCCAGCCTTATCCTGACCATCCATCCCACACCCCAGGCGGCAGGACCGATCACAGGTCCCAGCCCGGTTTGCCAGGGTGCCAGTGTACTGACCTATTCGATCGCCCCGCTCTCCTTCACCACCTCGTACGACTGGAGCATCCCGGCCGGGGTGACCATCACCGGCGGCAGCGGCACCAGCCAGATAAGCTGTGTCTTCACCACGGCTGCGACATCGGGAACCTTCACCGTCCGCGGTTTTAACGCCGACTGCAATTATGGCGTTTCCGCTGTAAAACCCGTGATCGTCAACCCGCTGCCGGGCGCCGCAGGAGCCATCACCAGCGCAACCGGGGCCATCGTTTGCCAGGGAACCTCCGGCGTTCCCTATGCGGTTCCCGCCATCGCCAATGCCGCCGGCTATCTCTGGAATTTCACCGGCAGCGGCTTGACCCTCACCAACAATGGTTCGAACCTGCTTGTTGATTTTTCGGCGACCGCAACCTCCGGGAACCTCAGCGTTACCGGCCAGAACAGCTGTGGAACCGGGCCGGGTTCGGCCCTGTTCCCGGTGGCCGTGAACCCAAAACCGATCGCCGAATACCAGGTGTGCAACGACCTGAAAACGACTAAAAACGGCCGTCCGATCATCCTGAAGGGGGGACTGCCGAAAGGCGGCGGGAGTACCTACAGCGGAACCGGCGTGACGCAGGTCAGCCCGGGGGTCTATGTCTTCGACCCCGGCAATATTGCCGTAACCGGCGGCGGAACCGTGAACAGCATCGATTATGACATTACCTACCGTTATACCAATACCTACAGCTGTTTCGACGAAAAAACCTTGAAAGTTTCGGTCTTTGGCTCCAACGCCAATGATCCCTGCCCGGGCAACCTGAAGGATTACCGCGACAACCAGGTTTATCCTACATTTCTTGCCGGTACCGGGATCAATGCCCGTTGCTGGACCGCTGCCAACCTGAACTACGGCACCTACACCGAAAAGCTCCAGACGCAGACCGACAACTGCATCCAGGAAAAATATTGCCGGAACAACCTGGCTGCCCAGTGTGACATTTTCGGCGGTTACTATCAATGGGGAGAGGTGATGCAATACCAGGAGACCCCCGTATACCAGGACATCTGTCCCCCGGGCTGGCACGTTTCAACCGCCGCCGAATGGGACAACCTCATCATATCGCGCCTGGGCAACGGCATTGCAGGCAGTTCGCTGAAGGACACCCTGTCGTCAAACGATTTTCACGGGCTGCTGAAAGGAATTCTTTATGAAAACGACACCTGGAATTTCGGAACCGGTGCCAACACCGGGTCGATGTACTGGACGGCCGACGCCGGTCTCGCTGCCTATGCAACGGCCCGCGGGCTTAATTTTTACAATCTCAGCGTCTCACTTTATTCTTCAAGCCGTGCCAATGCTTTCCCGGTGCGATGCGTACGAAACTGAATACAACCAACAACGATGAAGGTCCTCCTGATTGAAGATGAAAAAGAACTTTCCGGTTCCATCACCGAATACATGCAAAAGGAGAACTACCTCTGCGAGGCGGTCCTGACCTATGAAGATGCGATCGAAAAGATAAACCTCTACGAATACGACTGCATCATTGTCGACATCAACCTGCCCGACGGGAGTGGTCTGAATGTGATCAGGGCGCTTAAAAAGCTGAAATCGGAAACCGGGATCATCATCATTTCGGCAAGGAATTCGGTGGACGACAAAATTTCGGGGCTTGAAATCGGAGCCGATGATTACCTGACCAAACCCTTCCACCTGCCCGAACTCAATGCCCGCATCAAATCCATCATCCGCCGGCGCAGCTTCGGGGGAACCAATGAAATTATTTTCAACGACATCCGGATCCTGCCCGAACAAATGATGGTAAGCGTAAACGACCAAACCATCATCCTGACCAAAAAGGAATACGACCTGCTGATTTTTTTCATCTCCAACAAGGACCGGGTCCTCACCAAGGAGTCCATAGCCGAGCACCTGTGGGGAGATGAGATGGACATGGCCGATTCCTTTGATTTCATCTACACCCACATTAAAAACCTGCGAAAAAAAATCATGGAAAAGGGCGGGGAGGATTATATCCGCACCATCTATGGAATGGGATACAAATTTACCGCCGCGGCAGGGTGATCCTGCCGGCGGATCCTTAAAGCGTCCTCATGAAACTACTTACCCGCACCTCCCGTTCCTACCTCCTGATCTCGGTCATGGTCTTCATTGTCAGCGGACTGATATTTTTCAAACTGCTCCACAATATTTTCGAGAAGCAACTCGACGACACCCTTTTTGAGGAAAAACTGCTGATTGAGCAAACCATCAACGATTCCGACAGCGTACCCGACTTCCGTTCGGTGTTCGGCCACATGATCGACATCACCATCCTGAACACGCCGCGTCATAAAACCGAATACATCAGGGATACGCTGATGTACGACAGCGACCTGGGTTCGTTCGCAACCTTCAGGCACCTTTTCGTCGAGAACACCTCGGAAGAGATGAAGGGGTACACCATCAACATCTACAAACCGCTCCGCGACTCCGAAAAGCTCATCGCCGAGATCGTGATCGCCGTGGCCCTCGTTTTCATCTTCCTGCTGTTCCTGCTGGTCTGGGTGAATTATTTCATCTCCCGGAGGGTATGGATCCCCTTTTACCGGACCATCACCAACCTGGGCATGTATGAAATCAACCAGGAGAAACCGCTCACCCTGACCAAATCGGACATCCATGAGTTCAACCTGCTGAACAACGCCCTTGAAAAGATGTCGAAAAAAATAAGACAGGATTATATCAATCTCAAGGAATTCAATGAGAATGCGGCCCATGAACTTCTGACACCGATCGCCATCATCAAATCAAAACTTGAGCTGCTCATCCAGCGGGAAGATCTCGACGAGCAGCAGCTTCAGCTTATCAGCACGGTTTTTGACGCCACCACCCGCATGTCAAAGCTGAACCAGGGATTGCTGCTGATCTCCAAAATTGAAAACAACCAGTTCGGCCAGAACGAAGAGATCATCCTTACGCAGATCCTCGACAAAACCCTGGAACATTTCGAGGAGATGATCGATCATCTCGGGATTGTCGTCACAAAAAATTATTATCACCCCTCGAAAATTTTCATGAATCGCACCCTGGCTGAAATCCTGATCACCAACCTCGTTTCCAACGCCATCAGGCACAACATGCCGGGTGGGAAGATCGACATATTCGTATTTCCCGAATCATTCAGCATTTCCAACACCGGCCAACCCCTTAAAACCGACCCGGCCCACCTGTTCGAACGCTTCAGGAAATCGGAAAACAATCCCGATTCAGTAGGGCTCGGGCTGTCGATCGTGCAGAAAATAGCCAACCTTTACAGGATGAAGGCATCCTATGCCTGCGAAGAGGGGATCCATGTGTTGAAGATTTTTTTTTAAAAAAATGACCGACTCCAGATTTCCCACAGATTCATAATTCACCTTTGCAGGGTTAAAATTAAATACGTCAGGGGAAAAGTAATTATGAGAAAAGCATTTTTGATACTTTTTATTTGTGTGCTGAGTACCTTAATCTTTGCTCAAACAAAAACTGAATTAAAATCCTCAGAACTTCAAAAACCGATTTCAGAGTATATCCTGAAAAATTTCACCGGGTATACCATTGTCAAGGTTTTTAAGGTGGATGACAAAGGAATCATCACCTACGATGTTTGCGTTTCAAGGGACAAGAATCATGAAAAGCTTTTCTTTGACAAGGATGGTAAATTCGTCAGAAAACAATCCTGTACCAACGAATGTTGCCAGGATTCCTTAAAAAAATGAACCTTTTATTTTTTAGTTATCCATAACGTTTCACCTAACAATCAAAAACAATGAAAAAAGTAATGTTAATCGCCCTCGCGGCAATGTTCAGCATGTCGATGTTTGCTCAGACACAGGAAAAAGCAAAACCGGTTGAAAAGAAAAAAGAACCTGCCAAGACCGAAGTTGCAAAGCCGGCCGCTACCAAAGAAGCTGCAAAACCTGCTGCTACCAAGGATGCAAAACCTGCTGCAAAACCTGCTGCAAAACCTGCTAAAAAAGTTGAAGAAACCAAACCGGCAAAATAATCCTGTTTGTTTAAGTTTGTGAAAGGCCAGACCGAAAGATTTGGCCTTTTTTTTACCTTTGTAATATCATTACAACCAGTTAAATATACATTTATGAAGAAGATCGTGTTTCTTTTGGTAGCAGCAATCCTTGCAACGATGGTTTTTGCCCAGGACCGGACAATGTCGGAGTTGAAGGTCAGTCAGTTGCCCAAAGGCGTTACGGATTATATCAGCAAAAACCTGCCCGGTGCCCCCATCACCCGCGCAGGTAAAATCGAAGAAAAAGGTGAAGTTACCTATGTTGCGACTGTTGATGTAAAGGGATCAAAACATACCTATCTTTTCGACAAGAACGGCACCTTCAAAGGCAAAGGCGATCATTTATTCAACCAGCCCGCCAAACCTGCAGTTGACAAATCGGCCAATACGCCCGGCACAACGCCGGCAGCCCTGCCACCGGTAAAAACGGGGGCAGCCAAAACCCCCGCCGCGGATGCACCGGCACCTAAAAAATAGCCCGTTCTCAAGGCCCCTGGAAAAGCCGGATCAACAGGATCCGGCTTTTTCAACTACCCGCAACAGGTAGACCGGAAACCTGAATTCCGCATTTCCGGGAACCATATTTCCAGGTTCAACCCTCCTTCATGGTTTTTTCCACTGCAATAATTTCAAAATATTTACGTATAAAGTAAATCAAATTCCAAAATCCCTATGAAAATAACAGCATTCTTATCCATCATCCTGGTCACCGCCCTTTTTTCCTTTTCCGGTTGTAAAAAGAACAGCGGCGGAAACGTAACTGCCGCATCCATGCACAACTCAACCGCCAGTAAAAAAATGGGAGGCGCATGCCAGAGCTGCCACACGTCGGGCGGAACGGCAAAAGGCTGGTGGACGGCTGCAGGGACGATATACACGGAGGATTATTCAACCGTTTATCCAAACGCCACCATTAATTTCTACACGGGCCCCAATGGAACCGGCAACCTTATCGGGACACTCGAGGTGGATGCCGAAGGTAATTTTTACAGCAGTACGCTGGCTCTCCCGGCAGAGGGTTATTACCCGCAGGTTGTCGGCACAACCGGGAACATCCTGAACATGCCGCAACTTTGCCTTTCGGGGAACTGCAACGCATGTCACGGAGTGACCAGCGCAAAGATCTGGATCAATTAGTATTCCACCCCCGTAAATGGCGGGGCCACCGGTCACGGGCTGCAGATGCAACCCTTTCAATCCCTATTCTGAAATCTTCAGGATCACCGATGCAAGGATCGCCTCCTCGGTGGCTTTTGCCATGGCGACCAGTTCTTCTGCTTTTTTCAGGATATCGTCAAGAAAAACTTTGTCTTTGAACCCCGACCCGTTTACCTTCACATTCAGGTACGCGCCGATCACGGCCGAACGTGCGCACAGGGCGCCTACGCCGGCATCGGTCACCGAATTCGGGTTCCCCGTTTCCACCATTGCGGCAATGATTTCAAACGACTCAAATGCTTTTTGCATGGTACGGTAAGGAACCTCGATGGCAACCTTTGTCGCTGCCTGGATGGCCTGGCTGCGCGCCGCCTTTTCTTCTTCCCCCGATTTGGGAAGGCCGAAGGCATCCATGATTTTGTTGAAGGCCCGGGTGTCTTCATCCACCAGGTATAGCAGTTCATCCTTGATCCTCTGACCCTTTTCAGCCCAAACGGAGAACTCCTCCCAGCGGTCGTCCCAGCCAGCCTTGTGCGATGAAAGATTGGCGACCATCGTGGCCAGCGATACGCCCAGCGCGGCAATGTATGCCGATACCGAACCACCGCCTGGGGCGGGCGACTCAGAAGCCGTTTCGTTTGCAAAACCTTCTGCCGTAAGGCTTACTAGTTTTTTATCTTTGGAATCCGCTAGCAAATATTCGATGATCTTCTCCTGCGGGTTGAATGGTTTCAGGTCGTCGAGCCCAAGCGATTTTACGGCGATTTTTATGATCTCCTCTTCCGAAACCCCCACCGAACGCTGCTGCTTTTTCAGGAAATATTTCCCGGCTTCGATCAGCGCTATTTTGGGAATAAGACCCACCAGTTCCGAACCCGTCACCCGCAATCCCCGTGCAATGGCCTTTTCATTGGCAACCTCGAAGGCCTGGTGAACCGAGGTAATGCTGATGTTGGTCAGGTTGACCGAAACCTGTGCGATCCCGTACTCCTCGATGAACCAACCGATGGCCTTGCAGGCTTTCAGTGCGCCGGGAATCCAGACCTCGTTTCCCGATTCATCCTTTTTGATCTTCCCGGTAACCGGGTTTCCTTCGCGAACCGGCCTTCCCTTTTCCCGGATATCAAAGGCGACGGCATTGGCCCGGCGGGTGGAGGTTGTATTCAGGTTCACATTGTAGGCAACCAGGAAATCGCGGGCGCCAATGGCAATGGCTCCCGTGCGCGGATTGAATTTCGCAGGTCCGAAATCAGGCTTCCAGCGAGGGTCTTCCAGTTTCCGCGACAGGCCTTCATATTCGCCCGCCCGGCAATTCGCAAGGTTCCGGCGCTCTTCGACCAGGGCTGCATTTTCGTAACAATAGACTGGGATCCCGAGTTCACGGCCGACCCGTTCGGCCAGGATCCGGGCAAAACGGGCGGTTTCCTCCATGGAGATGTTCGCAACCGGGACCAGCGGGCACACGTCGGTGCCGCCAAAACGCGGGTGTTCGCCATGATGCCTGCTCATGTCGATCACCTCCGAAGCCTTCCGGATGGCCATGAAGGCAGCTTCAATAACGGCTTCGGGGGTGCCTACCATCGTAACTACCGTGCGATTGGTGGCTTTACCTGGATCTACGTCCAGCAGTGTCACCCCATCAACTTTTTCAATTTCATCTGTAATTGTTTTGATCACCTGCATGTCGCACCCTTCAGAGAAATTCGGGACACATTCGATTAGCTGCTTCATCTGGAAGAATTTAATTTTTTATTGGCTCCGTGACCGAAATACAACAGGTATTTCCGTTTTGCAAAAGTAGATAATTCCGCCAATATTTTTGATTGTTCGCGCTGTTCCGCATGGCTATTTCGTTATCTTTGTTTAAACTTTCACAAACCTTTCCTCCTATGAAAAAGCTTTTCCTTGCGCTGCTGCTTCCATTATCGCTGGTATTGACCCAGTGCAAACAACCCGGTCCTGCCGGCCAGCAAACCCCGGTACAGTTCATTAAACAGGTCACCGTCGATTCGGTAATGCTGAAGCTCTCGAAACAATATACGGATGCCGGGAAAACCCGCATGGAACGAGGGGTAAGGCAGTGTGCCGCATTATGGACCGCAGGCGATGGAAATGACCAGGAATTCCAGGCCTTCTGCCTGAAATATTTTGTGAATGATCCTGGCAAACTTGATGTGCTTTTTCAAAGGATTACCGATAACATTGAATCGGTAAACGGTCATTTCAACATGATCAGCCTCGACCTGAAACGCGGCATGCAGCTTGAAATCGGCGACATGCTCGACGTCGACCCGGTTTTTGCCGCCTATGAACCAGGCTCCCATTTCAACGATGACTTTTTCGCCAACAAACTGGCTTTTGTCACCATTCTCAATTTCCCCTCCTGGACCCTGAAGGAAAAGGAAGAACTCGGACCCAAATGGACCCGTCACGAATGGGCTTACGCCCGGATGGGCGACCAGTTCACCGCCCGCGTTCCTGCCGATGTCAATGTAAAAATTGCGGAGGCCCTGACCGCTGCAGACAATTACATTTCGAATTACAACATTTACATGGGAAACCTGCTCGACGACCAGAAGAAAACCCATTTTGCCAAAGACATGAAGCTGATTTCCCACTGGAACCTGCGCGACGAACTGAAATCAAATTACAACAAAACCGAAGAGGGACTGCTCAAACAAAAGATGATCTACCAGGTCATGCTGCGAATCATCAACCAGGATATCCCGGGAAATGTGATCAACAACCCGGCACTTCAATGGAATCCTTTCACCAACAAGGTTTTCAGCAATGGCTCCGAGGTGGCCAATACTGCGGAACCCGATACCCGTTACGAGTTTTTCCTGACCAACTTCAAGGTAATGAAGGCGATGGATCCCTTTACGCCCATGAATCCCACCTTCATCGCCCGCTCGTTCGACGGCGGTATGGAACTAAGGCAGGAACAGGTGGAGAAATTATTCACCGACCTTTGCTCTTCTCCTGAAGTAAAACAGGTTGGAGATCTCATCAGCAAACGATTGGGCAGGCCGCTCCTGCCATTCGACATATGGTACGATGGTTTCAAGGCCCGAAGCAGCATGAACATGGAGATGCTGGATAAGACCACGCGTGCCAGATACCCCGATACCAAAGCCTTCGAGGCCGACATCCCGAACATTCTCGTCAAGCTCGGGTTCAAACCCGAGAAGGCCAAAGAGATCGCCTCGCACATTACCGTCGATCCTGCCAGAGGCAGCGGGCATGCATGGGGAGCCCAGATGAAGGGTGACAAGAATCACCTGCGTACGCGCATCGGCAGAGAAGGGATGGATTATAAAGGCTATAACATTGCGGTTCATGAACTCGGCCATAACGTGGAGCAAACCATTTCGCTGAATTTTGTAGACAATTATATGATGCAGGGAGTTCCTAACACAGCTTTCACCGAAGCCTTCGCCTTTACCTTCCAGAAACATGACCTCGAACTGCTGGGGATGAAAAACACCGATCCCGACAAGGAGGCACTGGCTGCCATCGACAACTTCTGGATGAGCTACGAGATCATGGGCGTGTCGCTGCTCGACATGAAGGTCTGGCAGTGGCTGTACAACAACCCCGGTGCCTCTAAAAAGGAGCTTAAGGAAACCGTCGTAAAAACCGCCATTGAGATATGGAACCAGTATTATGCCCCTGTCTTCGGCGTAAAGGATACCCCGATTCTTGCCATCTATTCGCACATGATCGACAATCCCCTTTACCTGTCGAATTACCCGGTGGGTCATCTTATTGATTTTCAGCTCGACCAGTTTTTCCAGGGAAAGAATTTCGCCGACGAAGCCATCCGGATCTATTCGGCAGGACGCCTGATCCCGCAAGTCTGGATGAAGAATGCGGTTGGCAGTGAAATATCCATCAAACCGATGCTCGATGCCACCGATGCCGGGTTGAAAAAATTATCGGCAAATCCTGTCTCAACCGCGAAATAATTTTTAAATAACAATACCGGTACAGGGCAACCATTGCATGAAATAATTGTCTGTATCATTGATATTCTTTAATGAAGGCACCCTGAACAATTTGTCATAATTTTCTCTATTTTTGTAAAAAAATCCAACCAACATGAAAAAACTCATATTTATCCTTTTATTCATTACCCCAATCCTGCTCCAGGCCCAGGATTATACGAATATCTGCACAACGGGGACCACCTTCTTCAAAAAGAGCACCACGAATATGGTGAAGGCCTATAAAACAACAAGTTATACACTTCCTGGCGGCACTGACACCATCTTTGCCAGTTTCGCAACAATCAGGGATACTGCCGCAAGCTGCTTCGACACCACCAAGGGATCGATCCTCGGCAGGAAAATTTACAGGGTTGGTGCAACCAAAACCTTCTTTTTCTTCAACAAGAAGAAAGACACCGTCCGCGTGGAGGCCAAGGCCCAGGTTGGTTATACCTGGAAATTTGTCAACCTTACTGCCGGAACGTTCCTCCAGGCGAATGTGATCAGCATGGCTCCCGACACGGTTGTCGGGATTCTCGATAATGTCATGCTGGTACAGCTCACGGCAAAGAGGACCGATGGAACCACCGTTTCAAATCCGTGGAACGGCAAGTTCTTCAAACTCAGCGAGCATTATGGTTTTTCAAGAATTTTCGACATGGTGAATGTCCCCTTCGATACCACCTACTACACCCTGGTCGGGAAGTCAACCCCCGTCATCGGCATCCAGGATTTCACCTGGAAAGATGTTTACAGCTACAACATCGGCGATGTGTTTGATTTCACCGGATATGACAACGGACTTGCCCCGGGCCAGACCTCCAACTGGAAAGAGATCAAAACGGTTTTCGCCAAAACGACGTGGGGAACCGCCATCGACTCCGTTCAGTACAAGTTCGACCGCTGCAGGAGCACCATCACCAACCCGGGCAACAACCACGTATATATTCATGACACGATCATCGTAAAATACAATTTCAAGACAATGGCTCACGATTCATCGATCATGCGTTTTCCCGACCAGTTCTACCGCGAGAACATTTATGCCTCGCAGTTCGACCGCTACCAGAAAGCCTTTAACAACCGACAGTCAAAAAAGATCGGCCAGGACAAATACCGTTATATCAATACCTGCTTCGTGGTTCCCACCGGCAGTGTCATCCTGAATGAAAACTATTCTGAAGGATTGGGCTTGTCCACCTATTTCCGTGATGATCAAACGGTTCAGAATTACTACAACCTGGTTTATTACAAAAAAGGAACTGAAATATGGGGTACCGCCATCGGCACACAATGTTCGCCACTGCTTGATGTCCAGGAACAGCCATCAGCAAATGCCCAGCTGGTGCGCATTGTCCCCAACCCGATGAAAAACTCGGCCGAACTGGTCATCGAAGGTGTCAACATGAATCAGGACCTGCAGTTCGTGATTTACAACATTGTCGGCAGGGAAGTTTACCGCACCAGGGTGACCTCCAGCCACATGAGCTTCGACAGGAACAACCTTAATCCCGGGTTGTACCTTTACCTGCTTACCGGAAAGGAAAACATCGCGAAGGGCAAGTTCGTTATTGAATAAATGAGCTGAACCGGTTTTACCGGTTAAAAAGAAAAAGGCTGTTCCGAAATCAGGAACAGCCTTTTTCTTTGAACAGGGAATATTTATTAACGAGTTTTGAAGGTTGAAGTAAAAAAAAAGGCAGTAGGCAATAGGCAATTGGCAATAGTGAATGGCAACCGGCCTGCTCCCTATCAAAAAGTAATTATTAATTTTAATTGGCAATAAATGCCCTCCCATTTCTTAACGTTCATTCCTTGTTGCCTGCAATGATCTTGCCCTTCAGGATAACGGTTTCGACCTTGTTGCTTCCGTAGGCATAAGGCATGAAGGCATAGCCCGGGATGGGATGGGTAATAAAGAGGTTGGCCACCTTGCCGCGTGCGATGCTACCGAAATCCTTGCTCAGCCCCATGGCATAGGCGCTGTTGATGGTCACCGCGTTGATGGCCTCTTCCGGGACCATTTTGTATTTTATACAGGCCAGCGAAAGAATGAACTGCATATTCCCCGACGGGGAGGAGCCGGGATTAAAATCACTGGCCATGGCAACCGGGAGCCCTGCGCTGATCATCCTGCGCACCGGCGCACAAACCATTTCAAGAAAAAAAGCAGCACCCGGGAGTACCGTCGGCATCGTGCCCGAGTGGAGCAGGGCATTTATTTCTTCGTCACCGGTAAACTCGAGGTGGTCGACCGACAGTGCCTTGTATTTTACGCCAGCCTGGATACCGCCTGAATAATCCAGTTCATTTGCATGGATCTTGGCCCGCATCCCATGCTTAATGCCCGCCTCCAGGATACGTTCCGTTTCACGGGCCGTAAAGAAACCACGGTCGCAGAATACGTCGATAAAACCGGCCAGCTTTTCAGCAGCCACAGCAGGGACCATTTCCCCGACCACCAGGTCAACGAAGGCATCCTGCCGGCCCCTGTATTCAGCCGGTACGGCATGCGCCCCCAGGAAGGTCGGGACGATGGTCAGCGGCGACAAATCCTTCAGCTTCCGGATGACCCGGAGCATTTTCAACTCATCTTCCAGGTTGAGCCCGTAACCGCTCTTGATCTCCACAGCCCCTGTCCCCAGCATCATGATCTCGTTAAGCCTGCCCAGCGCCTGTTCGGTAAGTTCATCCTCGCTGGCGTCGTGCAGGCGTTTGGCTGAGTTGAGAATGCCACCACCCCGCCTCGCAATCTCCTCGTAACTCAGTCCCCTGATCTTGTCGATGTATTCAACCTCGCGGCTGCCAGCGTATACAAGATGGGTATGGCTGTCGCAGAAACTGGGAAATACCGTTCGTCCCCGGGCGTCAATGACCGTCAACCCGGCATCCGCCGAAGTTTTCAGCCACTCAGGCAAAGGCATTTCCCCAAAATCAGCGATCCTGTCACCGTCGGTCAGTAGCCAGCTGTTTCGTAACGTACACAGTTCCGACATTGCCTCACCTGCAACAAACGGCACCGGGTTTTCTTCAACCTGTACAAGTTCCTGGATATTTATGATCAGAAGGGCCATGATACATTTTTTTCAGCTGCGAAATTAACCATTAATCGCGGCACCTTAAAAATTATACCTGTATTATCTCAATATTCCGCGGGGGCTAACCATCATTTTTTTACCTTAGCAGGGAGATTGTAGCATATCAAAAAAA
This sequence comes from uncultured Bacteroidales bacterium, assembly GCA_903845055.1. Classification (GTDB taxonomy): domain Bacteria; phylum Bacteroidota; class Bacteroidia; order Bacteroidales; family FEN-979; genus CAIVAT01. The sequence goes on along the minus strand of CAIMWF010000146.1, from coordinate 6,632 downwards.
AGGAACTGATTTGTAAATTATTAAGACCATGAAGGCAAAAGGTGTGATTCTGGGCCTGGTTCTTGCGCTGGCAGGCGTGACCGGATTTGGCAGGGAGGTGCAGCTGGCGGATGCAAAGCAGGCCGGCCTGAACTTCTATTTTGAACGGATCAACCAGTTCCTGCCGACCCCTGCATCCGGGATCCGGATCATCGAAACCCTGACACAAAAGTCGGATGGCAGGATCGTTTATTACATTTTCAACATGGAGCCTGCCGGCTACATCGCCGTTTCGGCAGAGGATGCCGTTACGCCGGTGCTGGCCTATTCATTTACGGGGAGCTGTTCACTGGCGAACGCCCCTTCCCAGTTCACCGCATGGATGAAACAGTACGAGGCACAGATCGCAGGTGCAATAGCAAAGAACCTGAAAGCCAGCGAGCCTGTTGAAAAAGCATGGAACCGTTACCTCGTTCCCACAGCCGCGTTCGAAGCTGCCAGAAGAGTGCCACTCCCAGGTAAACCCGCCCTGGGAAATGCGGTGGCCCCGCTTATTATTTCAAACTGGGACCAGCCCATGCCCTACAACGAGCAGTGCCCTCCCGACCCCGCCGGCCCCGGCGGACATACCCTCGTAGGCTGTGTCCCCGTTTGCATGGGACAGATCATGTACTATTACCGCTGGCCGCTCAAGGGAACCGGGTCCTATTCATATCATGACTCCATCTACGGGACCCTTTCAGCCGATTTTGGGAATACGGCATATGACTGGGACAACATGACCAATACCAGCACCATCAGCAACCCCGGCATCGCAAAACTCCTGTACCACCTGGGCGTGTCGTGCGACCTGGTTTACGGTCCCGCCGCTTCGGGGATGTATAACCACAAGGCGGCCTATGCCCTTCGGACATTTTTCAGGTATTCGCCGGAGACCCGGTATGTGTTCCGCGACAGCACCACCATGAACTGGGACAGCATCCTGATCGCCCATCTCGACCGTAAAATGCCCCTTTACTATGCAGGCTGGTCGGACCCAAACATCTCAGGACACGCCTTTGTGTGCGACGGGTACCAGGATACCGCCTATTTCCATTTCAATTTTGGCTGGAGCGGGCAGAACAACGGCTATTTTTACACCGATAACCTCACCCCCGGGGGCAACAACTTCAAGCTGGCGCAGGAGGTGATCATCAATGCCTATCCTGATACGCTCAACTATACATATCCTGTATATTGCACCGGGAGCAAACATCTCACCACCCTTTCCGGCAGCCTGACCGATGGCAGCGGCCCCATCAGCAACTACACGCCCGACAGCGATTGTTCGTGGCTCATCGATCCGCAGCCTGCCGGCGATTCGGTATCTTCGGTGACCCTCACCTTCAACAACATCAATACCGGTCCTGCCGACAAAGTCACCATTTACGACGGCGGTACGGAGGCTGCCCCGGTCATTGGTAATTTTTCCGGCGACACCATCCCACCGGCCATTACCGGTACAACCAATAAAATGCTTGTAAAGTTCAAAGGAAGCAACGGTGCGGGCGCTCCGGGGTGGTTCGCCACCTATAAATCGAAAATACCGGTCTGGTGTTCAGGAACGAACACCATCACCGGCGATACTGCCGTTATTACCGACGGAAGCTATGGCTTCAATTACCACAACAACTCGGTGTGCAGGTGGATCCTGCAGTCGGGCAAGAGCACTCCCCTCACAATCCATTTCAGGAGGTTCGATACAGAAGCCGGGAAAGACATTCTCAGCGTGTATGATCTCGGGAACAATACGAAACTGAAGGAGATATCCGGTCACTATGATGCCGGGAACCTGCCCGATTCGGTGACAGCACCGGGCGGGAAAATGATGCTCATCTTCATGACCAACAGTTCGGTCACCGCCGCAGGCTGGGAAATTTACTATCCTCTTTCACATGTGGGGATTGACAGCGAAGGGCCGGTGCGGGACCTGCAAATCTACCCGAACCCGGCTTCCGGCAAATTGTATGTCGGATACAGGCCCGGCAACACAGCAGCACTTACTTTCAGGGTTTCTGACATTACGGGGAATACCATTTCGGTTGTCACTGCCGCCATCCATTCCGCGGATCATGAGCAAATCATTGATATTTCAAATCTCCGGCCCGGGATCTACCTGTTGCAGATCGGCAGCGATGCCGCGGTCGTAATCCGGAAGTTCGTGGTTCGTTAGTTTAAACGCACCAAGGCTGATCTATTCGGTCATGATGACCGTGGGATCAAGGAGGATATCCACTTCACCCTTGCGCCTGATGCATTCCATCAGCCTTGTTTTCAGTTTCCAGCAGGTCATCTGGCGCAGTTCCAGCTGGCGTGAAATCTCATAGGTCGAAACAGACGGGTCATTACAAACCATGTAAACAATCCTGAATGCCTCGGTAAGGGGAATATGACACCTGTGAAAGATCGTGTGTGCTGTGGCCGATTCCTCATGTTTGCAGCGGGTACACCTGCGGGCGAAGGGTGACTTGCCCTTGCAGAAATTCACATGACCGCACTTTTTACAGGTGAAGCCATCCGCCCATTTTTTTTCTGCAAGAAATTGCAGGCAATCCTCGTTTTCCGAAAATTTCTTCCCAATCAGCTCAATATCAACTTTTTCTATAAGAAGCCCCATTAGCTTTTTCAATAATCAGGCGCAAAAATACAAAATTATAGTGGTATTTATGCGATTTAGATACATTTTCTTTTTATCTTTGCATCTTCGTTTTAAAACACTGACCCTATGTCTAAAATAGCATTTATTTTTCTTTTTATTGGATCACTCTCCATTTATGCCTGTACAAACACCCCAGGAACAGGCAATGTTACCACAGATAACAACGACGGTCAGGTGGTGAGCCTGACTACCGCCACCTTCCAGAAACTCGTATGGGATTACAAGGCCAGCCCGAAATCCTGGGTATTCAGCGGTGACGAGCCCTGCATCATTGATTTTTACGCCGACTGGTGCCGCCCGTGCAAGATGGTTGCCCCCATCCTTGCGGAACTTTCAAAAGAATACAAAGGAAAGATCAGGGTTTATAAAGTAAACACCGACGAAAACCGTGAACTGGCAGGGTTATTCAATATCAATTCAATCCCTGTCGTGATGTTTGTTCCCAAATCGGGCAAGCCGCAGATGTCGGTGGGTGCCCTGCAGAAGAACGCCTACGTGGAAATGATCCGGAACATCCTTCTTGTTAATGTGGAGCCGGCTAAATAAATGGATTAACCGCGTTTAATGGACTATGTCATTTTTAATTTTTAATATTTAATTCGTTTCCAAATGGTTGAGCATTTGTCAAAACAAAGTTTCCTGGAAAAGGTCTTCAATTACGAGCAGAACCAGGAATGGAAATTCGAGGGCACACTGCCCTGTATCATTGATTTTTACGCCGACTGGTGCGGGCCCTGCAAAATGGTGGCGCCGATCCTCGATGATCTTGCGGTTGAATACAATGGAAAAATAAATATCTACAAGATTGATACGGAAGCCGAGCAGGAACTCGCCGGTGCCTTTGGCATCCGCAGCATCCCTTCGATGCTTTTCGTACCCATGGCGGAACCACCACAGATGTCGGTGGGTGCCCTTCCGAAAGATTCACTGAAAAAAGCCATTGATGATATTCTGCTGAAGGTGAAAGAAAACTAGCAATGCCGCTGCTGATCGCTACCGCATACTGTCCGCCAGCCAGGTACATGGCAGCCTTGGTGAATTCCGGCAGCGTGGCCGTTGAGTTGCATGAAACCTACCCCAAACAGACCTGCAGGAACCATTGTGCCATTTATGGGCCCAATGGCCTGCATACACTGACTATTCCGGTCATTAAACCGAATGGCAACCGGACCATCACGAGGGATATCCGTGTTTCGGATCACCAGCCCTGGCAAAGAATCCATTGGCGTTCGGTTTGCAGCGCTTACAGCAATTCACCGTTCTTTCTGTATTACCAGGATGAGCTCGCCCCTTTTTATGAAAAAAAGGTGGATTTCCTGGTTGATTTCAACACCGGGATGCTCGAAAAGATTTTCAGGGTGCTGCAACTGGATATTACCATCGCTGAAAGCAGCACGTATAAAAAAAATCCTGCCGGTGCCCCCGGCCTCCGGGATGATCTGACCGCAAAGCATGAAGACGGAACATGGGCTTACCCGCACTACACGCAGGTTTTTGAACCCCGGCACGGATTTTTACCGGGGCTCAGCATCCTTGACATCCTCTTCAACCTCGGGCCCGAAACGGTTGACTACCTAAAGCGGGTACAGGCCGGACGTCAGGTTTCAGAATGATTCAACTTCGTATAAACCGTTTCTCACTGGTTTTTTATTGTCGGGCGCCCGCCTGCTCTCCGTTTATCTCCTGATTTTGTGAATTTTATAACAGTGTATGGGGATTCCAGTTTTCTTTTCATATTTCTGTCTTTTTCGTGTTGCTATTTTCACTACCTTTGCCTTAATTTAATCTAAATTAATTGGCAACCCTCTTCGATCTTCCGCAAGGTGCTACCGGTATCATCACCAAGGTGAAGGGACGGGGTGCGTTTCGTAAACGCATCACCGAGATGGGTTTTGTGAAGGGAAAAGAGGTTACCGTCATCAAAGCCGCGCCTCTTCAGGACCCGGTCGAGTATAAAATTATGGGTTACCATGTATCGCTGCGTCGTAGCGAGGCACGTCTCATCGGCATCCTGTCGGAGGAGAATGCTGCCGGTGCGGGACAGGCCTCCGGCGAAATCCCTTCATACCATGGGACGCTTGAAAATGAATCGCTGCGCACCGGGTCACCTGATCGCGGCCGGGTTATCGACGTTGCCCTGGTCGGCAACCCGAATTGCGGAAAGACCACCCTTTTCAACTTTGCCTCGGGATCGCATGAGCGGGTTGGTAATTTCAGCGGTGTAACCGTTGATTCGAAAGAGGCCACCTTCAGGCAGGCGGGTTACCTTTTCAACATCACCGACCTGCCGGGTACCTACTCGCTTACTGCCTATTCGCCCGAAGAACTTTATGTGCGCAATCACATCCTTGAAAAAGTTCCAGATATCGTGGTTAATGTCCTGGATGCCTCCAACCTCGAGCGCAACCTGTACCTGACCACCCAGCTTATCGACATGGACATCAGGGTGGTGATCGCGCTGAACATGCACGACGAATTCATCAAACAGGGCCACCAGCTTGATTACAAATCGCTCGGGCAATTGCTTGGAATCCCCATCGTTCCCACGGTAAGTTCAAAAGGAACAGGGATCAGTGAACTTTTCGACCGCCTGATCGAAGTTTTCGAAGACCGCGACCCGGTGGTGAGACATGTCCATATCAACTACGGAACCGATATCGAAAAGTCGTTGCGCAAAATCCAGGATGTGGTATGGCGGGATAAATCACTGACCGATCTCCTTTCGTCACGATACATCAGTATCAAAATGCTGGAGAAGGATCGGAAAATGAATGAATTCCTCTCCCCGTCACCGTTTTATAAGGCAATCATGGAGCGAACCGGGAAAGAGATCCTGGACCTTGAAACCAACTTCAGGGAAGATTCGGGAACCCTTGTCACCGATGCAAAGTATGGCTTCATTGCAGGTGCCCTCAAAGAAACGCTCGTCCCGAATGAACGTGTGGAGCCCGAAAAGAGTGCAAGTGAGATCATCGATAGGGTGATCACCCACAAATGGCTTGGATTTCCGATTTTCATCCTCTTTTTATGGCTGATGTTCCAGTCGACCTTTTCGCTGGGGGAGTACCCGAAACACTGGATCGATCTGCTGGTTGCCGCCATCGGCTCACAGGTCAGCGGTCTGCTTCCCCAGGGGCCGCTCAAGGACCTTTTGGTTGACGGGATCATCAATGGCATTGGAAGCATCATCGTTTTTCTCCCGAATATCCTGATCCTTTTCTTTTTCATTTCACTGATGGAGGATACCGGCTACATGGCCCGGGCGGCCTTCATCATGGACAAACTGATGCACAAGATGGGACTACACGGGCAGTCGTTCATCCCGCTCATCATGGGCTTCGGGTGCAACGTGCCGGCCATTATGGTTACCCGGACCCTCAAGGACCGCAACGACCGGCTCCTAACGATGCTCATCAACCCGTTCATGTCGTGCAGCGCCCGTCTGCCCGTTTACATCCTGATTTCCGGGGCGATTTTCCCGGCGCATGCCGGTACGGTCATTTTCGGACTGTACATGACGGGGATTATCCTGGCGGTGCTGATATCCCTGGTTTTCAAGAGAACCCTTTTCAGGAGCAGGGAGGCTCCATTTGTTATGGAACTCCCGCCCTACCGTATGCCGACGGTACGGGTCATCATCCGTCACATGTGGGAAAAGGGCCGCCAGTACCTACAGAAAATGGGGGGTGTCATTCTCATTGCCGTGGTGCTGATCTGGGCGCTCGAATATTTCCCGGCCGGCAGCAAAGCAAGCCCGGAGGTGAGGCTGCAGAATTCCTACATCGGCATGATCGGCCATGCCATCGAACCCGTGATCCTGCCGCTCGGTTTCGACTGGCGCATGGGGGTCAGCCTCATCACGGGTGCGGCAGCCAAGGAGGTTGTGGTGAGTACCATGGGCGTTTTGTTCGGTTCATCGCATTACCATGAGAAGGAGGGGCCGAAAACCCTTGGT